>JADHTJ010000193.1 GCA_016785015.1 Anaerolineales bacterium
TACATACATGACCAACAAAAGCTCAGCTATTGATATACTTTGCATGGGAATATTCTCCTAAGATTGGTTTTGTCGCCTTAATCTTGGCGAATATTCCCTTTTTGTCAACCTTTCGATTTTTCGATTTCACATAAGCCGTTTCATATTATTTTTTTATATTGAGGTAATTGGTTTAGAATATTCTAATCGCTTCATCAGAGCCGAAACTGAAGGAGCGAATTCCAGAATGTTCATTAAGCATATGCTGTAACAATGTGCTGCCGCTGCGTTGGTGATACCCAATTAGTATTTTCTTTGTCATTTCCTACAGTTATCTTGACAGCCCTGGCCGGTAGACATGTGCCCATCCCGCACCATCGCAATTCTTGCAGCGATCAGCCTGGTCAGATTCTTCATCCTGACCACTGCCCTGGCACCAAGGACATCGCCTGGCAGGTTGAGCTACGAGGACGCTGCCTTCGCCTTTACAGATATGACAAATAGTGTCGTATTGTCCAAATTTTCCGGAGCCTTCACACCAGGCGCAAGTTTCAGGGGCAAATTGAATGAAAGGAGTTACCATGATCGACCTCCGACATAAAATGATTCAGCATGTTTGAGTATTGTATCGCAGAAATTTGTGTAAGTTGATTGAACTACACCACATCAAGGTGAGTATCATTGATGGGATGTAGGAATTGCCGTGAGAGAGCCCTTACCACGGCGGATTCTAGAGACCCATCATTGATATCCATCGAGCGGTTCTAAATCATGATACAATCGCCGATCAAATAAATCAAATAATTGGTGGAAAAATGTCTCGAACAAAAATTTTCGCAATCTTACTGCTTATCACGTTTGCTCTCATCTCATGCGGTCGAACAATTTCATCGACCAGCGCACCGACTGCCGAACCATCCGCCACAACTATTCCCACTGAGGCTGATATCACCCCGGAACCCACCGCAGAAATTGTTGAAACATCTCAGGAAGAAGCCGAGGGGGATGATGCGGAGCCAAACACCGAAGAACCTGTTCAAATTACGGGTAATATTGAGATCTCTAACCTGGGGATCGTAGACATTTATTTCAACCAGCGCTATGTGATTCTCGAGGACCTCACCGGGTTTGTCCAACGAGATTATGAATATCAGCAGCCCTTAGAAGCTCAAATCCTTGGGCCAATCATGCTGGATGATGAGGGAGAATTCACCTACACACTCAATTTGCCCGCCGCGCCGACCAGCCCGCTCAATGATATTGATAATGACAATGCCGAAGATCTAGGCATGCAAATCTGGCATGTGACCATGCGGGCCAACTATATCGACGATCCATTTTTGGGAGATGACGAAACTGCCGGATGGAAAGCCAACTACACATCCACTCATATTGACTCGGAAAATAAGAACGAAATCATCGGCGGCGTGATCTTAGTTTGGGCTCCCGACGATCAGCAAAATTTTCCCAGTGGTTTTGGCGAAGACGGGCTGCTCTTCACTGAGGACGATCCTTCTACGCCCATTGGTGCTGGATACTCCTTCGTCAACCTCGATGAAGAACCCTTCATCAGCAATAAAGAGCGCGTTGCTAACCTGACCCTCTACGAGGGCGAGCTGACTGTCAACGATTTCAGTGAATTGAGTTGGAGCGAGGGTTTCGATACCTTGCACAACAAAATGTCTGCGGAATATCCTTTCACAGAGATGAAGGGGCTCGATTGGGATGCGCTCTACAATGAATATGCCCCAATCATTGCTGAGGCCGAATCGAAAAGAGACGAGACGGCTTACTTCCTGGCGCTGCGCGATTACAGTTGGTCAATCCCTGATGGCCACATCGCCCTGGGCGGCGGCGAGATTGGCGGTCAGTTGTTCAACGAAGAAGTGCGCGGCGGATTTGGCTTTGGCGTCATCGGCCTGGATGACGGCAGGATCATCGTACATATTCTCAATGTTGAAGGACCCGCTGTCGATGCAGGTATACAGTGGGGGGCTGAAATTCTAAGTTGGAATGGCGTTCCCATCCAAGAGGCTGTTGCTGAAGTGACGCCCTGGTCGATGCCATTCTCCACCGAAGAATCCCTTCGTTTAGAACAGTATCGCTTCCTGACGCGCAGCTCTATTGGAACAGAAGTCGAGATCACATTCCAAAATCCCGGTGAGGCCGAACCCACTACGGAAACAATAAAATCAATATTTGAGCCGGACACCTACGAGGCAAGCAGCCCTTACGCCGGGCGAGATCGAAACAGCCTGCCAGTCGAATATGAAATCCTTCCGAATGGAAATGGTTATATCAAGATATCCACGCTATCAGAAGATATCACGCTGATTATCCGTCTATGGGAGTGGGCTATCGAACGCATGATTGCTAATAACGTCCCAGCGATCATCATCGATCTGCGCCACAATGGCGGCGGCAGTCCTTTGGGGACATATTTCGCCAGCTATTTTGTCGAAGAGCGTATCGATGTCAGTCGCTCCTATTATTACAGCGAAAAGAGCGGCGAATTCGAAACCTTCGGCCCGCCCGATTACACCGAGCCTGATGACGAACTCTATTACGATGGCCAGTTGGCCATCTTGGTCAGCTCTGCCTGTGCCAGCGCCTGCGAAAATGTATCCTATGTTCTGGGAGAACTGCCACAAACGCGCGTTTTCGGCTATTACGCATCTAAAGGCATTTACGGCGAAGTGGCGCGTGGCCAATATCTTTTACCAGGCGGATACAGCCTACAAACGCCAACGGGCATGACCCAAAACATGGCTGGAGAAATTATTATCGAGGGAACCGGGGTGGTCCCAGATATCCGCGTTCCGCTGACTGAAGAGAATGTGCGCCTCGAATACCTTGAAGAACAGGACGTTATGTTGGATTTTGTGATTGATGTTTTGTCTCAACCTTTGGGCGCCGGCGTGACCCCTGAGCATCCCCCGAAGATTGCCACAAAATCCGATGCGCAAGCTGCCTTTCAAGATCGTACTGAATGGCTTGAGCAAGTTGCCCAAGAATCTTATGGAGTCGCGGAACTTTCACAAGCAGGAACGACTTACACACACACGATCCCCCTAAACAGATCGCGTGACCTGATGTGGGTTTATGTCTGGTGTACGCCTGATGAAGAGACTCATTTTGAAAACTGGTCAAAAATCGAAGTGGCGTTTGCTATCAATGGAGATACGGTTCGGTTAGAAAGATTTGTTGAAATTGATGGCCAGTTCGGCGAGCAATATTGCCGGGCGTACTACACCCTGCTCAACGATTGGGCTCCTGGCGAACACATTGTCACCACAACAGTCACTTTTGTTGAATCTCTCAACAATGGTGTCCAAGAATTAGATTTTCCTGCCGGCACGCATGTGTATGAGTACCACGTCATCGTCGCCCGCTAGCCGCGTTTGAGGCCTAAACAGCGATTTTTTCTGGAATTGCAAAAAACTTTATCCTATTGCCAGCCATGAGCAAAAGATTATTCTTCCCCCTTTTTAATGCCCTGATTGGGGCAATCTTTGGCGCCGCCATTGGGTACTACATCTTTCAGATTGGCCTGGGTGTTCTGGTGGGAGCCTTGTGTGGGTTGACCATCGGTCTCGGCGTGGAGTTCATCCTCAGCCGGTTAGGTCAAGATCGCTGGCTTTACCAGCGGCGGGTGCTGCTTCTCGTTATGCTCGAAATTCCGTTGGTAATTTTTTTGCTAGGGCCGTTTGCCTACGTGGTCGTTGAGGCGCGGCCAAACCCGCATCCCGTTTGTTGTGAGACACCTTTGGATTACGGGGCAACCGGATACGATGACGTGCAAATCCAAACAGATGATGGGGTAATCATATCTGGCTGGTATGTGCCGCCTGCAGGAAACCCCGGCCCAGTAATCGTCTTACTTCACGGAGCGCGCGGTGATCGCACCGGCACAGCCTGGCATGCTCGCCAGCTGATCAGCGCAGGCTATGGAGTTTTAATGTACGACCAGCGCGGTACGGGAGAATCCACCGGAGACAGGGCTTACCTCGGTTGGATGCAGGCGGAAGACCTGCTGAAAGTGCTTGACCTTCTAGAAACCATCCCAGAAGTCGATACAAAAAAAATTGGTGCAGTCGGTCTTTCGAGAGGTGCACACACTGCACTAAATGCCGCTTTTCTGGAGCCTGAACGGATGGCCGCGCTGTGGCTGGACGGTATGCAGGCACAGCGCATCGAAGATTTTCCGGAAGCAGAAACACCTGGCGAACACTTTGCCACGCTGATCAACGCCATCATTTTAAAAATGGACGAGATCTACTTTGGGCAGAAAGCGCCCCCAGCTTTTATTGAAATTCTGTCCGAACTCAGTCAGGTCGAGATGTTTATCGTTGCAGGCGGGTTAGCCGAATTCGAAAGCATTGTAAACCAGCGATATGCCCAGGCGATGGCTGCAAATGCCCAGCTCTGGCTGATCGAAGATGCCTGGCATGTGGGCGGCGCGGTGGTTGCCCCCAAGGAATATCATCAGCGCATGGTCGCCTTTTTTGATTTGACGCTCAAATAGCAGGCAGCGCGCAAACAGCGGAATCAAAAAAGGTGCTGGTAGTATCTCACCAGCACCTTTTTGCATGACAGTGCCTAAGGAATCGAATTCGCAATCGCAGCATTTGCCAGGGCAATGACATCCTCTTGGGAGCCGGCCTTTGCCCCAAACATATATTCATAACCTTCATAGAGCCAGAAGATCAGGGCGTCACTGCAGTTAGCTCCACATTGCGATTCGATGAAATACCCCTGTATGCCTTTCGCCAGGATCACCTGGCGCGCCGCGCCAAAATCATAGGGGTTGTTCTCTGTGCCCTGGGGAACGCCAAAATCATTTGCCCGTGCCATCATTGAGCCATACGCACAAGCACCTGCACCCATACAATCAGGCCCATAATCCAGTGTGGCTTCGTACAATCCGTTGTCGCTGCTGTAAATGTACGGATAAATTGCGGGCAAACCCTCCTCTACGAAGAATTCTACGGGCAAGATCGGTGGGACATAACTCAACACCAGGGTCTGCATTGGCATTTCAAACCCATCAGGGATACTCATCGGGAACACTTCTGCAGGCTCTCCCACTTGAGCAACTGAGGGGTCTAACAAGTAGATGGTTCGTTCGCTAAAATCACTCGCGGGGTCAACGAATTCAATTGTATTATTATTCAGCCATTTTGGAGCAAAAGCGCTGGCAGCAGATTCAGCGATGACCTGAATTTCAGCTTTATCCAGGTCATACAAGAACAACGTCACAGGGTTGCCGCTCTCCAAAAAGAGCTGCGCAGACATGGCGTCAAAGAAGGCGGGCAAATCGCTGAAAACAATTTGGCTGATATTGGGGTTTAAATCATTCTCGTGACCCACGCCAGGATCCAACAAATCAAATTCAGTTGTTTGCCAAGAGGCTGTGTCAACTTTTGAATAAATTTGTGGTGATGGACCAGCTGCAAATTTGACCCACATGCCGCTGCTGTCATCAGACCACTCTTCTAGGCCGATAGATAGTTCATCTGGAATGCTTTCATAGGGAAATTCTTGCACCAATTCCCCGCCGCCAGCCAAATCTAGAAAACCCACGGCACCATAAAAATAATCCGGCGGCAGAGGATAACTCAGGGCAATGTAGCTTTCATCGGGTGCCACGCGGAAATCCATACCCTTTGATGAGAAAAGCAACCTACCCCTTTCGGCGCTGTAAACCCATAATTCATACATCCAGTCATCGGTGGATGTATCACCGATTTCCTTCAAGATGTACAAATTGCCATTATGGGCCTCGCTGTTGTGGTAGTGATTCACATTGACATCTTCGACAGTGACGCGCAGCGCTTCTTCGTTCTTGGTCACATTGTAGACCTGTACATCGAATTTAGATTCATCCTCGGGATAAGCCTCGAAAACAACGGCAAATTGATCTGGCTGTACCCCTTCCGATTGGGCAAATCCAATCGACGAAATGCCTACGACTGCAAACAGGGCGACAAATAATGCAATGAAATATTGCTTATAATCTTTCTTCATCAATCAATCTCCTAATATCGATTCTTTTGGTTAATCTTACCAAGAATCTGAAAAGCGTCCATCAGTTATAATATGGGTCTCTAGGAATCGCCGTGGAAAGGGCTCTCTCACGGTAATTCCCAAAGAGCCTATAATAAGCCATTGAAATTGGAGTAAATCTATAGCCGTGATCAAAGCCGAATCCCTGGGACGCACTTTAATCTCAAAAACGGGCCTGATCTATGCCACTCAGGCCTGGCTGACCTTTCGCAAACGTATCCTGTACACACGTAGGCCTGGACAACTGGAATTGGTGTGACTATGCTCAATGTAATTACCATTTTGCTCTTTGTTATTGCCCTAATTTCAGGCCCTGCAATTGGATTACTGCTCTTAAATCGAAAATTCGGTTGGATTTTCACCTTTCTGGCATTTCTACTTCTGCTTGCAGCTGGGCAGGCATACCTGATCTTCTTTTCAACTGGAACCTTTTTCGTTGCTGCGGTGACATGTTTGCCTCTACCTGCAGGTTTTATCACTTTACTCTATCTCGTATTCTGGCGAAACAAGCATGAAGAGGTAACACAGTCGGACAAATCCATTCGGCGCATGTTCTGGTTGACGGCTTTATTGATCCCCCTTATTCTGATTACGCCATTCTTTGACCTGGTCATCTTTCGGTCAGCTTGCTTTAGCCTAAATAAGCGCGCTGCTGCCCCGATCATTTCAGCCCTGGAAGAATATCATCAGGAGTTTGGCACATATCCTGAGCATATATCCAATTTAGCACCTGATTATCTCAGCCAAATCCCCATGGGAAAATGCCAACCCTTGACGGGCTCCAGCCTTACAAAGCCATCCTTCAATATCGAGAAATGCGTACACGAAGATGCCACCATCCTGACCATCCCCATCACCAGTGGAGAATGGATTCAACGCTACAATCCAGGTACAGGCCATTGGGCCACGCTCAGCTTCTTGGATGGAGCTTGCAGCTATTTAGATAACTGATGTTACACAACCTTAACAGAATCTCCCTCACTACCTGTGCGTAACATGAGTTAGATAAGTAATTATGTCAAAGACTTCCGAAGTTTGATGAAAAAATACATATGACACAAAATCGCCGCGTACACTCGTTTGAATTCTTACATATTGAAGCCGAAATTGTCCAACTGCACCAATTCTTCCAAGACTGGTA
>JADHTJ010000034.1 GCA_016785015.1 Anaerolineales bacterium
AGTCCGCATTGCCCAAATACGCACAATACTTCGTGATCGCCGCTGTCAATGTCGTCTTGCCATGGTCAATATGACCCATCGTCCCAACGTTCAGGTGCGGTTTGTCTCTTACAAATTGTTCCTTTGCCATCTTACTCTCCTACTACTGTGCTTATGGATAAATTCAATAATTACTAAAGTTCGCCTCGAATAATTCGGTTGGCTAAATTATCAGCAACTTGGGCGTAATGGTCGAACTCCATAGTGAACACACCGCGACCTTTGGTTGCTGAACGTAAACGGGTTGCGTAGCCAAACATCTCAGCTAAAGGTACCATTGCTCGAACAGCCTGTGTGTTTCCCGGTCGAACATCCATGCCCAGCACTTCACCGCGCCGCGAATTCATCTGTCCAATAACTTCACCCAAATAATCATCTGGAGTGACAACTTCCACTTTCATAATTGGTTCTTGCAAAACAGGTTTTGCCCGTTGTACTGCATCTCGGAATGCCATTGATCCAGCCAGCTTGAAAGAAATCTCATTCGAATCAACTTCGTGGAATGAGCCATCATACAAACGGATACTCACATCGGTCACAGG
This sequence comes from Anaerolineales bacterium, assembly GCA_016785015.1. Taxonomy (GTDB): domain Bacteria; phylum Chloroflexota; class Anaerolineae; order Anaerolineales; family UBA11858; genus NIOZ-UU35. The sequence goes on from JADHTJ010000034.1 coordinate 582, forward strand.
ATACCCTGCGAGAATACCCGATTCTGCTGTTTCACGGACACCTTTTTCCACCGCAGGAATAAATTCCTTGGGAATAGAACCACCGGTGATATCGTTTTCAAAGGAAATCCCAGCCCCTGGTTTATTGGGCTCGATTGCCAGCACCACATGAGCAAATTGTCCGCGGCCGCCAGTTTGTTTGGAGTGACGATATTCTATTTTTTCTACAGCCTTTGTAATGGACTCGCGATAAGCGACGCGAGGGTTGCCCACCCGGGCCTGTACATTGAACTCTCGAAGCAGGCGATCAACCAAGACTTCAAGATGTAACTCGCCCATCCCAGAGATCAGAGTCTGCCCAGTTTCATTATCAACTCGAACCTGGAAAGTCGGATCTTCCTCTGAAAGCTTGTGCAAAGCCTCGGACATTTTGTCCTGATCAGCCATGGTTTTAGGTTCAATTGCCACCGAAATCACAGGCTCTGGGAAGGTGATGTTTTCTAAAATAACTTGACTGGCCGCATCACACAGGGTATCACCTGTGAAGGAAAATTTCGGGCCTACAACCGCGACGATATCGCCAGCTGAGGCGTCGTCAATATCTTCTCGGCGATCCGCATACATGCGGATCAGCCTGCCAATACGCTCTTTTTTCTGCTTGACGGAGTTATATGTCGAAGAGCCTTTCTTCAGGCGACCAGAATAAATGCGCAAATAAGCCAAACGACCAACATAGGGGTCTGTGACTATTTTGAAGACTAAAGCGCTCATTGGAGCCGTGTCTTCTGCTGGTCTTTCGAGCAGCTCATCACTGTTCGGGCGGTATCCTTGAACTGCGGGAATGTCCAATGGCGAGGGCAGGAAATCTACAACGGCATCCAAAACTGGTTGAACGCCTTTGTTGCGCAAAGATGTTCCACAAAACACCGGAGCCAACTGTCCGGAAATAACGGCTTGCCGCAATGCGGCTTTCAACTCATCAACAGGGATCGTCTCACCTTCAAGATATTTAAGGGTGAGATTATCATCAGTTTCAGCAATTTTTTCAATCATGCGGTCGCGCATTGCTTCAACTTGAGTTTGAAGATCAACGGGAACATCTCCAACTACAGGCTCTTTTCCTTGATCATCTTTCCATATGATGGATTGTTCTGTAAGTAAATCAACTACGCCTTTGAATTCTGATTCTTCCCCTATGGGCAACTGTACTGCTACCGGATTAGCCCCCAAGCGCTCTTTAATCATTTGGATCGTACGGTCAAATGAAGCCCCGACGCGATCCATCTTGTTCACAAAGCATATGCGCGGCACAGCGTAAAGGTCAGCCTGACGCCATACAGTTTCACTTTGTGGTTCAACGCCTTGGACGGCGTCAAACACAACCACGCCACCATCTAGCACTCGTAGGGAGCGTTGCACTTCAGCCGTGAAATCGATATGGCCAGGAGTATCAATGATATTGATCAGATGCTCATTCCATTCAGCAGACACAGCCGCAGATACAATAGTAATACCACGCTCTCGCTCTTGGTCCATCCAGTCGGTGACGGTGGTACCATCATCGACGGAACCAAGACGATGCGTTTTTCCTGTGTAATACAGGATGCGCTCGGTCGTGGTAGTTTTTCCGGCATCAATATGGGCGATGACGCCAATATTTCGATACCGCTCCAAAGGGTACTGACGGGACATTATTTCCTACTCAATAAACCTATACACGGAAATGCGAGAAAGCCCGGTTGGCCTTAGCCATACGATGGGATTCTTCGCGCTTGCGAACTGCAGAGCCGGTATTGTTAGCCGCATCGAGCAATTCATCAGCCAGAAGCTCAGGAAAAGATTTCCCAGAGCGACCGCGTGTTGCACCCAAAAGCCAGCGGGTTGCTAATGCGAATTGGCGATGGTGGGGCACCTCCATGGGTACCTGGTATGTTGCACCACCAATACGACGCGGTTTTACTTCCATAATCGGCGAGGAATTTTCGATAGCCTTTTCGAACATCTCTAAGGCATCCTGGCCACTGCGCTCTTGCATGATATCCAAAGCATCATAAACCACTCGGGTAGCCACGCTCTTTTTGCCACTTTTCATCACGCGATTTATAAAGGATTGCACCTGGACACTATTATAGCGAACATCGGGTGCAATTTCGCGTTTTGGCGCTCTATTTCGTCGCATTCAATTTCTCCGTTTCGTAATCAATTAGCGAAAAGAACCGCCGGTGTGTACCTTTTCCGGCGATTTCTTATTCATGTACTAGCGTTTCTTGGTTCCGTACTTAGAACGGCCCTGCTTTCGATCATCAACACCAGTGGAGTCAAGGGTGCCTCGGACGATGTGGTAACGCACGCCAGGCAAATCTTTAACACGACCCCCACGAACCAATACAATCGAGTGCTCCTGGAGATTGTGGCCTTCGCCTGGAATATAAGCGGTGACCTCAATCATATTCGTTAGACGCACACGGGCGATCTTGCGCAGCGCAGAATTGGGTTTCTTAGGGGTCATTGTGCGAACGATTGTGCACACCCCACGTTTTTGAGGGGCGCCCTTTGGCTGCCGAATACGACGCTGTTTGTATGAGTTAAATGTGTATTGAAGAGCAGGTGCTTTGCTCTTGGCAGTTTTGTCTTTACGACCTTTGCGAACCAGTTGATTAATCGTGGGCACTTTCGCCTCCAAATAAATCCTTGATCATTACTTCTTTTCAACAACGGAGGCCATCGCTCGTGCATTGATGGCCTCGCGTTCATTTCCAATTAGTCTGTTAATTCGGCAGGGGGTATAGCCTACCCATCCCTTATTTTGGGACAACGACCAGTGATTGTACCATGCTGAAAAATCAGCGTCAATAGTTTTTACCTAATCCAAGTAAGCCAGTACTCATCTTGGGGCGTTTCTTGCGAGTATCTTCTTTGCCAAAGCGGATCACTTTACCGCCTTCTGTTACAGCCTCGACTTGAAGACCCAAACTTTGGAGTTCTTTCACTAAAACCTGGAAGGATGCTGGGATGCTGGGAGCATCCATGGCTTCGCCCTTCACAATGGCTTCGTAAGCCTTAACACGCCCAACAACATCATCTGACTTGATGGTGAGCATTTCCTGAAGCGTGTATGCTGCGCCATATGCTTCAAGCGCCCATACTTCCATCTCACCAAACCTCTGGCCACCAAATTGTGCCTTACCACCCAGCGGCTGCTGGGAAACCAAGCTGTATGGACCTGTGGAACGGGCGTGGACTTTATCTTCAACCAAGTGATGCAGCTTAAGGATAGACATTACACCTACGGTTACAGGTCGATCAAATTTATCACCTGTCTTGCCATCTCGCATAACCTGCTTCCCTAAAATGGGTGATGGAAGGTTTGTCTTGAGCACAACTTCATCAGCTTTCGCTCGAAGTTTATCATCATCAAGATTACCATGTTTGATATTCTGGTCTTTCAACCATAAACGCAGGCAAGCATAGACCGCACGTTCATCCTGGGCATCACGATCATCGGCATGAATAATCATATCATCGAAGGCCAGGATGCTGTCAGGGTCGAATTCGTTCTCTTTCAACCATTCTCGTAATACTGCACGTCGGGCATAACTGACATCTGAAATTAGTTTATATACATCGTATCCAAGATCACCCAGCCAGGCTTCCATGAAAACACGGCGGACATAATTGTCATCTTCGATATCGATGGGGTCATATCCTTCTTGGTTGAGCCATTCCCAGGCGCGCTCAACAACTTCTTTCCAGGCCCGATCGATCATCCAGACGCGGGCAAGCTCAGCTTCGATTTCAGTTTCTCTGGCGCCATCAAACACAGGCGTAATGGCGCGGAAACCCAAACCACGCGCGGCCCAACCTAAGTGAACTTCCAATACTTGGCCAACATTCATACGGCCGGGAACCCCAGTGGGGTTCAAGATAATGTCAACGGGTGATCCGTCTTCGAGGAAGGGCATATCCTCTTCGGGAACAATCACAGAAACGACACCCTTATTACCATGACGACCAGCCAGCTTATCGCCGGAAGAAAGCTTTCTGCGCTGAGCCACAGCCACGCGAACCATAGTTTCCACACCGGATGAGAGTTCAACTCCATCATCGCGGGAAAAGATTTTTACATCAACAACTTTTCCACGCGAACCGTGGGGCATTCTCAGCGAGGTGTCTTTTACATCGCGTGACTTTTCACCAAAAATCGCTCGCAGCAATCTTTCTTCAGGTGTAAGTTCTTTTTCACCTTTGGGGGAGATTTTCCCTACCAAAATATCGTTAGGGCCAACTTCAGCGCCAATGCGCACAATGCCTTCTTCATCGAGATCTTTGATGGCAGTCTCGCCAACGTTGGGGATATCGCGGGTAATTTCTTCGGGACCCAAGCGAGTATCGCGTGCTTCAACTTCGTATTTCTCAACATGCACGGATGTAAACATATCATCCTGAACGAGCCGCTCAGAGATGACAATGGCATCCTCATAATTTTCTCCTTCCCAAGAGAGAAACGCCACCAAAGCATTTTGACCCAAGGCTAAATTTCCATCTACTGTAGATGAAGAGTCTGCGATCACATCGCCCTTCTTGACAATTTGACCCTTGGTTACTGAGGGGCGCTGGTCGACACAAGTACTCTGGTTGGAGCGCTGGTATTTCCTCATCGGATAAACGCGCTCGCCATCTTTGTGGCGCACAACAATTCGCCCACCGGTAACGGATACAACTTCGCCATCATCTTTGGCAATAACCACCTGTCCAGAATCAACTGCAGCGGAGAATTCCATACCCGTTGAAACTATGGGAACTTGGGGACGAAGCAAGGGAACCGCTTGCGCCTGCATATTCGAACCCATTAAGGCGCGGTTGGCATCATCATGCTCCAAGAAGGGGATCAATGCGGCACTGATGCCTACAATTTGCTGCGGAGCAACATCCATATAATCGATATTCTCAGCGGGAGAGAATATAAATGAAGTGCGGTGTCGGGCTGAAGCTCGTCCACGAATGAACTCACCAAATTCATTGAGCGGCGAGTTTGCTTGGGCAATAACAAATCTATCTTCTGTATCGGCTGATAGATAAATATAATCTTCAGTCACAAATGCTTCGACCAAAATTTCTTCTACATTAAGTTTAGCTATCTGTTTGGCAAGTTTTTCGTCAACGCGTGTACCTTTTTCAGCAATCACTTTGCCAGACTTTGGATTGGCAACATCATCCCGTAATTGACGATCAACCATCATGGGACTATCAGGAGGCAACACCTTCAAAACACGACGATATGGAGTTTCAATGAAGCCATATTCGTTGACTTTGGCGAAAGATGCAAAACGTCCGATCAAACCGATATTTGGACCTTCCGGAGTTTCGATGGGGCAAATACGCCCATAGTGAGACTGATGCACGTCACGGACGTCAAATCCAGCTCGCTCGCGCCGCAAACCGCCCGGACCAAGCGCAGAAAGTGTGCGTTTATGGCGTAGCTCAGCCAAGGGATTAGTTTGATCCATAAATTGCGATAACTGACTGGAGCCAAAGAATTCACGTAGGGCTGCCACAACTGGACGGACATTGACAAGACTGACGGGTGACAGATTGTCCTTATCACGAATTGACATGCGCTCCTTGACCACGCGTTCCATTCGGCGTAGACCAATGCGCAATTTATTTTGAATCAACTCACCCACAGTCTTCGTACGGCGGTTGCCAAGGTGGTCAATATCGTCAGGGTTCTCAATACCATTATTGATGGCAATCATATGGCGTATCAGGTGAATAACATCCCACTTGGTTATCGTGCGATGTTCGATGGGGACGATATCATGTAATTCAAGTTTCTGGTTGAGTTTGTAGCGACCCACTCTCTTTAGATCATAGCGCCGCTGTTGGAAAAGCTGCTCTTCTAAAAATTCGCGAGCATTTTCCAGGGTAGCAGGATCGCCAGGTCGCATTCGTCGGAAAAACTCCAATAATGCGGCTTCTGCAACCGTAATACCGTTACTCAAATCCCAATCCGACTCCTGGGCCAGTGTGGCGGGAAGATACATGCGATCTGGATTGTTATCGATATCTTCAAACAGACTGAGGATTTCCTCATCTGTGCCTTCAACGATAGCATTATTCCCCAATCCATCGTCAACAGCGGCTAAAGCCCTCAGGAAAATCGTGATAGGAATTGTGCGCCGGCGGTTGAATTTGAGCGTCAGGTAATCACTTTTGCGAGTGCCAAACTCCATCCAGGCGCCGCGATCAGGGATCATTTTCGAGTTGGCCATACGGCGCCCTGTAGTACGATCGGTTTCGGCCTCAAAATAGACACCTGGAGAACGAATTAATTGTGTGACGACAACTCGCTCAGTACCATTAATAATGAAAGTGCCCTTCTCGGTCATTTCTGGAAAATCACCAAGGAAGATATCCTGTTTCATGGGTTCTGGGATGGCAGGCCCGGCTAGCAGCACCGAGACATACAGCGGACGAGCGTATGTCAAGTCGCGCTCAACACATTCGTCAACGTTATATTTGGGATCCTCAAACCAATAAGATAATTTCCACTCTTCGGCCTCGGGCGTTTGGCTGGGGAAATACAAGCGCATATCGCCACTATAGGATTCAATAGGGGAAATCTCATGGAAAAGGTCAGCCAGTCTTTCGCTCTTCAAGCGCTCGAAGGATTCCAATTGCACTTCGATCAAATCTGGCAAATCAAAACGAACATCAATTCGAGCGTAAGATTTTGAGGGTGGAAGCTGTGACATATACCAACTACTCCTGAATCAACCTTTGGCTGGTTGAAAACTTAAACTAGCTCAGACTACGCGGAAGAAAACCCTGGCCGGTTCTATTTAGCCAGGGTAGCGTAGTCCCCAAGTCAGATTTCTCTTTGGCCAAGGAATATCTCATAAACTCTGGGCCTAAACAAGAGCCACAATTATACTGACATCTTCATTATCGGTCAAGACAAAAATCAACACATTTTGGGTCTAAATTTGTGTTTTGGTAGCTTATCCAGTCTCAGAGGTATAATACACTGACAAAATTGCAGAATCTTAAGGATTTTTTGATGACCTCACCACCTGAACAAGAATTCCGATCCGGCTTTGTAGCAGTTATGGGTCGACCAAATGTAGGGAAGTCTACGCTTATCAATAGTCTCATTGGGCAAAAAATTGCCGCTGTTTCGCCAAAACCGCAAACCACACGTCACCAGCAGCTAGGGATTCTCAGCCTGGATGAAGCGCAAATCGTATTTATTGATACACCCGGGTTGCACAACCCACATCATAAGCTCGGTCAGTTCATGAATGACGAAGCTGCAGATGCCATCACAGATGCGGACCTGATTCTTTTTTTGGTGGATCTCACCAAAATGCCACCTCATGAGGAAGACCGCATCTTGATTAAATTACTGGACGAACTTGACCAGCGCCCAATGGTGATCCTGGCCCTGAACAAAATTGATCGCGTGGAGGCAGGGGATTTGGACCAAAGAGCGGCGGTTTACGAGGAACTCCTGCCTGATGCAGTGCCCCTAAGAATTTCCGCCATCCATGCGGATAAATTGGACGATCTTAAACAATCGCTAATCTCAAATATCCCCGAAGGTCCACCCTTTTTCCCGGTTGATCAGATCACTAATCTATATGAAAGAGAGATCGCTGCTGATCTGATTCGGGCAGTGTGCCTAGTTCAATTACGAGATGAAATTCCCCACTCCATTGCAGTACGCATGGACGAATACACTGAACGCGGAGACCATGGTGCGTATATCCGCACAACACTCTTTGTCGAGCGCGATTCACAGAAAGGCATCGTCGTTGGCCAAGGCGGAAAGATGATCAAACGTATTGGCGCCCATGCCCGATCTCAAATTGAAGCCATGAGCAGCCGCAAGGTTTATTTGGATCTGAGAGTCAAGGTTCGTAAGAACTGGCGCAATAACGAGCAAGCGCTAAAACAGTTTGGGTTCAAAAGGTGGAATTGACCCAGCAAAAAGTGGGCAGTGTTTGGTGGTTAGAAAGCTGACCTCGCCCTAAATAAATCCAAATTCAATAAGAAAAAGTCCTGATGTCAAAATACTTATTTGCACAAATTGCTGCGGGGTTGGCTGTATTCAACTGGCTAGCAGTTGCTCTAAAATGGAAATGGCTCGAATATATTGCAAAACCTGCCATAATGTTGGCGCTGATAGCTTTTGTCTGGCGTTTACGGCCTGGATTGGTCATACATGGGAACATCAACTGGCTACTTTTTGCATTGTTCTTTTCCCTGGCAGGAGATATATTCTTGATGCTTCCAAGAAATCTCTTTTTGCCGGGATTAGTTTCGTTCTTGCTTGCCCACATTGCCTACATTTTCGCACTCAGCCTGACATTGCCATCTTTTGACCTTGCTGTCCTGTTGGTTATTTTGATGGTCGGGTTAACTAGCTTTCAAATTTACCGTCGGGTAGCGGGCGGTTTAGAGATATCTGGCCAAACAGAGATGAAAATCCCTATAATTCTCTACACATCGGTAATCTCTGTGATGGTAATTTTCGCTCTGCTAACTCTTGTAAGCAATGATATAGAAAACTACCGTGCCCTGCTGCTCAGTGCTGGTGCACTGCTATTTTTTATCTCCGATACCTGGATCGCCTGGGATCGTTTTGTAGAACCACTCAAATTTCGTGATCTACGAGTGATGGTTAGCTATCACATCGCCCAAATTTGTCTCTGTTTGGGGTTTTTAGTATCCCCCTAACGCAAATGACTGTCATCTCGAAAGTTGACAGTCACTTGAAAATAATTAGTACGCTCGCGAAATCCCGCAAGGAGTAAAACTACTTGCGGGATTTTCATCATTCTATTCTTCTTCGGGGGTTTCTTCATCGGAGGCAAGGCCATCTTCGGGTAGAGCATCCTCAGAAAGGGGGTCCACATCCTCAACTTCATCTGCGATCGCGTCCGCGATAAGCTCAGGTTCTTCATCATCGATGACTTCAACCATCTGAGGGGCTTCGATCACGTCCGAGGGAGCTGTATAGTCCCGCGTTCCAAAATAAGTCATGATGACCGCGCCTAATCCCCAAATTCCAACCAGGGTGCGGGGCAACCAACCCACGCAGGGTACTAGCTGATCAAATCCGGCCAATACAAAATAGAGGATCAGCATGCCAACTCCGGCCGAAATTGCTGGCGCCCATTCCTGATTCATCATTTTGGCAATACGACGACCAACTTCTAATCCCAAAGCAACCCAACCCAAAAGCCAGGCAATACCCAATAGGATAATGGCCACAAACGCCACTGGGATCAAAATAATCGTAACAGTGAGGGCAATCAACGCCAGTGGTGCTAACAAAGCGGTGAGCAACCCTGCCCCCCCTGTGATGAGCGGTTGATCCAGGGCAGCGCGCGCCACACGATCAGTTTGCGTAGCGAAGAAGATTACCAACAAAATTGCCAATGCAGCCCAGATGAACATACGGAAGGCGAACCAAACCACATCTAAAGCGGGGTTGGAACTGACATTAAATGTTGGGGGCTGCACATTATCGAACTGCATTTCCGAGGGGAAGTTGAACTGAAAGGGAAAGCTCAATCCCTGAATGACATCACCGCTAATTTGAGCACCGGGGGCTCTCTGCAGAGCTGCACCAATGGTAACCATGTCTCCATTCACCACAGACGATTCGCCAAGCTGCAGTACACCACCAATGCCCACCAGACTGCCATTGACGGTGCCCATACTATCAACCGTTCCACCCATCAAGACAACATCGCCATTGACAGTGCTGTTCAATTCCAGTGTGACTGCTCCGCCAAAAACAACTAAGTTTCCGTCGAGGGTTTCGCCTTCGGGAAGCGTGTAGGTTCCTCCAAAAATGACTTTGTCATCCATCAGGTCTCTGGCAAAAGCCGTTCCAGGCCAAAGCAGCGCAGTGATGACTAGAATAAATGTGAATAGTTTTAGATACTTCATGATTTATGCCCTCCCAGGCATCCTCGCTAAGCGTGCCAAGGATAAGATCCAGATCAGGCTGCCGGCACTGACGATACCAGCCAGGATCGCCCATCCGCTGGGGGACAGCAGCCCCGGTATTGTGCGGATTACTATAGCAAGGAGATTTTGGAAAATGTTGATGACCGTCAGAAGCGATGTGAGGCGATAGACCGAAACCATGAAAAGTTCGGTCAGAGAATCAAAGGTATTAAAGAATGTCATTCCAAGCAGTACACCCAATAATGACACGCCATTGGCAATAAGTATTAGGGTGATCCAAGATTGCCAACGATGGCGCGCAGCCACAACTCCAAGTTGTTCTTGCTTGAGACGTATCTGCCAACGATCAGCGAACCCAGAAATCGGCTCGATTTCAGAACTATCTCTGAAAAAATTGGCGACTCCTTCTAAGGATTGCTGTAATCCCCGGCAGTGACCGCAATCTTGAAGATGTTGATCAAGATCTTGGGACTGATCGGGGGTCAGGCGCTCATCGAAAAGGAGCCAGTTGTCAAAAGGCTGGTGTTTCATAGGGAGTCCTTTCCGTGCTATTGGATTCGATCATTTCCATTTGTGATTCCTGTGTTTGCCAATTTTCAGCCAGTGCTCTGCGAGCCCGGTAAAGACGGCTCTTGACTGCACTTTCGCTGATTGCCAGCGATTCTGCGATCTCTTCATAAGAGTAGTCGTACCAGTAATGCAGAACCACGGCTGCGCGATCTTTGGGAGCCAGCACATCAAGCAATTCTCGTATTCGCCGATGTTTCTGATCCATCACCAATACCGCCTCTGGAGTTGGTCCTGGATCAGGAGGCTGCCACCAGTCATGCGCTTCATTATCGATGGAGAAAGAAGGTAATTTCTTTTTTCTCAAGCGGTCGATGCAGTAATGCGAGGCAATTGAAAGCAGCCAGGTAGCAAAAGAGCGGTTGGGGTCATAACGATTCAAGTGTCGATATGCCCGCAGAAAGGCCTCTTGCGCGGCGTCTTCCGCGTCGCCAGCATTACCCAGCATGCGGTAGCACAGGCTGAAAACCGGTTTTTGATAAGCTTCTACGATATGTGTAAAGGCATCGTCGTCGCCAGCTCGCGCTTTGGCGAGCCATACTGCCTCATTGTCGTTCAAAGTTCGCTCCTGCGATCATTTTATCTACTCCAACTTACGCAGGTAAGTGGAAAAAGTTGCACTATTGTGGATTCTTAGTTTTCTAGCAATGCAGTGTCAGCCAGAGCTTCGATGACACCTATCACCGCCGAATTATCTAATTCGGCCATACCCATTTGCAGCATTGCATTGAAGAGCTGTGTATGCACGGCGTTTGAGGGCATTGGAACGCCATACTCTCGGGCTGTATCCATAACGATTCCAAGATCCTTGGCCTGCATATAAGCTTTGAATCCGGGTTGACGGTTTCCGGCGAAGAGACGTTCGGGCTTGACATCCAAGGACCAGCACTGGGCCGCGCCGCCCTGAATGGCCGCGACTACTTTTTCGGGATCAGCGCCGGCTTTCTTCGCCAGGATCATCAACTCACCCATGGCCACCATCTGGGCAGCAACCATGACCTGGTTGGCCGCCTTGGCGATCTGCCCGGCACCGGAATCGCCAACATGCGTGATGGTTTTGCCAACTACTTCAAAGATTGGCATTACTTTCTCCAAAGCTTCTGCCGGACCTCCAACCATCATCGCCAGCGTGCCTTTTTGCGCGCCAATATCGCCACCGCTAACAGGACAATCGAGGGAGAGCACGCCCTTCTCAGCCAGCTTTTCAGCAATCAACCGAGCCGTTGCAGGTTTGATGGTGGAGTTATCCACGAATATCAAACCCTCTTTAGCACCTTCGATGATGCCACCCGATCCAATAGCAACCTGTTCAACATCAGGGGAATCAGGCAGGTTGGTGAAAACCACATCAACTTGTGCGGCAACTTCACTAGGAGAAAAGGCTTCTTTAGCGCCTTCGGAAACCAACTCGTCCACGGGCTCGCGGCTGCGGTTATGAACTACTAACGGATAGCCGGCTTTAAGAATATTACGAGCCATAGATTTGCCCATAATTCCCAGGCCGATATAACCAACGGTTTGTTTGGATGACATGTGAACTCCTTGTCTTGATGAATGAAGATTATTGATTGCGAATTGAATTATACCGTTCGTTCATTCCCCACTCACAACACCTTAGGAATTGATGTGACAAAATCGAAACATTAGTTAGGAAAAGAAAATACGCATTACGGTGTCGTGAAACGTAATGCGTATTGCCTAATTCATTCCGTCAGAAATCAATTTTGATATCGCTTGGTGATATTGGGTACTAGATATTCCTCGAAGGCGCGCTGCACATCATAGTCCGGCTGCCAGCCCCAATCACGGCATGCGGCGCTGTCGTCCATGTCGGCTGCCCAACTATCAACAATGGTCTGGCGTTTGAGGTCGGGTTTATGGGTAATTTCGGCTTTGGGGAAGAACTTCTTCACCCACCCCTTGAATTCTTCTGCCGAGAGGCTGAAGCTGGTCACATTATATACCCGCTGACTGATCGCATCCGCCGGAGCAGCAGCTAATGCTAATAGAGATTTAACAGCATCGGGCATGGCCATGAAGGGAATGCGCACATCAGGGCGCACGAAGCAGGCATAAGGTTCGCCTTTGGCCGCAGCATGCAGCATCTCAGGGCCATAGTCGCTGGTGCCGCCGCTCGGGACGGTAAACGCGCTGATCAACCCTGGAAAACGGATAGCACGGAAATCAACCATCACAGGCTGTTCTGCAGCCAATTGGCGGTAGTGCTCGCTGAAATAGATCCCCAACAATTCGCAATATAACTTGTTTGCGCCATACATGGTGCGAGGGTAATTCCACTCCCATTCGCGCACACGCGCGTACTGATTTTTTGTATCCAAATCGGGCAAACCATAAACGGCAATCGAGCTAGGAAAAATGAACTGCACCGGTTTCTGTCGCCACTCTGACTGTTCCGCAGCTAAGCGCAACAAACCCATCGTGCCGTTGACATTCACATTATGGGCTGCACCTGGTGAAAACTCCCCACGCGTCGAAAGCAAGGCAGCCAAATGATAGATAGCATCAAACTCATATTCACTGACCAAACGATCCAAAAGTTTCTGATCCAAGATATCTGCGATCATATGGGTGGTCAAATCCTGGATATCTTCAGGAAGAGGTTCCAGGTCAAGGGTCAGTAACGGGGTGGTTCCATTTTTCGATAACGCTTCAATCAAGGCGTGGCCAATTTCTCCAGCCGCACCAGTGATCAAGATCGCTTTCTTACGCATTCTTTGCTCCTTTTGTAGAAGTGGAATTGTGCTAGAATGAAATAACGTTATAAATTTGCAGCTGCCCAAAAAAGGGATATTCACTGGGAATTCTCTCTTTGGCTAAGTTACAATCGTATTTTACTTTACCGACGAACTGGCTGCCAATGGACAGTCAACGGGTTATTAGCCGACAGTTGTCAGTTTAGCTCGCGGGAGGAACTATGACTCTCAATATCGTGATTGGTACGCAATGGGGTGACGAAGGCAAAGGACGCGTGGTGGACTTGTTGGCTGCTGAGGCAGATTATGTCGCACGCTTTGCCGGAGGCGATAATGCTGGACACACTGTTCAGGTTGGCGCACAGACTTTCAAGCTGCATTTGATTCCCTCGGGGGTGATCCACCCTCACACAGTGGGAGTGATTGGCAATGGGCTGGTGGTCAATCCCAAAACGCTTCTTCAAGAAATTGAGATGACACGCGCTGCCGGGGTAGAGATCACGCCAGAGAGGCTGCGTATTTCTCATGCCGCACATATCATTACTCCCGCATACATCGCTTTGGACAAAGCTCGCGAACAATCGCGCGGGGATGAGAAAATCGGTACGACACTGCGTGGTATTGGCCCAGCCTATAATCATAAAGCTGCTCGCTCTGGCCTGCGTATGGAATCGATGCTCGATTTAGAAGAATTCGCTGAAGCTGTCGTCATCCAGGTTGAAGGGGTCAATGAAGCGCTTAAAAACCTTTATGGGGCCGAACCCTTGGATACGCTTGAAATCGCCAAAGAATATGTTGATTATGCCCAAAGGTTATACCCTTATATTGGAAACGTTTCCTATCTTCTAAATGATGCTTTGCGCAGTGGAGCCAATGTACTAGCCGAGGGCGCACAAGGCACACTGCTAGATATTGATCACGGCACATATCCATTTGTGACCAGTTCCAGCCCCACAGCTGCCGGCGCTCTGGTTGGGTTGGGAATTGGCGCCAGTCACGTCGCGCGGGTGATAGGTGTGACCAAGGCCTTTCAAACTCGTGTTGGTGAAGGACCCTTCCCCACTGAAGTATTCGATGACACGGCGAACCACTTGCGCGGCACAGGCGACAAACCCTGGGATGAATTTGGCACTACCACGGGCAGACCACGCCGCGTAGGTTGGCTGGATGCCGTACTCTTACGCTATACCATACAGATCAATGGCGTGACAGAATTGACGATCACAAAACTGGATGTCCTCTCTGGATTGAGAAATCTGTTCATTTGTACAGGTTACCAAAGAGATGAGAATATCTATCCAGATCTTCCTTTAGGACCAACCGATCTCGACTATGAAACAGTATACGAAGAATTGCCTGGCTGGGATGAAGATATTATGTCAATTCGCCAGTGGGATGATCTGCCAAAAAACGCGCAGGCCTATATCCAGCGCATTGAAGATGTTGCTGGAGTTCCCGCGCGCTATATCTCCGTTGGCCCAGAACGAGATCAAGTAATTAAACGTTGAACGTTCCTACGCCAATGAAAAAGCTCTACGTATTTCTAATCACAATATATTTGTCTGCATGCTTGCCCACCGAGGCGCTAACTCCCTTCGTGTCTGCAACTCCATCTTCAACGGAAACTCCCACACCAACGGTCGTCTGGTTCCCCCCTACTGACACTCCGACCATCATGCCAACTGTGCTCCCATCTGCCACACCCGAAATGCGACCGGGCTTGGGTGGATTGCTTTTCAGTGATGATTTCGATCTCCCAACGGACTGGACTCTGCTCGAAACCGAGTCAAGCAGTATCTCTGTTTCAAATAATGAACTAACCGCAGCTCTCTCGCGGGAGAAAGGCTACATATATAGTGTGCGAGAGGGAGCTTTATTCTCCAACTTCTATGCCGAATTTACGGCCAGCCCTAACTTGTGTAATGGTTTAGACGAATACGGTATGCTAATACGCTATCAATCGCCGGGGAATTTCTATCGTTATTCTCTCTCTTGCGATGGCCAAGTACGTTTAGACCGCGTTGTTGGAGGTACAGCCTCCTCACCTCAGCCCTGGATGGTGACCACCTCGGTGCCTTCTGCAGCCCCAAGCACATCTCGCCTGGGGGTATGGGCAGTGGGCAACGAAATGCGTTTCTTTGTTAACGATCAACACCAATTCACTATTACCGACAAAGCTTTGCCAAGCGGCGCCATGGGCGTCTTCGTTCGCTCCGGGGGATCCAATGCAGTTACAATCAGTTTCTCTGATCTGGTGGTTTACGGCATTGAACAATAACCACGGTTCTTAGGATTGAATTTCCAATGACAATCGAAATGTGGATCACGTTAGGTATCCTGGCAGCAGCAATATTGCTATTCATCACCGAATGGCTGCGTGTTGACACAGTTGCTTTGCTCGTGGTAATAACCTTGATCCTGACAAGAGTGCTAAACGTTCAGGAAGCAATCGCTGGATTCTCCAACCCCGCAGTATTAACAATCGCAGCCCTATTCATTATCGGCGGCGCAGTGCTACAAACTGGGCTGGCAGGCATAATCGGACGTCAGATCTTGGTAATTGCCGGCAGAAAACAGAATCGCCTGGTTGCAGTCATCATGGGCACGGTGGCATTGCTTTCCAGTTTTATGAGCGATACTGGAACCGTGGCCGTTCTCCTACCAGCGATTATCAGCCTGAGCCGCAGTGTCAAACAAGCCGCATCAAAACTTCTTATTCCACTCTCCTATGGGGCGCTGCTGGGGGGTGCTATGACTCTCATTGGCACGCCACCCAATATCATTGTCAGCGATATCCTGGCTGATCAGGGTATGCAACCTTTCCAATTTTTCGACTACACCCTTATCGGCATCCTCTTGCTTATCACCGGAATTGGTTTTATGCTGTTGATCGGCATTCGCTTACTTCCAGAAAGACATACTCAACAGATGCCGCAAAGGATTGATACACCTTCAGAATTGGTTGATTTCTACCGGTTACCAGAGAACCTGTTCAAATTGCGCGTGAGACGTGGGTCACCACTGGTTGGAAAAACGCTTCAAGAAACAAACCTTGGTCAAAACTTCAAGGTGACCATTTTGAAAATCTTGCGTGATCCTCAACCCAGAGAGCTGGCTAAATTTGGGGAACGCAAACTGATGCTGGGTTCGGACGAGCAGGATGAAATATCTCCTCAACCCAATATTGCTATCCATGCAGATGATATTTTCATCGTCCAGGGGCATCATAACGATATCAACCATGCTTCTGCCAGTTTGAATTTGGCCATCCAACCGGCCGAGAGTCTGGATAAAGAAACATTGATCAGCCAGGAAGCAGGAGTCGCTGAAGTCTTGCTGCCGCCGCGTTCATCCTTGGTAGGTAAAACTGTCGTAGACGCACGTTTTGGTACTCTGCATCAGCTCACTGTTTTGGGCATCAACAGACCCGGCGGGGAAAATCCGACAAATCTCAAGGACACCCGGCTTCAATTTGGGGATACCCTGCTGGTGCAGGGTTCATGGCAACAAATCCACAATCTTCGCAAAATGCGCCGAGACTTTGTCGTTATGGGTGAACCAGAGAGCATGCTTGCAGCAACAAATCGGGCAAAAGCGCCGCTGGCTCTGCTAGTTTTGATGGGTATGCTCGTCCTGATGATCACCAACACGCTGCCCGTAGCTGCCGCCAGCATGTTAGCAGCCCTACTGATGATATTGTCTGGCTGTCTGAACATCGATGATGCCTACGCCGCGGTCGATTGGAAAAGCCTGGTGCTCATCGCTGGAATGCTGCCCATGAGCACAGCTTTGCAAAAAGTTGGTCTGATCGGTATTGTTGCTGAAGGTTTAACAGATACCTTTGGACAAATGAACCCCTTGATTTTGATGAGCACGCTATTCTTACTGACATCTCTCTTTACTCAGGTACTCTCAAACACGGCTACCACCGTGCTGATTGCCCCAATCGCACTGGCAGCAGCCTTGAAGCTGGGCCTGCAGCCCCATGCCTTCATGATGACCGTGGCCATCTCTGCGTCGATGGCTTTTGCATCGCCAGTCGCCTCGCCGACCAACACTCTCGTGATGGGCGCGGGTGATTATCAATTCAGCGATTACATAAAAGTGGGGCTGCCGTTGATCTTGCTCACCATGGTTATCAGTGTGTTAGTATTACCTTTGCTATGGCCCCTAAATTAATAATCTCTTCTTTCGCTTTCAGCCCCAAGAGAGAGTAGCCAGAAAAAGGGTATGCGGGGGCTACACCCCCGCATACCCTTTTTCTGGAGTAGTACTGCGAAGGCTTTAGCCTGAGCAGGCTAAATTAACCCTTATGAGCAAACGAAAATTCCGCAACCGACTAAACGACCTTCCCAACAAAGAATGGCTCAAATTCCAGAAATCCTGGTTTGTGCACAACCCACCGCCGCGCAAAGATGATGTACTCCGTCATCCGGCCAAATACCCAGAAACGTTGGTGCAAGAATTCATCGAGTTTTTCACTAAAGAAGGTCAAGTCATCTTGGATCCTATGGTGGGGACAGGCAGTACGATTGTGGCCGCCATGCGTTCAGGCCGGCACAGCTATGGGATCGAGCTCAATTCTGGGTACGCGCAGGTTGCCAGGGATGTGATCCTTCAAGAGCGAGAGAATCTTGGGGAATCCGCCTCCCACCTGACCACAGAGGTGATCAACGGCGATGCGGCTGAAATTGCAGGCATCATTTCAAAGCATCAAATCCCCCCCATTGATTATGTCATCACTTCCCCACCCTATTGGGATATGCTGCATGCCAAGGGGGCTGAAACTCAAAACCATCGCCGTCAGGATGAAGAGTTAGATGTCGTTTACTCTGATGACCCAAATGATTTAGGCAATGTTGATGACTACGACGAATTTCTCGAACGCTTGATTCAGATTTATGTTGGGTTGAAGCCTTTCTTGAAACCCAAGGCTTATCTAACGATCATCGTTAAGAATGTAAAAAAGGGCGGGGTGATCTATCCGCTGGCATGGGATTTGGGCAAGCAACTGGATGAAACTTATACGCTGAAAGATGAACGCATCTGGTGCCAGGATAATATCCGCTTGTTCCCTTATGGGATGGGTAATGCCTGGGTGAGCAACACCTTCCACCATTATTGTTTGCAATTTCGCAACGAGTAGCGATGCCCACGGCCAAAGACTTCATCACTATTCCTTACACACCCGATATGACCCAGGGGGGTATCGCCTACGCCTGCAAATCATTGGCCTACACCTACAACCGCATGGGGAGTACACCCTTCAAACGCCTGCAGAGGATCGTGGCTGGCGTGGCAGTGGAGTTGGCATTTCGGCGTCATCTCGTGCAAAACGAAATTCCTCATGACAACTTGGGGGCAACACCTTTCACTGATCCAGACCGCTATGATATTTCCATCGGCGGGCGGCGTTGTGACATCAAAAGTTACATGCTTATTCATAAAGATCAGATCAGCCAGATTAGGAAAAACCCCGCTCAACTGCTAGATGCCCAGGCGCTGGTACCGGCAGATCAAATGGCTTCATCACAGTTTAATGATGAAGATCTCTACATTTTCGCTTTTACCACTGCGCTGCTCACGCCCAATCAAGATTCTTTACAGAAGGCATATGCAGCGGAGCAGCCCATTTTTATGATCCATGCTTTGCCCAAAGTCTGGGCTCGGCCACAGAAGTGGTCAGCGCTGGGCACGCTGGCTTTAAAGAGTGATTGCTCGACACAAATCAAGCTAGAATTGGGGGGATTGGGTCATGATCACAAAGCAATTTCAGAGCATAAAAAGCTTCTGCCTGGAAATCGGATCACTGCACAAAAAGAATTCCATGCCTTGCATTACCTGCACACACCCGACCTCCCAGATGGCCCTGTGGGTGTACACAGCCCTGTTCTCGAAGAGACTCTCATTATTGATGCACTTGATTGGGGAAATATTTGGGTTTATGGAATGGAGATCATCTATGCGGGATACATAACCCGAGGTGAATTCCGAAAGAAGGCAAAGAAATTGCCCGCGGGAAGCCGTGTTTTCCAGTATCCGCGCACCAGCACTGCAAATTTAGCGCTGCCAATTGGGGGACTACACTCCTTGGAAGATCTATTTAGAAAGGCTCAATCCTGGGAGCGCTGAACACTGAAGGAGAGTTTTTCTAAATCGGTTGGAAATTCAAAAAAACTCCAATTCCGCCTGTCATTGCGAGCGAAGCGCAGCAATCTGAAACTGAGCATTGAGATTACTCACCTGCACTTGACACCGCAGGTGCTAGTGTCGCCCATCACCAGCAGCGGGTTTCACAATGACAATTGAACATTTAAATGTACGACTCAGCCAATTTCGAGTACAATTGTTCTAATAGCCCGGTGAGTGCAAACAGGCTCTGCCCCTGGCGGTAAACGTCAGGAAACTATAAGACAGGCCGCTCACCATAACGAAAGGAGAAGTTTAACATGTATCAGAAAATCATCATTGTTGGCAATTTAGGGGGTGACCCCGAAATGCGCTACACGCCAGGCGGTCAGGCTGTGACAAATTTTTCAGTCGCGACGAGCAATAAATACACCGCAAATGATGGGCAGAAAGTTGATGAAACCACCTGGTTTCGAGTTTCTGCGTGGGGAAGGTTAGCCGAAACCTGTAATCAGTACTTGAAAAGAGGTCGCAAAGTTCTTGTTGAGGGTCGCCTAAGACCAGATATCCAATCTGGTGGGCCTCGAGTTTATCAACGCCAAGATGGAACCTGGGCCGCATCATTCGAAATAACTGCGCAAACCGTAAAATTCCTTTCATCCCGCGGCGAAGATGATTCTTTTCAAGCTGCCCAACCCCCTGGTCAGGAAACCGAAGACGATATCCCCTTCTAAAGCTTTATAGGATAAAAAATTCAAGTACGAGTCAATTCATTTTCTACGGAGAATGCGTTGACTCGTAGCTCTATGAGAACAGGAGAATCTTTATGGCCTCGCCTCAACCCAAGCCTGAGAAACAGCAGATCGCCCTCAAAATCCCCGAAGATCTCGCCCCAGTCTATGTAAATCTGGCGCGCATTACCCACTCTCCATCGGAGATGATCTTTGATTTTGCACTGATGGTTCCTAGTGGAAAGCCGGGTTCTGCCAATGTCAAAACTCAAGTATTGATGAGTCCTTTAAGCGCCAAACTCTTTTACAATGCCTTGGGAGAAAATTTGTCGAAGTTTGAAGCCAAATTTGGGGAAATAAACATCCCCGGAGGCAGCTCTCTGGCTGAACATCTTTTTAAACCCCCCCAGAAGTGAAACATGCCAAATTTAGATGCAACAATCGAACAAATTCACCAGTCGTATAATACGCGTACGAAAGTGCGCGATCAAATGCTGAATCAAGCGCGAATGCTCACACGTCACTGCGCCAATGCCATTCGAGCAATCCATCGTGAGGATCGGGCTTTGGCCCAAGAACATCTCAATGAAGCCCAAGAATTAGCCAATGCTTTGAGCGCTAATTCAACCAACCACCCCAATTTCTTCTATGCGGGCTACACGCAAGATGCACTCAAGGAGTATGCTGAAGCCAATCTGACGAACGCATTGGTGACTGGCGAAACCATTCCTACCCCAAATGACCTCGATTTGGATTTCGTGCCCTACCTGAAGGGACTTGCCGAAACCGCAGGTGAATTGCGCCGACGATGTATGCATGTACTGAGGCACGGTGACGAAGCTGAAGCTGACCGCCTTCTGGCACATATGGATGATATTTACGATGCATTGGTAACCATGGATTACTCCGATGCTATCACTGGAGGGTTGAGAAGGCTCACGGATATTGTTCGTGGCGTGACCGAGCGCACGCGTGGTGATCTAACAATGAGCCTTCGTCAACAACGTTTAGAAAAGCAACTGAAAGCTTTCGAAGAGCAAGTTTCGGAATTTTCCAAAAACGACGATTGATCTGAGAGAAGCTCATGCGCAGGATTCGTGCTTCGGACATAAGTTCCTTTTTATACTGCCAGCGTGCCTGGTGGTACCGGCAACAGGGTGTGGCTTCTGAAAATACCAATGAACTTGCCGGCGGTCAGGAATTACATCAACAACACGGGCGCAGCGTATTTGCCAGTGGGCTAGTCAAATCTCTCGCATACTTGCTGCTGCTGGTCGGGCTAATCTTACTGGCTATCTACCTGACAATGCAAGTCATCTAATATTAAATCCCATGGCGCTGATCGCCTTAACTTTCCTTCTTATCGGTATCATCTTATTATGGCGCGCAAACCAGCAACGCCATGCTACAGGACTCCCAGGGGGTCAAGTCATCTATGCAGACACGCGCAAGTGGGGTCCAGTTGAAGAACCTCTTTATGATGCCAAATTAGAATTATCTGGCCGGCCAGATTATCTTGTCCAAGACGGCAAAATGGTTATTCCTGTAGAAGTGAAATCATCTCGAGTAACAGATGCTCCTTATGACTCGCATATCTTCCAACTGGCGGCATACTGCTATCTAGTCAATTCTTCGTATGGCATACGCCCCTCGCATGGAATTCTGAATTACCCAAACCGCACATATCGTATTGACTATACACCTAAACTAGAAGCGGAACTCATCGATTTAGTAGTGGAAATGCGCACCAAAGGACATCTGCGAAAAATCAACCGCTCACATGATTCCGCTCGAAGGTGCGATCACTGCGGATACCGGTCCACTTGCGACCAGAGGCTATAGTGTTCTCCAAATCCTGAGATGCCGATATAATCTCAAAGTTATGAACTCTTCACCTTTCCAAACCATCGCTGTTGCAGCGCATCCGGAAATACCGCAGGCATATGAGGAAGCTGCCAAAATTGTCGAATATTTGCATGAGCGCGGTTTACAGGCAATTTTCGGCAACCTCTATGATGAAGATTTACATGCGACTGTGCAAACAAAAAAAGCTGACATGATGATTGCACTCGGCGGCGATGGCACTATGCTGCGAGCAGGTCAACTCTGCGCTCCCTTTGGTGTGCCAATCTTTGGCATCAACATGGGCAAGTTCGGTTTTTTGATGGAATTTCGCCATAATGAATGGCAATCAGCGATCGACAAACTATTAGCCGGAGATTCCTGGCTGGAAAACCGTATGCTGCTTTGTGCAGAGCATTGGCGTGAAGATGAAAAAATCGGCACTTGGGAAGTATTGAATGAAGTTGTGGTCAGCCGTGGAGAGATCGTCCGACCAGTAAACCTGGAGGCCAGTGTTGATGGTCGTTTTCTAACTACCTATGTCGCTGACGGGCTCATCGCGGCGACGTCCACCGGCTCAACTGCATACGCGCTGGCAGCAGGAGGACCAATCCTACCTCCTGAGCTTCGCAATATCTTGTTGGTGCCTGTTGCACCCCACCTCTCCATCGACCGTGCCATTGTACTGGCAGAAGGATCTTATGTATCCATCACGGTACATACCGACCACCAAGCTGTGATCAGCACCGATGGACAAGTTCCCATCCATCTTCGAGATGGAGATCGCGTCGATGCTCGGGCTAGCGATTACACCGTGCAATTTGTGCGTATCCAGGATCCAGGATATTTTTATAGAAATCTTACACCGCATATGTACAATAATCCTGCGGCGAAAAAACAACCATGACTGAATCATCAACCCTTTATTGTACTAATCACCCGAATAAAGAAACTAGCTTGCGCTGCAACCGCTGTGAGAAGCTGATCTGCAGTAAATGCGCCATCCACACCCCTACCGGATATCGCTGCAAGGATTGCGTGCGCACCCAGCAGAAAATATTCAATTCCGCCGAATTCTATGATTACCCCCTTGGATTTATTATCGCAGCAGTGTTATCCTATATAGGAAGTTTAATCGCCTCGAGATTCGGGTTCTTCGTTCTATTTCTGGCTCCATTGGCTGGTATGGGCATTGCCGAGGTGACACGATTAATCACTCGCCGTCGTCGATCAAAATACTTGTTCTACACAATCGCAGCAGGCACTCTTCTGGGAGCTTTACCCTCAGTCATCGGACCGATTCTCGCCTTGTTGTTTTTTGGACCTGAATTCGGATCAGTTTTTGGAATCATATTTTCTTTAATTTGGGACATCGCTTACGCAATTATTGTCACTTCAACCGTTTACTACCGCATCAGCGGCCTGACCTTCAACCGTTGATCGATCGCGAATATTATGCTAACTGAACTTTATATCGAAAATTTCGCCATCATCGATAAGCTACAACTTCGCTTTAAAACCGGATTGATCACCTTTACGGGGGAAACTGGCGCGGGAAAATCGATCATCATGGACGCGCTAAATACGCTGCTGGGCAGCCGCGCAGATAGCACCTTTATCCGCAGCGGGTCGGAAACTGCTCTTGTTGAGGCCACTTTCCGCATTCCCCCCACATCTATGGAAGCTATACACGCTGTCTTGGAACGCGAAGCGATGCTTGATGATCCCAACTTTGTTACCTTGGGTCGCGAAATCCGGAGAGATCGAGGCAATGTCGTGCGCATTAATGGTCGCATGTCCAATGTCAGCATATTGCGAGAGATTGGACAGCATCTGGTAGATATTCATGGGCAATCGGAACACCTCTCCTTGTTGCGTGTAAGTCAGCATTTGCGCCTACTCGATCGCTATGCTGATTTGCATAAAACTTTCGACGAGTATCGCTCGTCTTACCAACACTTACTAAAATTGCGTCAAGAACTCGAAGAGCTTAGAACAAACGAACGCCAGGCTGCTCAACGTGCCGACTTGTTAACTTACCAGATCAATGAAATTGATGCCGCCAGCTTAAAGCCTGGAGAGGAAAGCGAACTTGAAGAAGAGCGCAATCGCTTGGCCAATGCTGAAAAACTCTCATCTCTCGGTCAAAAAGCACTGGTTATCCTTGACGAAAGCTCTCCTGAAGAACCATCAATTACAGATCGACTTGGGGAAGTTGCTAAAGCAATAACTAATCTGTCTCAACTGGACGAGAGTCAAAATCTACTTCAAGAACAAGCCACAACAACCTTCGAAGAATTGTCAGAAATTAGTCACACTTTACGTGTGTACCTGGAAAACTTGGAGTTCAATCCCAAGAGGCTTGATCAGGTGGAAGAACGTCTTGATCTGATAAGCACATTGAAGCGAAAATACGGTGATTCGATTCAAGATGTAATCGCTTTCGGTGTAAGAGCAAAGCAGGATTTAGATGCCATCACGCATGCCAGCGAGCGCATCGAATTTTTAGAAACCGAGGAAGGAACATTGCTCACCGAGCTTGGCAAACGCGCCCAAGCTTTAGCGAATAAACGCCATGTCGCTGCCGACAAAATGCAAAAAGCCATTGAGATAGAATTGGGTGATTTGCGAATGTCTGGGGCTCGTTTCCAGGTCAATTTTTTGCAAGAACCGGATCCTGAGGGGATAATACTTCCTGATGGAGAACGCGTGGCTTTCAATGCTGATGGTCATGAACAAGTTGAGTTCTTCATCGAAACCAACCCCGGTGAGGGTTTCAAACCTTTAGTTCGAATTGCATCCGGGGGTGAAACTTCTCGGTTGATGCTGGCCTTGAAAAATGTGCTAGTGCAAGCCGATCACATCCCCACGTTGGTGTTCGACGAGATTGATCAGGGCATTGGTGGACGCGTAGGCACAGTCGTTGGGCAAAAACTCTGGCTGCTCGCCCAAAGACATCAGGTTTTTTGTATCACCCATTTGCCGCAACTGGCCGCCTTTGGACATCAGCATTACCGCGTTCAGAAGAGCATTTTGGATGGCCGCACAACAACCCAAGCCATGCCAATCGACGGCCAGGATCGTCTCCATGAACTAGCACAAATGCTCGGAGAGGTCAGCGAAAGTACGATCCATTCAGCAAGGGAGATACTTCAAATCGCCAAGCAACGTACATCAACTTAAATCATTATTTCCAACCCAGCTTCACACCAAAAAGTCAGCAGCGAAACAGGGATAAAATTCGCTGCTGACTTCTCCTTTACCCCAATTCATTGTAAAATGCTCATATGCCCAATATCTCTCAGATTCTTCGGGCGCGCCGACGTCGCCACAAAAAGTACGCCAACATTTCACTTCGATTTTCTGGCCTAGGCTTTGCAACATCGGTTAGCATTCTGGTAGCAATCCTCTTCATCGGGGTAACTTTGGTTTATATCTCACTCACGAGGAACCTGCCAGCATTAGAAACAATTCCCACACTATTAGAACCCCCAACCGGTTTACTACTTCGGCCTACTCGCTTTTACGATCGCGATGGAACTCAAATTCTCCTAGAATTAGAGCATCCATCTGTCGGAGAACGCGAATATCTACCCATAGTAGATGAGCGCGAAAATTCCATCCCAGAAGATCTGATTCACGCAACGATAGCCTATTCTGATCCAACATTCTGGAACCATCCTGGATTCACCAATCTTGGCTCCGAGCCAGAGTCCCCTAAGACCCTGGCACAACGATTGGTTTCAGATTTGTTAATGTGGGATGAATCTGCCAGCCGCCGGCAAGACTTGCGAGAACGCCTGATGGCAGCACAAATTACTGGTCAATATGGCCGCCAAAAGGTGCTTGAATGGTATCTCAACAGCGCTTATTTTGGAAACCAGGTTTATGGATTCACATCTGCCTCGAAAGCATATTTTGGAAAATCCGTTGACCAACTCAATTTGGCAGAAATCGCCACATTGGCCGCAATCGCACACGAGCCCAGCATAAACCCAGTAAACACTCCTGATACAGCCATCGAACGCGGTATTGGCGTGATCGATGCTATGCTCTCAGAAGGATATATTTCATCAGGAGAGGCGCTCAAAGCGCGCAAAACAGAAATTTCTTTCCAAGATACTCCATCTGAACCGCAAACCATCGCCCCGGCTTTTATCAATCTTGTGCGAGAACAATTATCCGAGCTTATCCCAGACAAACGATTAGAACGCGGTGGGTTTGAAATCTTTACAAGCTTAGATTACGATTTGCAGGAACAAGCCAACTGTGCAACTCAAGCCCACCTTGCCAACCTTGCTGGCAGCGAAACAGCAGATCAGGAATGTGAAGCTGCTCGATTACTCCCGTCGCTTGTGCTTGATGATGGTGATTACGGCAATTTGGTATCAAACTCCATAGTTTTGGACCCGCTCTCAGGGCAAGTCCTGGCTATGGTAGGAGATGCCACCCCAGGCTTAGATCCTGCTCATCTCCCAGGTCATTCACCCGGATCACTTCTGACACCATTTGCTTATCTCACTGCCCTCACGCGTGGTTTCAATTCTGCCAGCTTGCTGTGGGATATCCCTTCCACATTTAGCCAGTCTGTCAACCAGGTCACAAATCCAGATGATGATTTCCGCGGTCCAATGCGTCTTCGTGTAGCGTTGGCAAATGATTATTTGATTCCAGCACTTGGAACCCTCAATCAAATCGGTGCAGAAAATGTCTGGCGTACCGTCGGGCAATTTGGTATTCAGTTGCCGAACAACCTTCGTCCAGAAAATACTGAGGTCCCCGAATGCCCAGGCTGTCAATATCTCATGGGGGGAGGCGAAGTCACGCTCCTAGATATGGCCCAGGCTTTTGGTATCTTATCCAATTTGGGAAGTTTTGTTGGAGAGGTCAGCCTCAATGAAGATGAAAATCAGTTCAATCTTGAGCCAGTTACGCTGCTCCGTGTGAGCGATCTTCATGGTGGTGAGTGGATCGTCAATCAGCCACCCACAATTCAGCCGGTGACAAGTCCTCAGCTTGCTTATCTGATCAACCATATGCTAAGTGATGAATCGGCGCGATGGGAAAGCCTGGGACACCCAAACCCTTTAGAAATCGGTCAGCCGGTTGCTGCTAAGATGGGGCGTACAGTTTCTGGAGATGATATCTGGACAATAGGCTACACACCCCACTTGGTGGTTGGTGTGTGGATGGGCACAGGAGAATCAGACTCCCTCGAGGCTGGACACCTGCTCCCCAAGTTTAGCTCCGCTCTCTGGCATGCCATAATTAAATATGCCACCCGCGACCTTCCCGCACAATCTTGGGCAGCGCCTCCAGGAATAAATACGCTGACGGTTTGCGATCCATCTGGCATGCTGCCGACGCGAGATTGTCCAACCGTTGTCAGCGAAGTTTTTCTCAGTGGTCATGAACCCACACAGCCTGATTCACTGTACCAAAACTATCAAATTAATCGCGAAACCGGCCGCTTGGCTACAGTTTTCACGCCCCCGGAATTAATCGAAGAGCGTGTTTACATGATAGTTCCTCCAGAAGCGAGCGAATGGGCAAACGAATCCGGAATACCTGCTCCACCGGAATTTTACGATGTAATCTACACCCCCAGTCCATCCCCCGATACGCGAATTACTTCTCCCGTCATATTTACCAATATTAAAGGAGATCAAACTATCGAAGGGACGGCATCAGGGAGTGATTTCGTTTCATACCGCCTGCAAGTTGGCAAAGGACTCAACCCTCAAAGCTGGATAGCGATCAGCGATGATATCGAAACACCAGTAGTTAATGGGAATTTGGCCACATGGGAAACTTCTGACCTGAGTGGGCTTTATGCGGTTCAACTGGTCGTTGTGCGCAGTGATCAGCAAGTCGACACCGACACAATTCAATTAACAATCGATAACCAACATCCTGAAATTGTGATTTCACACCCCGAAGAAGGACAAATTTTTGAGTATCAGGCTACGGTTCCCGTCACTTTCCAGGTTCAGGCCAGCGACAATATTGGGCTTGGGCAAATCGAGTACTTCTTGAACGATAATCTTATTGAAATACAAACTCAACCCCCCTATGCTTATGCCTGGCTGCCACGGATCGGCGATCACACGCTCGAAATAAGAGCAGTTGATCTTGCCGGTAATGAAGGCAGCGTTTCTACTAGCTTTTCTATTCAACGATAAGATTTCCTCTGCGAAAAATATTTCAAACAGGTAGTCTGGGCTTCCAATAAGTACAATTTGCATTGCATTTCTCATAACCGATATTCATTTACAGGGTTATAATGAATGTTGTTAGCTCTATCATGCATTGATGCTTTCTATTCCAAAAATTTCTTCACAAGAATCGAGATCTAATTATGGCAATTTACCAAGATGCAATGGACACACTCAAGCTCACCAGCAGGACTTTCTACCTGCCAATTGTTCGGTTACCAAAAGGTCTGCGGGAAGCCGTGGCATCTGGATATCTTTGTCTCCGAGCAATTGATGAAGTCGAGGACCACCCTACTTTGGATGGCTCTCTTAAAGCCAAAATTCTAAGAACGATAAGCCTTATTCTTCAGGCGCAAACATCAGAAGATACTTTCTCCCACCAAGTGCTAGAATCAGCCCTGATGGAATTCCACGATGTTTTACCAGAAGTGACATTAAGAATTGGCGAATGGGCTTGCCTAGCGCCCACATTTATCGCCCCACGCGTTTGGGAAGCTACTGCTACCATGGCTGACCGCATGGCTCATTGGGCAACCAACGGATTTGAAGTATTATCCATCGACGATTTAGATCGTTATACCTACGGTGTAGCGGGTGCAGTAGGACTGTTACTTTGTGATCTTTGGGCCTGGTTTGAGAAGATCCAAATACACCGCTCCTATGCTATTCAATTCGGCCGTGGATTACAAATCGTCAATATCCTGCGTAACCGTGGAGAAGATCTGGATCGAGGGGTAAATTTCTTCCCAGAGGATTGGGATGAAGAACGCATGTTTGCCTATGCGCGCCAGAACCTCGATAGTTTCAGTGAATATTCTAGAACCCTTCCCAAAACAACTTTCAAAAGCTTCGTTGAAATTCCACGAGCGCTAGCTTACGCCACATTGAACGCGTTAGAACGTGGCGAACAGAAGCTCACACGAAAGACAGTCCTGGATATTGTTCAGCAGCTAGATGCAGGATAAGGGATAGGTCCAATAAATTCGTGGCAATATGAATACTGTTTACGATGTAGCCATCATCGGTGCCGGCCCAGGTGGATCTACCACAGCAAGTTACTTGGCCAAGGCGGGAGTGCGAGTTCTACTCTTAGATAAATCAGAATTCCCGCGCGACAAAACTTGCGGGGACGCTCTGTCCCCTAATGCACTAAAAATTTTGGGGGATTTAAATCTAATCGACAAATTAATTGAATTTGGGCACCGTTTAAATGGCATCCGCCTGGTTGCTCCAAATGGCAATGAGTTAGTCGCTCCCATTCCTCCAAAACACGGGTTCGTTGAACACCTTTACATTGCGCCACGAATTAAATTGGATGATCTACTGCTCCAAAATTCAATTGCTCTGGGAGCAGAATTCAAATCAAATGTTCGCGTTACAGATCTTAGAGTAGACTCAAACAAAGTAACAATTACAGGTAAATCCGCGAATAAAGAGCAGATTTTCTTTGCTAATGTGGGGGTAATAGCTGTGGGAGCAAATACAGCATTGCTCCAGAAACTGGGATTTTTGTCAAAACTGCCCGAGTTTGCAGTTGCCGCACGAGCATACTACAACAATCTGCCAAATTTAGACGATTTGATGGAAATCCGTTTCGATGGAGTTCCGCTCCCTGGGTATGGTTGGATTTTCCCTACGTCAAAAACATCAGCAAACATTGGTGCTGGTTTTTTGCGGAAATCAAAAAAACTTCCCTTCACTGCCAAGGAAATCCTAGACAAATTTCTCGATCACGGGCCAGTTCGAGAAAAAATTTCCTTGGGGCAACGTCAGGGAGTTGTGAAAGGCTATCCGCTGCGTATGGACTTTGCCACCGCGCGCGTTCATAGCAATCGGATCATTTTGGTAGGAGAGGCGGCTGGCTTGGTCAACCCTTTTACAGGTGAAGGGATTGATTACGCTATGGAATCCGGTCAGATCGCAGCGAGAGTTTTAATAGATTTAGCAACAACTGGGGACTATTCATTCAAAGCGCTGCATTCCTATGATCGAAATCTACGCAAGCGCTTTCAGCGGTTATTTGTCTGGACTACGCGGCTACGATCCATTTACATAAATGAATGGTTGCTCAATCCTCTCATTCGGGCAGCCAACCATGAAAAATCGGTTGAGAAAACTATCCTAGAGGTATTGCTAAGTTATCGAAACGCCATTCAGGCACTATCTCCTAGCACCTTGTATCACGTCCTCACCAATCTGTAAACCGAAATAGCCCTTTGAAAAAGATACATGACCATTATCTGATTGACATTCTGGGAATTGTCCCTATACTGAGAGTGTAAAATCTTAATGCAACCCCTCACATACGAAAAATCACGAATGCAGGAGAGAATCGCATGATAAAAATACAAAGACACGCTCAACGCAACCTTTTTGCTCCTTTTAGAGCTTTATTCCTTGCCCTTGCATTTATACTGATTGTAGGATTGGCCTGTAACACACCTTCTACTGAGAGTTCCAACCAGACACAAATTGCTCTCAATGTTCAGGCCACACAACTTGCCCAAAACAAAACTCAAACTGCCGAAGCAGAAGCCGCAGCAGATATTGAAGCTGAACAACAACAAGAAGCAGACAATCAACAGGACACACTTGATACTCAGGCGACAAACGATGCACAGGCGCTGACACAAGTTGCATTGGATGTTCGAGCAACAATAGATGCCCAACCTACGAATACACCACAACCAACGAACACCCATCAACCAACAGATACACCTCAAACAGGGGGGGAAAATCAGCAAAACCCCCAACAGCCACCTTCGCAGGAACAACCGGCATTTAATGAATTGGAATTCCAGAGTTGGATGCGCTCTGCAAACATCTTGCTGTTCGAGGATATGGCATTTCTCGGGTATGTTCAACCCGCATTAGATGCGATGAGTCTGAGCTATGTGGATGTCGATGATGCCTTGGGTCATTTTAAAACGCAATTGCTTTCCGGCGGCCCGGGTGGCCAGGGTTGGGATCTGATCATCTCTGCCAAAGAAGCCAGAGAAAACGTTTCTGGGGAGTTCTATGTATATCTCAATGATGCTCTGAATGCGGGCAGTTCAGTAATTATTGAGGAATGGAATATTGATGATATTGCCGCAGGCAAGATTGCCACAATTCTCGGCCGCTGTGGCGTTGAATTTCAGCGAGATTGGATAAATATTCCTCTTGAACAACAACTGTTATTCCCAATCAATGGAGAAAATCCAATACACCATGCGCCTAATGAGGGTATTTCCCTGACAAATCCAACCAATAATTGGCAATGGGATTTCTTTGACCTTGGAGATTTATTAAGACTTCGGCCAGGAAGCGATGCTAAGTTGCTGTGGGGTGCACGCTCGGCGATAAAGGATAGTTATGCCACTGCAGTTGTCTGCATTGATGGAAGATTAATCATTCAAACTTATGGCAGCCACAGCTACGGCGCAGATCGTGTTGTTATGATGTGGTCGAATTACATCTATAATGCACTGTTGGCGCGCTATCAACTATTAGCAGCTTATCAACAGCAGCAACCATAAATAGAGCAATTCACCCGCAAAACTCAAACGGGCAGCCGATAATTGGCTGCCCGTTTCATCTTCCTTTTTCTGATCCGACGATGTGAATGTTAGGGAGAATTTACATCTACCCAATCGAACTCGATGACGATAGGTAACACATCAAAGGATGATACGCCAATGCCAATTTGCCCTTCTCTGAACGCATATTGTTTGTCAGTAAGGGTATGGGTATGGACGCCATTAATAAATAGCGCAAGCGTATTCGAGTCGCAGATCACACCATACTCGTTTATATCTTTGCCCATACGTACAGCTGTTGAGCCTCCGCTAGCCAGCATATCGTACTGATCCGTTGTCGCATCGTAAGCCCATATCCACCATTCACCGCCATTAGAAATACTAAACTCATACCAGCCATAATCATTTACATGGCAAACTAATCCAACATTGTTAGTATTCTTGCCACGATTCTCTGCACTTGTCTCGATAATGACACTCTCGTATATCCACGGATCATATAGGAGATAACTATAAATATTCGGTCCTACAAGTTCGAAAACCAACTTGCCATTATCTGAGTAAAGGTAAAACTGGTTTTCATCTCCATTGGTAACAAACCAAGACCAGTTCTCTAGATACTCTGCATTAAACTCTTCAAGGGGATATGCGGGGGGATCACCGGTCGTTTCACTTGTCGTGCCGCCGGTGGATGTTCCAGATGATGTGCCTGAGGTAGCATCATCTGCGCCAACACCATCGAAGGTAACCACAAGCTTGTTTCCATTGAGTTGCCCTTCCATGATATCTCCGGAACTATCACGATAAACCTCAATATCCATCTGGTCGGAAGCACTATGCGTGCGAATAATATCGCAATATGCCTCCATAGTGGCAAACTCTCCAATAGGATGGTTCTCTAAGCTCGTAATGATATCACCAGCGATGACTCCAGTTCTATCTGCAGCAGAGCCTGACTCAACAGACGTAACAAATACCCCGGAGAATACATCGCCAGCATCATCATAAGAAAATGCCCAACCGCTGATTCCAATAGTATCTTTATCTTTTCCAGTCTTTAGTTCATCAATAATTGGTATGGCTTTCTCTCTACCAATAGCAAAATACTGATTTGCAGAGGAAATAGAGGCGTAATTTACACCAACAATCTTTCCATCCGCTGAAACCAATGGGCCTCCAGAATTTCCAGGGTTGATTGTGGCATCATGCATAATCACAGAATCAACTGAAGCCCAATCGGAAGAACCATCTGCATTTTCCTTCGAAACAATACCTTTCGTAAGCGTAAACTCAGTTTCCCCTAATGGGAATCCCGCGGAATAAACGTCAATCCCAACTTCAACTGGATTCGAGTACCAATCTAAAAATGGGAAACCATCGCCATCGATTTGTATCACTGCCAAATCGGAACACTCTGATACCCCAAGCACCCTGGCATTATAGGTTTTAGATGTGTCACCACCAATCCACACCTTGAGTAGGGCAGCCCCAGTCACAACATGGTTGTTCGTAACCGCAATACCCGAAGGGTCAATGATAAAGCCCGATCCACGGATTGATTCAAGGTATCCGTCAACAATATTGCCATCTTCATCTACCGAAGCAAAAGATCCTTCTGCTTCTATTTGTATAACTGCGCCGCGCACATCTTGAAGAGACGCCGCCGCACCCGATGCAGATTGCTGAACAGGCTCAGCAGGTTCTGCTGGTTCTGCTTGCTGGACAGGTTCCGCAGGTTTTACTTCTGCTGGCGGTTCGGGTGTGGGGGTAGGGGCACCACAGGCCAATCCAACAACTAAAAACAGAGTCGCCATCAAGAAAAGTGGCTTCATAAATGGGTATTTCATTGCTCTCCTCCTACAATCCAATAAGGGTAATATTCGATCTATCATGAGAACATTCTATCATAAATGATACGGTCATTTGCACCCCCTTTGAGTACTAGCCTAACAATTTAGAAAGCCTAAAAAGGGGTCTAAGGGATTTTTGCTGAGTCATTGACGAGTTATTGGTTCTGTGCCATACTAATTGCATAGCACAGCGCAAAAACCGCTGTTCATATCGCCATCCTAAGGAAAAGGAGGTGATGTCCATATGAGTACCAAATATGATAAACCCAGTGCGGTGGCATCCCTCCTAACAATCCGTTAGAAATGCCACCGCACGCAAACCCCCACATATGGGGGTTTGTTTCCATTGCTGTCTTGATAGTACACAATTAAACGAGTACAATTGTGTACTATCATTTTAAGACAAGAGGCAAGCAGATGGCAAAGCAACCCCGGCACCGACCCTACCGGAAGTTTGAGAATGCAAAGCGGATGATCCTGGA
>JADHTJ010000194.1 GCA_016785015.1 Anaerolineales bacterium
CTGTTTTTCTTCACGCCATGACCTTACGTTACCCGAAATGGGATTGGCTGATTTGCGTTCCGTTGTCGACACTTGGGCTGACCAGATCACCGAGCTAGGTGTTGACTACAGATGGGTGCAGGTATTTGAAAATAAAGGCCAAATGATGGGATCTTCTAATCCGCACCCACATGGACAAGTTTGGGCACAAGATATACTACCCAGTGAAGTGTGGAAAGAAGATTTCCACCAAAAAGCCTACTTCGGGAAACATAGATCTCCGATGCTACTGGATTATGCCTACCAGGAATCCGGATTCCAAGAACGCATAATTGTAGAGAATGAGGACTGGCTGGCTCTTGTCCCATATTGGGGAGTGTGGCCGTACGAGGCGATGCTACTACCAAAATGTCCTGTCTTGCGCTTGCATGATCTGAACGATTGCCAGAGGAAAAACCTAGCTGAAATCATGAAACAACTTCTCATTCGTTACGATAACCTGTTTGAGGTCTCCTTCCCTTATTCTATGGGATGGCATGGCGCACCGACCGATGAGGGCAATTACCATCATTGGCAGCTTCATGCCCATTTTTATCCTCCATTGCTGCGTTCAGCGACCGTGAAGAAGTTCATGGTTGGTTATGAAATGATGGCCGAATCTCAGCGAGATATAACTGCAGAACAAGCTGCGGAACAATTGCGATCTTTACCTGCAAAACATTACAAGGAATACAAGGCCAATTCCTAATCCCACTATCATGAAAATAATCATTACTAAAGAATTCAAGACCCATTTTGGTGCAGATCCTCAATTCATCGTACGTGCACCTGGACGAGTCAATCTGATCGGTGAGCATACCGACTACAACGATGGCTTCGTGTTGCCTATGGCGATTGACCGCGCCATCTGGTTGGCGCTACGCTTGCGCAAAGATCGTCGGGTGATCCTGCACTCGCTCGATTTTGCCAATCCGGTAGATTTTTCCCTGGATGATATTCCGCATCAAGGCGGCTGGGGTGAGTATGTGTGCGGAGTGACCTGGGCTTTGGGGGAAGCGGGCTATCCACTTTCAGGATGGGAAGGGGTGATGACCAGTGACATACCCATTGGCGCGGGGCTGTCTTCCTCGGCAGCTCTGGAGATGGCGGTCGCCAAAGCTTTTTCGATAGTAGGATCGTGGCCCTTTAGCGCGTTAAAAATGGCGCGCATCGGGCAACAAGCAGAAAATGACTGGGTGGGCGCTAACACAGGCATAATGGATCAGATGATCATTGCTGCCGGGCAGTCCGATCATGCCCTTCTGATTGACTGCCGCGATTTGTCCGCGCGGGAAATACCCATCCCAGGGGGGACCGCGGTGGTCATTATGGACACGGCCACGCGGCACTCGCACACCGATTCCGGATACAACGAGCGACGTGCGCAATGTGAAACCGCGGCAGCATACTTCGGAGTCTCCCATTTGCGGGATGTTTCGCTGGACGAGTTCAACCGCCGCGCGCCCGGGATGGATGATCTCTCGCGCCGCCGCTCCCGCCATGTGATCAGCGAAAATGGACGCGTGGTACAGGCAGCCGAAGCCATGTCCTGCGGGAATGCTGTCGAGATGGGGCAATTGATGAACAACAGCCACGTTAGCATGCGTGATGATTTCGAGATCACCAACGATGCGCTCAACATTATGGTCGAGTTAGCACAATCGCAGCCCGGCTGTTTTGGCGCGCGCATGACCGGGGGCGGCTTTGGAGGCTGTACTGTGGCGCTAGTGCGGGATGAAACCGTTGGGATATTTGTGGAAAATATTCACAGCCGTTACCAGGATAAAACCAGCCTGCAGCCTAAAGTATTTGTTTCCATGGCAACCAGTGGCGTAGAGCAGATAATGTAAACTCAGATCTAAAATCAGATCAAAGCAAATATGTGAACCACCGTTCCTATCCCGGCTCAAAGTAGGTGCAATCTTACCCAAAAACTGCATCTTTTTGAGTACTGTAGAGACACATGAGACAGGTTAGACAATATCTACTATAGATACATTCACCCTTATTAACAAGACTCAATTGGTTGAAGATACAATCCTTGAGTTGCTATCTCCTTACCAAGCTGCTGTACATACGATCACCTTCGACAATGGCAAGGAATTCGCCAACCATCAGAGCATCGCCGATAAACTTCAAGCAGATGTGTTTTTTGCTCATCCATATGCTGCTTGGGAACGTGGCACAAATGAAAATACAAATGGCCTAATTCGACAGTACTTCCCAAAAGGATCAGACTTCCTATCCATTACAGACGATCAAATATTATTTGATAATGATCGTTTGAATGCTCGTCCTAGAAAATGCCTTGACTTCCAAGCACCCGCAATGGTATTTTCTCTAAACTCAATCAGTTGCACTTAATACTTGAATTCATGCCGAAATTTATCAAGAATATTTGAATGAAATGAAATTTTATATAGATTTCCGTAATTTCAACGTTAAGGTTGTTTTATGGTAAATCACAGAAATTCTTATTTTAATACTACTTCTGCTCCATTACTTGCTTTACAAATAAAAATTTGTGGTTCTCGATTTGTGGCTTCTAGATAAGTGTTATAAACGTTTTTATCGAAGGAAATCGTCACATCTTCTTGGATCAATGCCACCGCACTGCCGCCGAATCCACCCCCAGTCATCCTGGCACCGAAACATCCTGGTTGAGATTGAGCAATCTGTACCATAATATTTAGTTCATCATTGGTGATCTCGAAATCGTCGCGCATACTCGTGTGACTGGCGTTCATCAATCGTCCAATTTCAATCGCATCTCCAACGAACAGAGCTTTTGCTGCATTTAAGACACGTTCATTTTCACTAATTACATGACGGGCACGACGCATCAGTATCTCATCTAAATCACTTGAGCGCAGTTTGAATTCATCCATGGTGACATCACGCAGATGTGAGACCTTAAAAATTCTGGCCGCTGACTCGCATTGCTCACGTCTTTCGTTATAACCAGAGTCGGTATGGGTATGTCGGGTGGTGGTGTCCATGACTACCACTGCAATGTTTGACGGAAAAGGAATTTGTTGGGAAAGTAATTTCCGACAATCAATCAGCATAGCATGTTTTGCCCTTCCAGACGCTGAGATCATCTGATCCATAATGCCGGTATTTGCGCCAATCCAATCGTTTTCTACTGTTTGACCAATTTTTGCCATACGATTGGGTTTGAAATCCCAATTTCCAACCACGGAAAAAGCCATTGCAGAGACCATCTCCAGCGCAGCTGAAGAGGAGAGTCCCGCCCCGATAGGGATACTACTCCCTAAAATACCATCCCATCCATTTAAATCATAATTTGCATCTTGGAGTCCCCAAGCCATTCCACGAATGTACTCATCCCAATGTGATCCATGATTAATATCGTTCAATGAGAATTCTGCAGGGCTAGAAAAATCAAGAGAATGGAGCATTACCTGTCGATCGTTTCTTATCCTAAGCGCGATCCACATGGCGCGGTCGATGGCCATAGGTAGCACGAAACCATCATTGTAGTCTGTATGCTCCCCGATTAAGTTGACTCTTCCTGGGGCTCGTACGATGAATTGGGGAGATTGATTGAAGCGCGAATTAAATTCGTGTGTAATTATTGATTGCACGATTTTGAGTTGTTGTCAGAGGTTATGATAATGGGTCAAGTTTGAAATGCACATCTGATACTGCACGCAATCGATCCGCAGCCTGCTCAGCGGTGATATCACGCTGGGCCTCGGCCAGCATTTCATAACCGACCATGAATTTCTTCACCGTCGCCGAACGCAAGAGAGGCGGATAGAAGTGAGCGTGTAGTTGCCAGTGCTGATTATTCTCATCGTTGAATGGCGCGCCATGCCAGCCCATGGAATAAGGGAAAGATGTCTCGAAGAGATTGTCATAGCGCGTGAGCAATCGTTTGAGAATATCAGCCAGGGCGTCGCGTTGGTTAGTGTTCAAATCCGGAAGACGCAAAACGTGTTCTCGAGGGAGTAGCAGAGTCTCAAATGGCCAGACGGCCCAATAGGGGACTGCGAATACCCAATGATCGTTTTGCTCGATCACTCGTGTTTCTTTTCCCAATTCTGCATCTACATAATCAAGCAGTAGAGGGCGCTGATATTTTGAAAAATAATCATCCTGATGAAGCTCTTCTTTCGCTGGCTCATTGGGCAGAGCATCTAACGACCAAATTTGTCCATGTGGGTGGGGATTGGAACAGCCCATCATGGAGCCCTTATTCTCGAAAACTTGTACCCACTGGTATTGTTGACCCAGTTCAGTAGTTTGTTCAGCCCAAACATCAATAACCTTACGGATGTCTTCGATTGCCATTTCAGGCAGAGTGAGATCGTGACGCGGCGAAAAACAAATCACCCGACATGTGCCACGAACAGGTTGTTCTTGAAATAATTGCTGATCAGATTGGTGTTCGAAAGATACATCAGGGAGTAGTGCGGCAAAATCGTTGGTGAAGACAAGGGTGTGCTCGTATTGCGGGTTATTTCCCCCCCCAGCACGCTCGTTGCCAGGGCATAGATAGCACTTGGGATCATGAGCGGGGCGCTGGTCAGGTATAGTTGTTTCCACCTGCCCTTGCCAGGGGCGTTTGGTGCGATGGGGAGAAACGAAAATGTACTCACCTGTCAATAGGTTGTATCGCCGATGAGGGTGTTCTGTGGAATCAAATTTCATGAGACAACCTTTCTAATGGTAATCTGGCAACCATTCTCCGTGTGCTTCGATCAGCTCATCCAACAATGCCCAAATTTGATCCAGATCTAGTTCGGCAGCGGT
The DNA here is from genome assembly GCA_016785015.1 of Anaerolineales bacterium. GTDB lineage: Bacteria > Chloroflexota > Anaerolineae > Anaerolineales > UBA11858 > NIOZ-UU35. The sequence goes on from JADHTJ010000194.1 coordinate 4,798, forward strand.
ATGCGGATCGAGCATGGCGGCGTGGTAAATGTGTTCGCGCTTGCCCGTCAAGGCGGCTTCGACAGTCAGTGCTTGCACATTGATGTTGGTTTGCATCAGCGCTGCCAGTTGTGGAGGAAGAGAACCAATTTGTGTGGGCTGAACGCCATTTTGATTGACAAGGCAAGGCACTTCGACGCAACAATCTTGTGGTAGATTTTTGATTAAGCCAAGGTTGGGCACATTGCCATAAATTGTACGTGGTGTGCCAGTCTCAATACTATGGATGATCTGCCCTGCGTATTCGACGCTGTGAGAAACCCCATCTATTTTTTGATAAGATTGAATGGATTCTTGACGAATGGTGGGCATCCCAGGAATTTCGGCTAACCTTTTTTCGAGAGATGAGAGCGGCGATTTGTCAGGATCGTCAAGATATTCCTGGGCAAAATCCCAGGCGTGGATTTGTGCTTGGCAGCGAAACAGATATTCGTCTAAAGGGATGTTGAAGCGTTCGATCAGGTCCGGGCGGTGGCGCTTGATATACCAGGGGACATATTCGCTTAAATGCTCGCTTGATTCGGTGACAAAGTAGCTTAATCTTTTGAAAAGATCGTAGCGTACGCGATTCCAATCTGGGACGCGGTCTTCTTCGATGACTTTGTAGAGCAGCGGGTAGAGGTCTTCTCCACCCCGCTCGAAGCGTAGATAAAAAGCCAAATGGTTGATCCCAGCTACGAGGTAGTTGATTTCGTCCACCGGGATGCCAATATCCTCGGCCAATTGAGAGGCAGTGTGCGGCACACTGTGGCACAGTCCAACCGTATTAATCTCACTGGCCCTGTTGAGTGCCCAAGTGATCATTGCCATGGGGTTTACATAGTTCAAATGCAGCACATTCGGGCAAAGCTCCTCCATATCTCGCACCATCTCCAGCATGACCGGGATAGTGCGCAGGGCTCTCATAATTCCGCCTATACCCAGCGTATCCCCTATAGTCTGGCGCAAGCCGTATTTTTTGGGGATCTCGAAATCGATCACCGTGGCTGGTTCGTATCCTCCAACCTGGATCATGTTGATGGCGTAGAGCGAACCGTCCAGGGCAGCCCGCTGATCTGTGGTAGTTTCGATCGTAGGATTAACTCCCAGTTTCTCGATGATTCGTTGGGCGACTTTTTCTGTATCCCTAAGTCGTTGAGAATCGATATCATGCAGACAGATTGTCGATTCGGCTAGCTCAGGGTAGCTGAGGATATCCCCCAATAGATTTTTTGCAAAAACTGTGCTGCCAGCACCGATAAACGCAATTTTTATCATTTGAATGGTTTCCTACTTTATCACGAATGGTGGCGTATACCACGAATGACACGAATAAATCCAATTATATTCGTGTCATTCGGATAATTCGTAATTACTCCTGAATTATTTTTTGCGTTCGAATTTCTTTCCCGTGGCTAATTCTACACACTTATAGGCACCGTCGTATATGCCGATGCTTTTGTTTTTGACGATGCAATCGCAGTACATCTCTAAAAGATCGTTTTCGTGCGTGAGCAGATCAATGGCTTGCAGTGTCTCGGGGATCGTGCGAACTTCAACAGTGCCATCGCCCAACTCTGCCCCACGAATGGCACCCCACATCTCGTGTCCGCCGACGCGTTCGTTGAAGATCTTGGGGATAGGGTAAAAGGCCAATTCGCTGGGCTTGGTGATCAGAACATCTACGACGCGCATTAAATAATTCGAAGCATAGACGGCATGGAACGTGTTGTCGAACAGGAATACGTGTAACCCATTTGCTGATCCATCTCGGATGGAATCAGTAAATTTCCGGGTTTCTTCCCATGAGAAATGCGTTTGAATGAGATTTTTGTACTCTGATAATTCTACCTCTAACCAATCCCTGTTGTCTTTGTGATCACCAAGGTTTACGAATAATGCCACCTTATCCTGTTTGATCAGTGGGATGCAGTGCTCGATCATGGCTTTGAAGAGTTCTCGCTGTGCACCGGCTCCGCCCATAGTGACCAGGAATCTGCGCGGCGCATTATCATTCATACGCTTCAGGCGGGCATCGCAATCGACCTCGATGTTGTGGACCAGTTCGTGATCGATGTGATGGCCAACGTAATACAACTCATCTGAGTCCACAGGATTCATAATCCTGCCTTTGTCATCGAAGCCGCGCATTACTCTGAAGCCGTAATATCCCGAGGGGGATTGCACCCCGTGTTTGGCGCCTTCGGTGAGTTGGAATGCCATCGGCCAGTTGTCGAACATCATGTCAACCACGTTGGTCATCCCGGCAGACACAGCACCCATGCAGTTCCACATGTGCGAAGTGAGTACTGGGA
>JADHTJ010000035.1 GCA_016785015.1 Anaerolineales bacterium
ACTACCCTCCTGTATTTTGCTGGACATACAAAATGATACACCAATCTCGACACATTATGACTTTTTCTGATAAGACGGCTCATGCCGTAATACTATCACGCCGCAGAGCGGCGGGGTATTGAACCCTCTATGGAATAAATTAACGGAGGCAATTGGTATTGTCTCCGTTTTTGCGCGAAAGGGCGAAATCCCTAAAGCCCTTTCGCCATCCTGACGCATGAGCGTCAGGGTACCACATTATTGGTTGTAATCTCCTATTTTTAGTCACCCACCCAAGGGCTGAAGTGCCTCTACTTGAACCTTTGTGTGGGTGCCAGAAACCCAAAACAAAACACCCGCCCGTACCGGGATCAACTATCCCGGTGCGGTACGGGCGCACCGGGGGAAATATCGACGGAGGTATGTCATGACAACACCTATTGTCCAGTTTCACCATGACCCAAAGCATGGAGGTCACTTCACGACGGTGCTCTTCTGGGAGTGCCAGTGTGAGGAGGATTTCCTGCACCCGGTCTATCACCGGGAGTGTCCGCCTTGCGGTATCACACGCAACCAGGCCCCAGATGCGGGTATGGGAGTCGTAGTTCGCATGGGCACACAGGTCGATGAACGCCTGACAGAAGCCGCTTTCGAGCAGGCTGGTCTGGATTCTTTGTGGATACCCTTTGCCGAAGGTGTATCGCAAGTGGAAGGAGCTTAGCATGAATAAGCAATTCTCCTACTTGCAACCTTCTCCTAGGGTGAATCGTCTGCCCTTGCGGGAGAGACCATCCCAGCGTGTAGCGCTCAATCCTGAGAGCTGTTCCCTGGTCGAACTACTGGCAGCCATCATCGGTGGCCCCAGACAACTTGAAGTCGCTGAAGCACTTCTCGATCAGTTTGGCGATGTTCGTTCTTTGATCAACGCTCACCATGAAGAGCTGGCTGGGGTCAGAGGGATCGGCACAATTACAGCCGCAAAGATCAAAGCAGCACTAGCCTTGAGCCAACGATTGTTGGAACCCGCAATGAGCAGGCCCACAATCCAAAACCCCAAGGATGCTGCTGACATCGTCCAACCGCTGATCGGACACCGTGAGCAAGAGTACCTGCTGGTTGTGCTGCTCAATACGCGCAATCAGGTGATCGAAGTAGCGGAGATCTATCGCGGCAGTGTCAACAGCTCCCAGGTGCGCATCGCTGAAGTGTTCAAACCGGCTATCCGGCGCAACGCTCCAGCGATCATTTTGAGCCACAACCATCCCAGCGGCGATCCAACCCCAAGTCCTGATGATGTCGCCGTGACGCGCGCAATCGTTGAGGCAGGAAAACTGCTAGATGTGCAGGTTTTAGATCACCTTGTTATTGGTAGTAGCCGATGGTTATCGATGAAAGAGCACAAGATGGGGTTTGGGTCTTAGTGTCGCGTCCAACGTAACTGTGGAATAGAATAGAATCCAGCGTAACCGTGGAAAAGGTATTTTCCTGAACGACTAAGTGGATGGAGCCCGGGTGCAAATCTCCGGACTCCACCATGTTAATCGCGTGGGGCGAAATTGCCGACCCAACGAAGGAGTACCTCCTGCAGGTGCGGATTTTTGCTGCTGTATACGCTCAAGCCAGCTTCTCGAAGAATGGTTTTGTAGTTGAGTCGAACACCTCGGGCAATTAGCTGTACCGCAGCCGTCTCAATCTGCTGGATTTGGGTTTCAATCCGCAAAATCTTGAGTCGGTTGCGGTGTTCTGCAATATCCTTGCTAATCAATTTGTGCAACTCCGGATACCGCTTGTAGAACTGTGTGTAAGTCAGCCCAGCCTGTTGCATGATTTCCTCGATTTTCACATCCTGATTGCAAGAAGGCAACTGCTCAAGAGCCTGGAGAATAACCTCCTGAACTGCTTCTGCCTTCTTTTGCTTGACCCGGGAATTGTGCTTCCCAACCACATTCCGGACTTGTTTTGCCAGTTCAGGACGGGTATGCAAGTAATCGCAATTAAACCCCAAAGCCTGACTCACCTGACGCAGGGTGATTTCCTCATCCTGGAGCAACAACGTATCCAAGATCGTCTTCAAACGGTTCTGGATAGTTGCATCACGGGCTTGTTTCTCACGGGCACGTCGCTGGGCTTGGGCACTGTGGACCTGATCTTTGAGATCTAGGGAAATCCAATACATACGCACAGTTTTCTCTCCCCAACCCAGATGATGGGCTATTTGGCGGTTGTTCTCCCCATGCAAACCCATTTCGATCAGGCGTGCGATTTCGCCTTCCGGCTTGACCACACTGGGTGGATCTCCTGGTCGAATAGGAGGACGACGTGGCTTGGTTACCAGACGGCCATCGTAAGAGCGGGTAAATGAGCGCCCGCAGGATGTACAACGAAAGCGCACGATCTGGCGCTCAGGAATATCCACAAGAAGATGTATGCGCGTGTTGAGATGTGGGTGATGGTTTTGGCACGTGGGGGTTGGGCAGAGACGTAACGACAGGTGGGGAATGTCTTGCATCCTCTCGATAAAATCAGTTGGCACATGCACAGCGGCAAATTCTTCCCAGGACAGCTTCAAAGTTTCCAGATATTTCAGGTAAAGCAGCAAGGGCCCCCGCTTTCCGAGTTCGAGGGTGGAGAGCGTACACGGGATGACTCCGACTTGCTTCGCCATAGCGGCCACCGACAGCCTCCCTTGAGTACGTAGATAGCGGAATTTGAGACCTAGTGCCCGGGCAAGTTCACCTGGTGATGTTGCCAAATTAGGGTTTTCATCCCACAGCCATGGTGCCTTGGGATCCAGTAGAAAATGGAACGCGGCCTGCTGACGTTGCTGAACGGTCAGGAGATCAGTTGCAACGGGCCGAACGGGTGACTGGCGCAGATCCATGCCACAACCCGAGCAGCGCAAATACTGCTGGTTAGGACTCACAACGGAGAGCAACTGGCCGCATTGGGGGCAACGGGATTGCAGTTCGCAGCCATGCGTCAAACAGACACTCACCCCTTGTAAGCGCCATATCAGGCGCAGGAAAGGTTTCTCCTGCAAACACAGCGGACAGGTCTGCAAATGAGCATGCACGATATCCCGAAGAAAGTGTCCAGGGCTGAGGTATTTTGAGTTGAGCATGTCAGAGATGTCGGTAAATTTCGCCACCCATGGCGCCACCGTCAAGCATTCCAAGTTCGCCCGCGGCAAGTGTGTGGTGTGCGGAATGTTCCCCCAGTCTTCCACGGGATACTCCCAGTAAAGTAATTTCAGCTTCTGCTTGGGAGCATCCCAGGCCGGGAACATCGTCTGAACCAGATCCCAAAAAATGGTGAAGCCATTGACGTCCGCCAAGCGCAGCAAATACCCACTCAAACATTCACCCGGATAAGGCACTGGACGGTAGGCTAAAACATCGAAGAACCAGGTTTCAAGCATGCCCGCCTCCATTTCGGGCACGCAGATGATCGAGGAAATTGACCACCTTGGCACGCTTGATGTCACGCCAAGCCTGGTTCAGTAGATCCAAGTTCAAACGCGGCTGCCTGGCAGTAAGTGCTTTGAAGCTGGCATCCATCACCAGGGCCATGATTTCCCGGATAATTCCATCAGTCCATTGCTCGATGTAGTGGGCTGGACCGGCAACCTTCTGCTGGCTCTCATCCCGAATTTCGCGCAGGCCCAGGTAGCCATCCTGTTCAAAGGGAAGCAACAAATCCAGCAAGGTCAGGAAAGCGTCCAGGCGTGTCCCGGTCATTTGGGTCAATTCAAAGTAATCATTCCAACGTCCCTGGACCTCTGTATCCCCAGTTGTCCAGGTAATTGGATTGCACGAAGCGCACACGATTGGGATTCCGGTCAAGTTGGAAAGCTCCAGTAACCGCCGCCGCAGCGCGGCCTGAGTGATATGTTCCACTTCATCGACGATAAGCAGTTCAACACCACACTGCTGGACGTAAAGTTCCAGCAATTGCAAGTAATGTTCTTCATCCCCGCGCAAGGTAGCAGCGCCACAAGCTAGAAGCATGCGTTGGAATAGAGGTTTGGGAGAACGGTTGCTGACAGGGGCATCGATCTTGACCACAGGAACGTGGTTGCGCGTGGCTTCCACAACCGGAAGATAGTTGACGGCGTACCAGTTCAGCAAACTGCTCTTGCCCACACCGGAAACGCCTCCCACCAGAAAGCAGCGTTGTTGCCCGAAACTGCGATAACCGCGGATAGCATCCAGTTTTTCAAGCAACGCTCGCAAGGTGGGCGTCAACAAAAAGAACAGGTTGGTTAGCCATATCTGACGTTCGGCGGCACTCAAACCGGCATACTGGTTGGCTAGATGCTGGCGTAAAACGGGGAAACCCACCTTCCGTACAGCCTCCGGATCCAGGCAAACAGGTTGCCGGGTCACTTGCAAGGCCAGCTTGCGTCGCAGGCTGGCAATCTGGCTGCCTCGCAAAACGTCTGCCCGCCGGTTCGGGTTCAAATCGACAACTTGCACATGCAGCCGCTGGTCTGCTTCTCGCCAGGTGTTGATCCAGGCTTGTAGATCGGTGATGCGTTGGTGCACATTCACATTCAGGTCGAAGGTCAGAACGTTCAAAGGGGGACTGGGAGAGGTCAACACGTCCATTAGAGCACTTCCTTCAGGGTGTCGAGCAAACGAGCCCGGGGATCATCGTCCTCGGGCAGTCTGGAAGCCAAAACCTGCTCTGTCTCTTGAACCTGAGCGGATTCCAACGCTTGGCGTTCGGCTAGCGTCGCCGATGCAGGACGTCCCTTGCGACGAGTGCGCAACTGCTGCACTTTGCGACGGATCAGCTTCTGTTCGGCTTGCCGTTGAGAAATCAATTCTCGGGTTTCCAACAAGTGGATCAGCCAGGAGTGAGGGCGTGGGTTCTGTCCGGCTGTACGATGACGGGTCAGATCCTTCGCCATCTGCAACTCCCACAAGCTGGCGGATTCGTAGCTCCCGTCCGGTAACCGCAGTTCACGGGCATAGCCATCCCCCAACCAAATACCGTGCTCAAAGATCGCCACCCGGCTGACATCTGCAGGGTCATAACGCAAATTGAAGTGCCTGCGACCACCCTGCCGATCCCGACCTCGCAGTCCAGCCAGGGCGATATCCCAATAATGCAGCCCAAATAAGGCCAGGCCAGATTGCGTGACTACCCGCGTTTCGGGATGCAACCGCCAAAAGCAGCGTTCCAACTGGGGCGTAAGAGGAGGCGGTACTGGCGTCATCAACTGCAGCCCGGCCAGCCATTTCTCATGTGGGGTCAGCCCGTTCAACTCCCGATGGGGAGTGTGAAGGTAGTCCACCACCATCTGGGTGATCAGGCGCAACAGGTCGCGATACAAAAGACAGGCACCCTGACTGGAGTTGTGCCAGTGCCGCTGGTCGGGCTTCAAAACAGCGCCCGGTAGTCGTTCCTGCAACTGCCCTGCCAGGTTGCCAAAGAGCCGTTCGATCAAAGCCCCATAACGCGCCTGATAGGGTGGGCGAAAGACCAGTTCCATTTGCGTATAAAGCCCACCCGCTGCCAGGGAGCGCCCCAGGTCTTCCAGCGAGTAACTGTGATGGGCCCATGCATTGTCCAGACTAAGTTTCTGGGGGACGCCGAAGCAGACCCACGGCAGGTCGATCCCTAGGGTTTCTAGGTTAATTTTTGGCCAGATTGCGTGCTGCAAGGCTCCCTGGATGCTCTCAATATTGGGGTCTTCATAAGCCAGGAAAAATCCCAAAACTGTCCGGGAAAAGGCGTCGATCAATGCTGTCAACCACAAGCGTCCCAGAGGTTCACGGTATTCGTCATCCACATGCAGCACATCGAGTTTGTAGTGGTCGGCAAATACATACTGCAGCGGCAGGGTGGCCGTTTGTGAAAAGCGGTCGAACAGCAGAAAATTGGCTTCCCAGTCTGCTTTTCCGTGCCGGGCGATATATGTTTGCGCACCTTCTCCTGGCTGTGTACTGAACCAACTCACATAACCATAGAACCAAGACCGCGAAGGTAACTGGATTTGGGTCAGGCGTGAACCTTGCTTCGGATCGGCCAGCAGGCTATCGATTTCCTGCCGCGCATCGAGTAAACGATCGATCAGGTCACTGCAATCCTGGCCAGCCTCTTGTTGATAGTTCAACCACCACCGGCGGTTGTGGTGCCAGAGTTGTTGACCAAGGGCATACACGGTTTGGGCGCGCAGGGGTGGGTTGCTGCGGTAAAAGCGCCGAATGATGGTATCCACGAAGTGTTGGGCGTTGGGATCAATGCGGGACTTTCCGAATGTGGTGCGCCGTAGCGCAGCTGCCAGCCGCGCTCGGTCTGCACCATGCGCCCGGTATAACTTCCGATATTTGTAGTAGCCGCTCAAAGATATCGGGGTGGGAAGTTCCTGGCAGGCCTGCCGGGTCGCCTCGGTCAGGGAGAAGGTTTCCCCAGACAGATGCTGCCTTTGCCGGGTGCGGTCGATCCCGTTTTGCACGGCTTCGACCGTAGCGATAATGTTCTCGGCACGCTGCAGCAAATGGGTGGGTAGGGAGGCGGCATTCACGACCTCGGGGCATGTTTTGGTTTGAGCGGTTTGGGCGATCAAGACCGCCTTCGTTGGAGCAAAGCGTACGGCTGCATCGGGCGTAAATAGTTCTAGCAAAGTGAAAGAGCGCCGGGTTTCACTGCCTGCCTCCCGTACTTCCATCTCGAGCGGGTTTTTCGCATCCCAGGCGGTGATCTCGAACAGGCTCCCACTGTATTGAAGCCAGTGTCCCACTTGTAGCATGTCCGTTGCGGAGTGAGAAGGCAGGTTGTTCATGCTGGCCTCCCCGGTTGGGGTGAAGAACGCTTGGGTAGGTCTGCGGCTAAGGGTTTGGAAAGCCAGATGCGGGCCTCGGGATGAAAATCCCCACACCAGATGAGCGGTTGTTGCCAATCCATCTGAACTACGCCATACCAGAGTAGGTGGTATAGACTGTTGAATAGAGTGCCTTGCTCCCGGTTGATCTCCACCTGGGCCAGTACCTGCATGGGGTGAACTTTATCCTGTGCTGACAGGTGAGCCAGCCACCAGGATTGTGACGTGGTATCCGCAAAACTCTCCGCCCGAAAGGCTGCCAGAAAGTCAAGATTTGCGTACTCGTAACCTGCGGGCAGAGTTTCGTCCGTATGCACCAGGTAGCACCACCCGCGCTGTTCACACACTGCTCGTGCAGCCATCTCGCGTTCTTGCAAAGAACCCCGAGCTTCCCGTCGAGAAGCGACTGTTACTTCATGCCACTCGATACATCCTTCGGTGCGCCATACCTGGAAGTCGGGTGTGTACCGACGTTGTCGCCCTTCCGCATTCAGGAATTGAATGGTCTCGGGTTGACTGCGATAGTCAGATACGGTTGGATCGCGTTCCAGCAGCAGGATAAGTTTGCGTTCCTGTTCGGATTCAAACTGCACCAGATGTCCCTGCTTATTGGTGGTGACTCCGCTAAAGTTTTTGCCCAGACTGATGACACGGCGAACGTTGCCTGGAGGTGGTTTGCGTTTGAAGCTCATGGAAAAAGTCTCCTTTCTACACTTACGTTGGACAGAAAAATCGTTTTCTACGGTTACACTGGATTGAGTATATCCAGTCTGCCCTTTCAAGGTGACTTATCCTTATTTTTCTCCCCTAAAACCGCTTTTCTATTCTACAGTTACATTGGAACTGACAGAAGGATGTGAGCGATGGCCTTCAAAGCTTTCATCTGTGAAGTGAGTGGCGATTTCGTCGCTCCCGAAGCCTGCCTGGCATGCGCTCGAAACGGAGCACTGCCGGGATGCCAAATGACTTCTCCAGTGATCCAGGGCATCCTTACCAATATGCGCCCTGATGATCCTGAAGCACTGGTTGCAGCCGGGTATGGTGCATTGACGGTTACGACACTGTTGAGTTGTCCCCGCAAGTGGCGGCTCAAGATCGAGTGTGACTATGCTGAGAAGCCGTCCAGTTTGTGGTGGGCTTTTCGGGGTCAGCTGGTGCATGAGATGGTCGCAGCAGTTTCCCAACTCGATCAACAAGTCATCGTGGAAAGGCGCTTCTCCATGCTCGTGGAGGCCGCCAACCTGCCTGCAGATGTGAACGAGATTGTTCCCGCATCCGAGGGCATGGTGGAGATCACCGGACAGCCTGACCAGGTCTACCTGGATCGAGCTCTGTTGGTCGATTACAAGACCACCAAGCGAGTGCCCCAGCCCTGGAAAACCTACACCTGTCCTAATTCGGGTGAAGTGTTACGCCAGGGTCAGTGGCGTCCTCGTTATGGCACCGTTTTTGAGTGTGGTTGCGGCAAGCCTCATAAGTCGAAGGAGATTGAGACGGTCAGTCCACCAAGGGCATACGCCGGTCATATTCTCCAAATCAGCACCTATGCTGCACTGCTGCGCGAGAACGGCATCTCGATCGAGGCTGCAGAAGTAGTCTACCTGGATATGGAGAAGATCTTGAGAGTGTCCATCGAATTGATGGGCCACGAGGAAGTCTTAGATCTGCTCCGGGATCGACTACCTGGTTTCGTCCAGTGTGATCTTCCAAAGCCACTGGCACCCATTCGAGGAAAGCAACCCTGGGAATGCCGCTACTGTGTAGTTGCGAAAATTAAAGAGCTTTATACGTAAAAGACCCAATCTCGATGAGATTGGGTCTTTTTTTTGGCAATCGAGCTAAAAGTGAGATTCTAATTTCTTTACAATTTGTTTCTTCGGTCGAAAACCTGTCAGGCGCTCTTTAATCTCTCCACCTTGAAAGAGGGCAAGAGTTGGTACACCCATCACGTGATACTGCATGGCAATATCTTGGTTATCATCTACATCTAGTTTAACAACCTTCACTTGTCCAGCCCACTCATCGGCTAACTCTTGGACGATGGGCTCTAACATTTTGCATGGTCCGCACCAAACCGCAGTGAAATCTACTAACACCGGCAAAGGGGAATCTAGTACTTCTTCCTGAAAACTATCATCAGTTATATAAAGCAATTCGGTCATTATTTTTGCACTCCTAGAAATGTCAAGCTGATCACCACCAACGGGATCAGATGGTACTTAGCACGGGTGGAAAAGTCAAGGTATTTGTTGACGTTGCATTACCTGCGTGATAGAATTTAGCCCATTATGGGCGCGTAGCTCAATGGTAGAGCAGTGGCCTTTTAAGCCATTGGTTGCGGGTTCGAGTCCCTCCGCGCTCACTTTCCAAAACCGCCGTAAAGGCGGTTTTTCATTTCCTACTGTCCATGCTCTCAAAGAATTGACGCTGAACATCATCGAACTCTTACACAAAATCAGGGTGTTTTAAACCAAACGCGCAATGGCAAAAATGCCAATGCGCAAAGAAATCTATCTATTTGGTGGGCGCGGGGGGACTCGAACCCTCGACCTCACGGATGTGAACCGTGCGCTCTAACCAGCTGAGCTACGCGCCCTGAGCAAGCGGGATTATAGCAGATGCGATTCTCCTTGACAAGCAATCCCACTAAGCCCAGGTCAAACACTGTTTTGAATATTTAACTATTTATCACAAGTCAAATCAAAGGGCACACTAATATATAATCGTGTATATCCAGACAACAGTTCATCGCAAGCGACGTAGCTATACACAAATTCATCCCTAGCATCCTCGATCGTTACCCACTTAATTTCTAAAGGCTCAAATTTCAAGAAATGATCTTCGTCTAGGGTTCTGATATAAACTTCTAGATGTTCTAAGGTTCTATTGCGGACTTGGATTGTTGCGGGACGTATATAATCTGAAGAATCATAATGATTATTTGCCTGTCCAATGTGTCCTGCAGTAGCACCACAAATGGGCACATGCATGGCTTTATGGGTAGTGAAGTCAAATGTCCCTACCTCATATAAATTACAGGAATTCATAGTAAAGGCGTACCAACCATTCTTTATGATAAATGTACCTTCAGAATCTGGTGGTACATTTATGTCATATTCGGTTGGCCCATAAAGCCAAAGAGTAAAATCAAATTGACTTTCATTAATAACTTCGAAAACAATCTCATGGGGCCGGTCACTATTGGCGTGATCATCTTCGTCATCCTGGGCTAGCACTATTCCAGTAGGGAATATCAGGGCAAAAATAAACACAAGTATGACAATGCGGAGAAGGGGCGATCGATTTTTCATGGCAATCTCTCCTTTTGAGAAATCCCTTTGCGGACATCTAAATAAAATTGATAACAAATGTCGATATTAATTATACCTTAATGCAAGAATTGTACCTGATTCCGCGTTTGCATTTATGTAAGGAAAAGCCAGAGAAATCTCATCTTCCATATGGTATAAACTCCCAAGTTCAAATTAGCTACCAGGAGAAAGATGCTATTATGCAAACAGTTGTCTTTGGCAATGTGACCTTAGATGTTATTTGTTATCCGGTAAATGATGTCCCTCGAAAGGAATCCATTTCTTTCGAAAAGGCCATTGTTTCACCAGGCGGATGTGCCTCAAATGTTGCCATTGGACTGGCAACGCTCGGAATTCCTGCAGGTTTAGTCGCCCAAACTGGAGATGACGACCCTGCTGAACTACTGTTTCAGCATTGGGATAGGGTTGGGGTGGACACACGTTTCGTCCAGCGCACCGCAGACGCCCCTACAGCTGTCAGTGTCGGATTAGTTGATAGCGAGTACCAGCCACGCTTCGTTCACACGCCAGGAGCAAATGGCAGTTTAAGCGCTGATGCGCTCGATATCCCTATGCTGAAATCTACAGGCGTACGCTTCTTGCATGTAGCAGGATTCTTTGTGCTTCCCACGCTTTTTGATGGAATGTTATCTCAGAAACTCTCTGAGGCGAAAAACTTAGGCTTGCAAACTTCCCTGGATGTGGTTTTCAATGTGCGCATGGATGATCCGACGTTGCGCACATATCTTTGGGAAGCTATGCCCTATATCGATAATTTCTTATGCAATGAATATGAAGCATTTCGAATGACGGGAATTGTTATCCCCGAGCAGGCAGCACGCGCTTTGAAGGATCGCGGCGCTGCAAACGTGATTGTCAAACTCGGTGAAAAGGGCTGCTATGTTCTAGGTGATACATTTACCGGACTTATTGCCGCCCCCAAAGCAGACGTCGTAGATACTACCGGAGCTGGCGATGCATTTGCAGCCGGCTTCATCGCCGCCCTTTGCCGAACCTCTAGCCTTCAAGAAGCGCTTAATGCTGGAAACCAGGCAGGCGCGCACATTGTTAGGAAGCTAGGAGCGATCCAAGCTTGGCTGGATAAATAGTGTAAAAAAAATTACCATTGAATTAGATAGGAAGGCTCTTCCGGTTTGGCGAATAGCTTTGCCAATACCACTCCCGTCACAAAACCACCAATATGTGCCCAGAAGGCCACACCGCCCACATCAGGACCACCTATTGAGATCACCCCAGAGAAGAATTGCAGCACAAACCACAACCCCAACACCAATGCTGCGGGAAGCATTGTCAAACGAATGAAGAATCCTAAGGGAACCAAAGTCAGCACTCGACTCTGGGGGTAGAGCACTAAATAAGCGCCCAAAACCGCGGCGATCGCGCCACTGGCCCCCACTGTTGGGATCTGTGAAGCTGGATTGGTGAAGATATGTGCCAGGGATGCCACAATCCCACCAATTAGATAGAAAATGATAAAGCGCCCGCGTCCCATGCGATCTTCGACATTGTCACCGAAAATCCAAAGATAGAGCATATTGCCACCGATATGTGCCAACCCGGCGTGCATGAACATACTTGTAAAAATATCGCTGATATCGCCCAGGCTTAGGCTGCTGGTAAATTGAAAAGGGATCAGAGCGAATTCGTAAACCAAGGATTGTTCTTGAGCGCCTAATATGCTCTGAAAAAGATACACCAGCACATTGGCTGCAATCAACACATAATTGATAATTGGAACTCGTCGAGTTGGGATTTCATCACGAAGCGGGATCATTTTTTCTTTCCTTTACATTCCATATTCTGACTACGCTTTGGGGCTTTCCTTTACCAAATAGATCCCCGGCAAACTGATCAGGGTGGTCAGTCCTTTGATGATTACATTGCTGATAAAAATAGACCAAACCACCGCATTAGGCAGAACCCCGCCAAAAGCCAGCCAGCTAAAAAGCACGCTGTCCACTGGTATGCTAAACGCATTACTCACTAACACCCTCGCCCACTGATACCTGTGCGTTACTTTCTCCACCCACAGGCGATAGCCTTCGGTATCGACCAGTTCTGCAATCACTTCGGCGACAATCGAGGCAAAAACGATTCGCCACACTGGGGAGAGAACTTGCCCAAAGGCTTCTTGAGGGCCTACGGCAATGTCTGGGGGCAAGATAGATGTCAACCAGAACAGACCAGCCATGAGCAAATTCAAAACTGCGGCGGCAACAATTAATGTACGAGATGCCTTGATCCCTGCGGTCTTATGCACCAAATCCCGCAAAGTGAAAGTAAATGGGTAAACAAACGTTCCCGCGTCAATAGAGAATCCAGCGATCATCACAATACGCAAGCTGGCGATATCCGCCATCATCTGAAATGCGACGTAGGCTGCTGAGACAATGGTTGCTGCTACCATAGGCAAATCCTTATCTAATCAAAAAGTCGGCCAAGTTTATCATAATCTCTGAATGCTTCAATAACAATGCCCCCAGAAAATAAATTACAGAGCTTCCAAATTATTTAGGGATGTGCGAAGATCAATCGCCAGCCGCCCCAATAACGCTCTCCCTGATCATCGGAACACTCCGGCACAAACAAATCTACTGGCTCGCCGCCCTCGCCAATATTCAAGGTATAGCTGATCTCGGGGGTCATCGAATAATCCGCATACCCCCAACCCATCTCAGGCTTCAGTCCGGTAAAGAAGTGCTCTTCCTGACCATCCCAATGAATGATGATCTTCACGCCTGGGATCCCATCTCCAAGCGCGTTTTGCACCAATATCTGAATGAGAGAATCTTCTATTTCTTGATCACATACCAGAGCCTGCTCGCGCATCACAAAAGGTGGCGCTAGAGTTGGCGTTGGTGTACGCGTGGGCAGCGGTGTGAAGGTCAAAATAGGCGTGCGCGTGAGAGTAGGTGTTGGTGAGATGTTAGATGTGGATGTAGGCAAACCATCCTCGACTACCTCTGGGGTGGTCGACTCGTTTGGGGATTCCACCGTCTCCGTAGTGGTCAGTTCGGTCTCTTCCGTCGCGTTGAGCTCGACAGTTGCGGTATCTTCGGGCAATGGGGTTTCCGAAGGAGCTGGCATCGATGTGGCTGTGCGCGGGGCTGGTTCAGGGACTTCCCCCAAAGCTGCCGATAACCTTGCTAACGCCAGGGCTGCCTCGTAGGAATAACCTTCAGCCAGATAATGCTGACTCTGCGCAGCAAGGATGCTAGCAGAGTCTTCTTCGTTCAAAAGTGACAGGCGGGCTTGAGCGCGTGTCATATCTTCAGTGACAGAATAGGCCGCGGCAATAGCGGCGCGGTAGGCATCTTTATAATCTGCTCGCAAGGCGTCAGGATGCGTATCGACATATTCCGCTGGGGAGAACACCCATGTATATAACAACCCCACGATGAAACCTATAATCACCCCCGTCAGCAGATACCAGGGCCCGCGACTCTCTCGGGTCATGGTGTCTCTCCCTGTGAGCTATCTGCAATCATTTGGATGCCTTCCAAAAGCAATTCTAGTCTTGCTAGATCCGATTGGGAATAACCCACATCATTGGCAAATTCAAGCGCCTTCAAGACAATTTCAGCAGGATTTCCCTCTCCTAAGAAAGCTAATCGCCCTCCTGCCAGTGCCGGATCGCGTTCCATCTGGTAAGCCTCAGCCACCATGAGCACATAATCTGCGCGATAATCCTGGCGCAGGCTATCGGGCGTGGTATCGACATAATCAACAGGATTTAGCACCCAGCCGTAAAACAGGCCGAGGCCAATACCGACGATAATAGCGATGACAAAACCGATCCAGCGTGACATGAAAGTTAGAAGTTAGGTGATTGAATTTGGATAGTAGATTTATTGTGCCATAGAGGCATTAATTGGACAAGTTTAGAGTAACTCTCCCAAAGCAGCCAATAGCAGAGTGACGTTCTCCCGGCGAGCGCTGAAGCCCATCAAACCAATGCGCCAGATTTGCCCTGCCAGAGGGCCAAATCCGCCAGCAATCTCGATGTTATAGTCTTCCAAGAGTTGTTTGCGAATTGCTGCTTCATCCAAGCCATCTGGCAGCTTCGGCGTGGTTAGCGAAGGCATCCGGAAATCCAAGGGAACGCGCGGCGGCAGACCCAACTTTTCCAAGCCGGCCCAGAGGCCTTCAGCGACCGATCGGTGCCTCGCCCAACAGTTCTCGATGCCCTCTTCAGCCACCAATCGAAGAGCCTCGCGCAGTGCATAGAACATATTGATTGGTCCGGTGTGGTGATAGGCATGCGGCTCCAACCAATATTTCGAGAGTCCGCTGATATCTAAGTACCAATTCGTTACCTTGGTTTTTCGCTGTTGGAATACATCCATTGCCCGGGCATTTGCTGTGAAAGGAGCCAATCCTGGCGGCGCGGAGAGGCATTTTTGCGAACCGCTGTAACAGATATCAACATCCCACTCGTCGATCTCGATAGGCACGCCGCCCAAGGATGCAACCGTGTCTAAAATCAACAGCGCACCATGAAGGTGAACAACTTCAGCGATCTCATCAACGCGCGTCTGCACGGTTCCAGTCGAGGTTTCACCATGCACCAAAGTGACTAATTTATAACCGCCATCTTTCAGCGCAGCATCAAATTCCTCTGGGGTAAATACTTCCCCCCATGGTCGTTCGAGACGCTCCACCTGAGCGCCATATCGCGAAGCCATATCTGCAAGACGCTCCCCAAAGAAACCATTGATCGCTGTCAGAACGCGATCGCCTGGCTCAACGAAATTGGAAATCGCGGTTTCCATGCCAGCAGTTCCTGTTCCCGAAATGGGTATGGTAAATTCATTCTTTGTTTGGAAGGCATACTGCAATAATTGCTTGAGTTCATCCATCACCACTATGATCTCGGGATCGAGATATCCAACTGGTGGTTGTGCCAGTGCGCGTAAGACGCGCGGTGGTACCATACTAGGCCCGGGGCCTAACAAAATGCATGATGAAAGATCTAAATCTTTGAATTGAGGGGGTTGCATGCCATACCTCCGGTTGTTTTCGATGAGGTTTCAACAATACAAAGTGTACCCTAAATTCGGTGCTCAGGTAGGGGGAAATCCATGTTTATAACGCAATGGTGCAGAGAGCAAAATGAAAATGTTTTGGGATGCTTGACTTAATCTTCTCATCTACTATTATTGGAATAGGCAAAACACGGCCTCTTACTGAGGCTCCGAATAATGGAAAACAAAACGCGCATAAGCCGCATTTTTCTCAAGATCCTTTGGGATATCTTTTCAGTTACAATCCCTGCTCTGCTAATAGCTCTATTTGTAAACGTCTACGTTGTTGAGGCGGTAGAAATAGAGATGGGATCCAGCATGGAACCCAATATGTATGTTGGCTACCGGGTGATGACCGAAAAGATCTCTTATCGATTTCGTGATCCTCAACGGGGGGAAGTTGTCGTCGCAGATGTACCCGACATGGAGGCAGGACTTATCAAACGCGTGGTTGCCCTGCCCGGAGAGGTTTTTGCAGTTCGTGAGGGCCATACCTATATCAACGGTGAGAGGCTCGATGAACCCTGGGTGACTCATATTGGCGGCAGAGATTATTCCACTTCCGTGGTCCCCGAAGGCCATATTTTCATCGTAGGGGATAATCGCGTTGCTTCGCGGGATTCGCTTGTCATTGTGCCAATTCCACTGGAAGATGTTACGCGTAGAGCATGGCTGATCTATTGGCCGCTCAACGAGTTTGAAATTTTGCCCTAATTATTGCTCAAATTTGGGGATAAGAGCTTCAAAAATACTGGCGTGATGAAGTATTGGTGCGCAGAATATCTCCAATTAAAGGAGATTTGCAACGTTACTTGCTTGATTCTACTTCCAAAATACTATACAATAAACTCAAGTGACCTAATCACAGCATGACAAAGGAAGCAAAATGGAAACAGTGAACAAGGAAATTGGTCACATTGATATCATAAAGGTCGCAGCAAACTCCCGAACGTCTGCTGTGGCCGGCGCAATTGCTGGTGTCTTTCGCGAGAACCAGCGCGCTGAAGTTCAGGCAATTGGGGCCAGCGCAGTTAATCAAGCCGTGAAAGCTCTTGCACTCGCCAAAGGATATCTGGACGAAGACGGCTTTGATATCGTGTGCATTCCATGTTTTGTCGATGTAGAAATTGACAGCAAGGTACGCACCGCAATCCGTTTTACTGTCGAGCCTCACTAAAGCCAATCCATCCAAGCAGTTTCATCTCCCGCGCTGCAGGGGATTTTTGCGCGCGACACCAATATACCTTTAATTGCTATGCCTATAGCTGCATGGTAGAATCACTCTTGAATTGACAAAAATTTCAAGGTATTCAGTAACTAATCTTCAATACCTGAGGAAGAAAAATGGAAAAACAAGTTGGAACATTTGCAGTAAAAAAGGGGCTGGCACAAATGCTTAAAGGGGGCGTGATCATGGATGTGGTCACTGCCGAGCATGCCCGCATCGCAGAAGATGCAGGCGCAGTTGCCGTGATGGCGTTAGAGCGCGTTCCCGCGGACATTCGCGCAGACGGTGGCGTGGCCCGCATGAGCGATCCCGGATTGATCGAAGAAATCATGGAGACTGTTTCGATCCCGGTGATGGCCAAAGTACGTATCGGACACTTCGTTGAGGCTCAAATACTCGAATCACTCGGGGTGGATTATGTCGATGAGTCAGAGGTGCTGACCCCCGCCGATGAAGAACATCATATCTACAAACATGGCTTCAAGATTCCCTTCGTATGTGGCTGCCGCAATTTAGGTGAAGCACTACGTCGTATTGGGGAAGGTGCAGCCATGATCCGTACTAAAGGTGAAGCTGGCACCGGTGACGTCGTCGAAGCTGTGCGCCATGCTCGCTCTGTTCTGGGCGCTATCCGACGCTTGGAGAATATGCCCGATGAAGAACTAATGGCTTACGCCAAGAATATCGGCGCACCCTTTGAGATTGTCAAAGAAACCAAAGAGCTTGGCCGCTTACCAGTGGTAAACTTTGCTGCTGGCGGTTTGGCTACGCCCGCAGATGCAGCCCTTATGATGCAATTAGGTGTCGATGGCGTCTTCGTCGGTTCGGGCATCTTCAAGTCTGGTGACCCCGCTCAACGGGCTGCCGCCATCGTCAAGGCCACAACACATTTCAATGATCCCGCTATCTTAGCCGATGTCAGTCGCAACCTGGGTGAGCCCATGGTTGGGCGTCAGGTGACAGATATCCCTGAAGCGGAACTGATCGCTAAACGAGGTTGGTAACCTGAAATCTCAACTATGAAAATTGGCGTTCTCGCCTTACAAGGCGACTTCATCGAGCATGTCCATGCGCTGCGGCGCATTGGCATGGATTCCAGCGAGGTTCGTCTACCCCAGCAATTGGATGAAATTGATGGTCTGATCATCCCAGGTGGAGAATCGACTACTATTGGCAAGCTGGCCATCGATTTCGAGTTGATGGAACCTCTGCGCGCTTTTGGTCAGGATAAAGCCATTTGGGGAACCTGCGCGGGGGCAATCTTTCTCTCAAAGGATGCTCGCCGGGAGCAGCCACTGCTCGAATTGATGGATATCACCGTGGAGCGGAATGCCTTCGGGCGTCAGGTGGACAGCTTCGAGGTCGATCTAGATGTTCCAGCCCTGGAAACAGTAGCTCCCAGTTGGTCGCCGTATCACGCCATTTTTATTCGCGCTCCACTGATTGAATCAGTCCAAAAAGATACCCAAACTCTGGCATCGCTCCCTGATGGCCGCATCGTTGCTGCCCGTCAGGGGCATTGGCTGGCGACGGTCTTCCACCCCGAACTTACTTCCGATGACCGTTTCCACCTGTATTTCGCCGAAATGATTCGCACGAACTAAAATCTATGCTCAGACCCCTTGGATGGCGAGACCTGCCAACTCTTTACCGTTATCGCCACCAGGGCGTTTTCTTAAACAGCGCGCTGGTGGCTACACGCGGCACGGGTTTGATCCCCAGCGTTTTGTTCGCCAGCTTAAATCCCACATCCGGATTTACCACCTGGGTATGCATGGAAGATTGTGATGAGCTACCGCTGATGGGGCAAAGCATACGCCTGGCATCTTCGACTGCTGCTCGTTTATCATTTTTGGCTCCCCGAGAAGCATTAGAATCTCCTAGCACCCAAAAACTGCTCGAACAACTCGTCCAACAGGCTGGAAAGCGCGGCGCCTTTCACTTAGTTGCCGAAGTCAATACAGACTCATTTATTTTCGAAAATTTCCGACGAGCTGGATTCGCGACATATGCCCGTCAGCAGATTTGGGCTTGGGATCAAAATTCGAACAATTCCACTGGACAACCTCACTGGAGGATTGCCCAGTTTGGTGAGTTGCCTCGCCTTCAGGCACTTTATGGCCTGGTGGTCCCTGAAACCATCGCTCATATTGAACCGCTGAGTGCAAGTTCTTTCCTACCAGGCCTGACCTATTATAAAAACAACGAGTTGATTGGTTTCGCCTTGGTCAGATACGGCGGGCATGGGATATGGGTGAAGCCCTATTTTTTACCTGATGTGCAAGAAATTGACCAATTGCTCACCAAGCTGATCACCGACATCCCAGACCGACGTTCTCGCCCTATCTATTTCTGTGTCCGAGCTTATCAGCCGCTTCTGGCACCTACATTGGAAGCCATGGATGCAATTCCCAGCCCGGAACAAACTGTAATGGTCAAGCATATGGCCGTGCACCACAAACTCCGAGAAACGTTCAAATTGGGCAATTTGAACGGACATCCAGAAACCCCACTGGCACAAACTCAGCAGAACACCTACACCAGTGGAGAGATGATTTCACATGCAAGCACAAAGAACAACAGATGATCTGGCCGCCTTGATGGCGGTATTACCCCCTGACGTTGTCCAGGCGATCAACGAAGCGAATGATAGCGACAACTTCTTGGAGGTGGTCCTGGATTTAGGGCGCATTCCAACAGCACGTTTTCTGAAAGGCGAAGTTGTCCTTAGTGAAACTGAAGTTACCCGCGACGAAATCGACTATGTCAGCTCGCATGTTGGGGTATTCGACGATGATAATCGCGCCGGTTTAGAGCGCACGCTGCATCGTATCTCGGCCATCCGCAACCGGCGTGGTGATATCGTGGGTCTGACATGCCGCGTCGGCCGCGCAGTTTACGGCACCACCGAGATCATCAAAGATCTGATCGATGAGAACAAGAGCATTTTGATCTTGGGGCGGCCTGGTGTAGGGAAAACCACCATGTTGCGAGAGGCTGCCCGGATTTTAGCTGAATCCAAACGTGTTGTGATTGTCGATACATCTAACGAGATCGGCGGCGATGGGGATGTGCCCCATCCTGCAGTGGGGGGCGCCCGGCGGATGCAGGTCGCCAAACCATCATTACAGCATGAAGTGATGATCGAGGCCGTAGAGAATCACAACCCCGAGGTGATCGTCATCGATGAGATCGGCCGCGAATTAGAAGCCATCGCTGCCCGCACCATCGCTGAACGCGGCGTGCAGTTGATCGGCACTGCCCACGGCAATTCCCTTGAAAACCTGCTGCTCAACCCAACGTTATCTGATTTGATCGGCGGAATCGAGTCGGTCACACTTTCCGATGATGAAGCCCGGCGTCGCGGCACCCAAAAGACAGTTCTCGAACGGCGTTCTCCACCTACTTTTGATGTGCTCATCGAAATACAAACCCGTGACCGGCTGGCCATTCATAGAGATGTCTCTGGCGCAGTAGACGCTCTCTTACGCGGTCATCCCCAAACTCCTGAAGTTCGTTCGCGCGATGAGAACGGCGAGATTCGAATAAAAAAGGGCAGTAAAGCTGCCAGGTTGGATCAAATGGCTGGTGGTATGCGCAGGCAGCAAAAAACTGCTGAATGGGATGATACAGTCGAGATCGTCGAACCTGAACTCGAATGGCTTGAACAGCCCCGTCGAGGGCCATTGCAAGAAATTCGCATTTATTCTTATGGCGTAGCCCGCAACCGTTTACGACAGGCCGCCCGCCAACTCAATGTGCCCGTCCAGACTGAAACAGACTTACATTCGGCACAGGCGGTGGTCACCCTTCGACACCATTTTCGCAAGCGCAATCAGTCCATCATCGAAGCCGAAAATATGGGTATCCCCATCTATGTGCTGCGCTCGGACACCCGCACCCAACTGACGCGTTTCCTGAGCGGCCTGTTCAACCTGACTCCAACGCACCCGCAAAAAAACGGCGATGAAGAAGCCATGAACCAAACTCATCGTGCCATCAAGACTGTGCTGGATGGTGAGCGCTGGGTAGAACTCGATCCAGCCTCATCATATATTCGACGCCTGCAGCATAAATTGGCCAGACAGGCCAATTTGCTCTCTTACTCTCACGGCAAAGAGCCCCATCGGCGCGTACGCATATATCGAGAATAATCAATCTAACGAACTTACTAGCAAGACACCACACTATGTTCATCACCCTCGAAGGCCCCGAAGGCAGCGGAAAAAGCAGCCAACTTCCCCCACTCGAAGAATACTTGAGTAATGCCGGCTATGATGTATTGACCACCCGCGAACCCGGTGGCACACCTATCGGAGATCAGGTGCGCACAGTGCTGTTAGACAAAGAAAACACCGCCATGCAGCCGCGCACAGAAATCTTGCTCTTTCAGGCTTCGCGCGCTCAACTGGTCGATCAGGTTATACGGCCACATTTAGAGAAAGGCGGGGTTGTTTTATGCGACCGCTATGCCGATTCTACGGTGGCTTATCAGGGTTACGGTTATCGCAGGAGTATCAACGAGATAAGCGCCATCATTAATTTCGCCACAGGGGGTCTTAAGCCAGATCTGACAATTCTCCTCGATGTGGATGTCGAAATTGGCCTTACACGACGGCAAGAAGGTGGCGATGTCAACCGTTTAGATATCTTTGAATTAACCTTTCACCAAAATGTGCGCGATGGATATCACCGTCTGGCAAAAGCTGAACCGCATCGCTGGGTAACCATCGACGCCGGACAATCACCAAAACAAGTACAGAAAGAACTTCGTAAGGTAATTTTGGAACGATTACAATTAGATAACTAACGCTATGTGTGAGTTTTTTTGTATGGCTGTCATTCTGAGCCCAGCAGGGGCGAAGAATCTCTCAAAACTAAGGTGCAGATCCTTCGCTTTGCTCAAGATGACAAACGATAAGCGCAATACTTGCACACGGGGTTAACTAAAAAAACTGGGGATTTCGCTAATTTTCAATTACTACAATGGGCTTTGACATTCTCTTTAGGAGGAGAATCTGATGAAATATCAAAAGCTTATTCTTGTCATGGCGGTGATTCTGCTTTCTTTACCACTCACTTCGTGCAACAGAAATCAGGATAACTACACAGATTTGGATGTCGCCGTTGCTGTCGCGCTAACGTTAACTTCTTCGGCCGCTGAAGCACAGCAATCCATTCCTGAACCCACCACGACACCCGAACCAACGCCCACCAGTAAAGCCTTACAACCCCTGAGCCAAGACGAATGCAATAGCCTGGCAACATCTCTGGGGCAGAGTTTGGGCGTTGAAGGGGAACAAGGCCAGGCAGCAATTGAAGATATTGTAAATGAGCTAGGTGGTACCGGTTGCCAAAGCCAATTCGTCGTCAATAATGCTGACATTGACCATTACGGCACATTTCTATTTGCTGTGCTCAGCGCCATAGAAACCCAGGGTTGGGAAGAAGATTTTGCTTACGCGGCATCCGGTCCAGGGGCAGAATTACGCGGCTTCCGAAAAGCAAGGGGCGTGTGCCGTGTATGGATCCATTTATCACCAGTAGAAGACGAATTGTGCAGCGAATATGCAACCGCGGGGGCGTGCTGTCCAAACCTGGAACCTGAGCAATGCCAGTCCACCGTTACGTTGGTTTGTGCTCAAGGTAATTTACCCGAAGTTGAAGTGACATTGCCAAGTGATGATGAACCAACGCGCATTGAATTCGCAGAGGGCGGGTTTTCATCAAAAATCTCTGGCACAATCTCCCCAAATAGCATTGATCATTTTGTTTTAAGAGCAGAAGCAAACCAGCAACTGAATACAGTCGTCTTTCCACCGGGTGTTGTCAATGTATCTGTAATTGGTGAAGACGGAACGGTATTAAAGTCAGATTTGAACAACGAATCAGATTGGACGGGCGTACTTCCCACATCGCAAGATTATTTCATCAACGTGCGCTCAATGATCGACAGCGACACAGAATATAGCTTGGATATCTCCATCCAACCATTGACGCCCATCGCCACAACTGGAGAAATTGCCGGTGGGATTGGGTACACGGGAGAATACATTCCCCCAATGCACATCGTGGCCTACAACCAAGAAACCAATTTATGGTATTTCCTTAAAACAGGCGAGAATACCCCTTACTACACCATGCCTGGATTACCCCCAGGGACATACAAAGTAACAGCATACACCCAAACCGATCTCATTGGCGGGTATGTCAGTTCTGGTGCAGAATTGCTTCTGGTCACTGTCAACGCGGGGGAAACTACAGACGGGATTGACTTAATCAACTGGTATCAACCGGGTTCAGTATCTTTCCCGTCCGATCCTGTGGGATGGTAATAACGCCAAAATAGACATGACTCACCCCGAATTTAATATGGGGTTTTGTGAAACAATGGATGCGTGCTAGCGAAAAGCGCTGCACGCATCCATTGTTTTTCACTATTTCCCATCTTAGATTAAATATGGGATGACTCATGAGGATTGACTGTAACAAAACTCAGGGCTAAAAACCCCCGCCAAAATCGTCCATACCACCCAGACCCCCGTCATCACCTCCCAAATCAGGGATGGCTTTCTCAATATCTTCAGGGCTTTGCCCCTTCTCCAAGCGGTCTACCACTTCATCAAACTCAGGGCCAAGATCCTCACCCATCTCGCTGCTCATTTTGCGCATCATCCTGCCCAAAGCCTGTGGATCATCTTCCAAACCTGCCATCGCGGAAGGGTCGGCCATATCTTCAAAACGCGAATCTTCAGATTTAGCAATCCGCACTCTACTCAAACGGCGCAGTACTTTATCACTTTCGCAGTGAGGGCAGGTTACCTCATGTTTTCCATACTCCTGATAAGAAAGAAATACTTCAAAAGCTCGCTTACACTCCAAGCATCGAAATTCATATGCTGGCATAACAAACCTCCAATGAATTAGTCTTCCATATTATAATCCGAGCGTTTGGAGATTGTCATGAGCAATAAAAAGATCGCTTTCCAGGTGCTCGAACCTGAACCTCTGCTAATTGTGATTTCTGGCCCATCAGGCGTTGGGAAGGATACGGTTGTAGATCATATGAAATCCCGCGGCCTGCCATTTCATTTTGTCATCACCGCGACCACGCGCCCTCCCCGGGACGAAGAAACCCATGGCGTCGATTATTTCTTTTTCTCTAAAGATGAGTTCGCCGAAATGATTGAAAATGATGAACTGTTGGAATATGCCTTCGTTTATAACGATTTCAAAGGGATTCCCAAATCTCAGGTGCGCGAGGCTTTGGCCAGTGGGAAAGATGTGGTGATGCGACTGGATGTACAGGGTGCAGCGACGATTCGAGAATTATGCCCCGAAGCCGTGTTGATTTTCTTATCCACGGAAAGTGAAGATGAACTTGTCAACCGTCTCAAAGCTCGCAAGACCGAAAAAATGGACGAATTGAAATTGCGCATCGCTACCGCCCGTAAAGAATTCAATCGCATCTCAGAATTCGATTATGTAATCTTGAACCGCGATGATCAATTAGATGAGACAGTGAATGCTATTAAAGCGATTATCTATGCGGAACATCATCGTGTGGATCAAAAAAAGGTGACTTTGTGAACGATCAACAATCCCATCAACCCCAACCGGACGCATCGGGTTCCAACTTTGGGCGTGGTTCTGTTCCCCCCAGAGGGGACTTGCCTCCACGCACCCCCCCAACGCCCTTTGTAACTTATACACTTCTTGGATTATCTGTCGTAATTTATCTACTCCAAATGGGGACTCAATTTGCATTGGGTTACGATCTCCCTGCAGCTCTGGGATTAAAGGTGAATGAGCTTATTGCCCAGGGACAGCTTTGGCGATTGATCACTCCACTTTTGCTGCATGGCTCGATTATCCATATTGGTTTCAACATGTACGCCTTATATCTATTCGGCCCGCGCCTGGAGAACAACTTCGGTCGCTGGCGCTTCTTAGCTTTATATTTGATCAGTGGATTTGCAGGAAACGTTTTCTCGATGATGTTCACCCAAGCTCCCTCATTGGGGTCATCGACGGCAATCTTTGGGCTGCTGGGCGCGCATGGTATTTTTGTATATCAAAACCGGGAATTCTTTGGTCAGCCTATCACCCGTGCAGCTCTGAGCAGGATTATCCAGGTCGCTGCGATCAACTTACTCATTGGCCTCTCCCCTGGCATTGATAATTGGGGGCATATCGGCGGGTTGATTGGAGGAACGTTGTTTACCTGGTTTGGGGGGCCCATTTTTGGAGTCAGCGGGATCCATCCCAACCTGACGGTGAAAGATCAACGTGAAAACAGTGATATTCTTCAAGCCATTGCAATTGCTGGGGGGTTCTTTGTTTTTCTGGCTGCGGGAGCGCTCTTTTTGATGACACGTTAGGTTTGTGCAGTCAGATTTCCTGGGATTGGAAACTCCGTCTTCTAATACAAAGACCCGGCCTTGAAGATGCCGGGTCTCTCATATTATCAAGTCAACGAAGGGAATTAGAAATCGTCTAAATCTAAATCTTCATCACTCAGAAAAATATCATCGTCATCACCGTAATCGATGCCAACTTCGATACTATCATCGGGGAAGCGTACCCATAAAAGCAAAACATCGCCTTCATCACTCTCAAGATTGCGTGCAGCTACGATGGGCACTTCAGCAGATAGGCCTTCCTGAGTACGATACTCTAATTGAATGGTTTGCCCTTTTCCCCAGGCGCGCTGGCACCGTTTCACGAGTTCAACACCATTAAACGTTCGCAAACGTGTGGCGACAACTTCAGCTTGTAGAGAGCCCTCTACCAATCCATGTACCCAGATATCTGGGATCAACTCGAAAGTTGGTGATGGCCCCTCGATGATCGTAATCTTATCGTCCATACATCCTCAAAACAAATTTATAAGATGCCGAAATATTACCATAAAAATAGGATTTCGCTCGTTAGAGTGATGTTAACTATTATTACGGTCAAAAGCCGTATAAGTTTCCAAAAGCGTCATCATTACTCGGTCTGTAAAGGCTGAGATTCTCCTAAATAGATTGCTCCATACCATTGGAGAATGAACCACAGCTGACTCATACACCCCATACATGGCATCTAACAAACTTGATCTAAAGAATAAAAATGCCTGCGCCGCTTCCATAATACTCAATTCATATCTGCGCGCCCTGACAGCATATTCATAGCCTAATGCACGCGCTTCAGCTTCAGCACCTTGGTCATCAGTCGAGCTAAGGTATGCGCTTAAGGCTTGCATCATCGAGCGTCCGCTGAGACGATACTGCTGACGCGCATCTTGATCCAGTTTGGCGTACCAGGTTTCTTCTTCTAGAATTCCTTCACTGATATGCAACCGCGTGCGCTGCAATGCTGTGCGTACAACAAGTTGAGTTTCATCTGGAGTGCTGGCCTGGTGCGCCAATCTCCAGAGTTCTACCTCATCGCGGCGAAAACGACGATGCCCGCCAGGGGTACGGTGAACTGGAATGCTTCCTTGATCAGCCCAGTTGCGAACAGTGCTGGGGTGAACACCTAGTTCTTTTGCAATCTCACTCAAACTCATCCACTCAGGAGTCATAAATTTCTCCAGATACCTTCTTTTTTTACGCATCACCTGCAAGTGCGGCGCGTTCCACTACGGGAAAATCTTCAGCGCGCTTACGAAAAGCATTGACATCGATTTGGCGTAACATGATCAATGTGACAAACACCATGAAGGCCATGATCGTAAAGACCATAATATAACCCAAAACGGAATCGCCCGTTATCTGACGCACAACATCACGAACAGCACCACCCAAAATTGAGCCGATCAACCTCGAGATCGCATTGGCCATTCCCCATGCCCCAATGAACAGGCCCACCTGCCCTTCTACAGTCATATCCAACATCAGGGAAAGGTTCGAGACTGTCGAAACTCCCGTACCAATTCCCAAAAATACTAATCCAGCATAGAACACACTTGCTTGTAATAGAATACCACTCAAGGCAATCATCACAAACCCAGCCAGCACAGCCCATCCCCCCCATGCAGCCAGAGAACGTTTGTCAAGCCGGGTTTCCAGCCAACCTGTTATTAGTAAAGCAACCAAAACGAACACGCCCCAAATTGAAGTGATACGAGTGGTTTCGGTGACAGACATTTCAAACGCTTCACCTGCAAAAGGCTCTAAGAGAATATCCTGACCCAAAATCGCTACTAACAGCAAGATAAGGTACCAGAAAAATCTGCGCGCTTGGGGATTATCGATGACACCGCGGGCCATATGCAACCATGAGTAACGCTCTTCTGCTTGCGCATCTTCATCCGCATCTGCTTCAACCTGATGTTCGCGATTTTCGAGCCACAACAACCCGATGATGCCTAATAGAAAAGCTGCTCCCCCAATCCATTGGAAGGACGTTTTCAGGACTTCTGGAGTGTATGGATCGACCATTCGGCTGAGGGTTATCGATGTGAGGATGATGCTGACGATCATCATAAACCACATCACGGCAATGGTTCTGCTGCGACCATCTTTCCCAGATATCTCTGAGGCTAAAGACAGATATGAAACTGCTGCCAGGTTGTAGCCCATACCCCATGCACCAAAGGCTAAAACTCCAACAAGGATGCCCAACCAGAAATTTTCAGCAAGAACGAAAGCAACAAATGGAGAAAAGGATACTCCTGCCACACACAATATCAAGCCCAGAAAAATATATGGCGTGCGCCGAAGACCAAAAAACCGGATGCGGTCAGAATGAGAACCAATATAAACCTGGATCGGTGATATCAAATAGGGAAGTGATGCCATGAGTGCAACCAAAGTTGCAGAAATTGCCAGTTCTTTGATCATTACTCGATTGAGCGTGCTGTTTATCGGCACCAGGGTCATGGTAATGGCCACATGAACGAGGCCCAATTGAATCCTTCTACGCAGCATAACGTATTCCTCTATTTTAAAATCCGATAAAAATCGATTTTGGGTAGATATTATATAAAGCTTATAAAATCTACCAAAACTTACTATCCATGGCAATGTAGATTTACACAGCTTTTCCAATATAGAAGATTAGAATTAGTTTTATGAAGCAATCATTCTCTTTGGGTTGAGTTTAAAACCCCGTGTGAAATCAGTCATAGACATTGTTCAAAAAAAATCGGCCACCTTTTGCAGATGACCGATTCTGGATTGCTATTTCTATTTATCGTTGAAAGAAGTTTACATAACTAACTTACCTAAAGGTAGGCTGCCATCGATATCCGCTTCTGCGGCGATATTTTGAGCTAGTTTTTCGTAATAACCCATCTGACTTGATCCTTCTGACAAACTAGGCTGTTCATAAAGGTTCGATGGATACGTGTGGTACTTGGCGTGTAAGTACTCCAAAGTTTGCTCGTAATAGCTTTCCAAACTGCCACCCTGTATAATAATCACTTTTGTCATTTCTTGCTCCTTCTATGGTTATTCCGGAGGGTGGTTCCAGACAGCGGCGGATTATACACAACAATTTGAGTTAAAAGATTAAGAATTGATGATCACATTCACCTTCACAATCAATTTCAATTCTTGAACGAGGATTTAGAATAATGCGCTGGTCCGACTGTATCTATGAATCGATAATACGTTGTATCATCACACCACTTTCCGAGTTTGAGTGTATTTTTTGCTGCATCTCAATTATAGCGCATTTGTTCTAGTTTGAACTTGGAATTTTCAAGGGTCTTTGGGAATCGCCGAGAGAGTTTGAATTCTAGCAGTTTCTATTTTTTGGATTGGTTAGGTTCAGTTAGTCATGGTTCGTGTTGTTAGGAGTGGTCAAATTAGTGGTGTTGAAATGGTCGAAAGGTGCTGTCTTCGAGAGCCCTTCGACAAGCTCAGGGCAAGCTCCTTCGACTCTGCTCAGGCTAACACCTCAGACAGCGGTGATTCTAGAGGGCTGAGGTTCTCGAAGCCCGGCTTTCTCAAGTTGATGCTTTGAACACCACGAAAATCACCACCCCCGTGTTGTTAAGGCAAACTATGCAAATACAATCGCGTGCTATAATCTTTCAGATCGTTTGATCATCTCAAAGATACGGTAACTTCTATGAATTTTCTTATCACCGGCGTAGCCGGTTTTTTAGGCTCAGCTTTAGCTAACCATCTGGCACACGGAGGCCATCAGGTACGCGGTCTTGATGATCTCTCTAAAGGAGATCCAGATGTTCTGGATAAAAGTGTGCATTTTACACGTGGCGATGTTAACGACCGCCCAAAGCTTTGGACCTTACTCCAGGATGTAGACTGTGTTTATCACCTGGCTGCGCGGGTGTCGGTACCTGAATCTGTGCTCTATCCGCGGGAGTATAGCGCGGTCAATGTGGGTGGTACGGTCAGCTTAATGGAAGCAATGCGTGATGTCGGGGTCCGCCGGGTTGTATTCATCTCTTCTGGGGCAATCTATGGGGTACAGTCAGAACAACCCTTGCATGAGAAACTCCCCCCCAGCCCAGATTCGCCTTATGCAGTTTCGAAACTATCGTCTGAGTTCTATGTACGCACCATCGGGCAGCTTTGGGGAATTGAAACTGTTAGTTTACGGGTATTCAACGCCTATGGACCTGGACAGCATTTGCCACCATCCCACCCTCCCGTAATTCCAAATTTCTTGCGACAGGCGATTAGAAATGGCAGTATCGTTATTCACGGAGACGGTGGGCAGACGCGAGACTATGTGTATATCGACGATGTTATCAGCGCGATGACCGCAGCCGCAACTGCGCCATCAGTTGATGGACAGGTTATCAATGTCGGCAGTGGTACGGAAATCAGCGTCCGGGGGTTAGGACGCATGGTTATCGACCTAGTCAATAGTCAGGCAGAAACAATATTCAACCCTCGCTCCAATTCGGGAGTTTCGCGCATGTGCGCCGATCTGGGCCTGGCAAAAGATAAACTAGGGTACAAACCAAAGGTCACATTAGAAGAGGGACTGAGCCTGATCATTGAAAAAGACCATCGTTTCGAAAAAGAACTGTAATTATATTTTTCTTTCAAACCAACCCGAATTGAAAATGCCAGATAGTGAATCACCCGTACCTATTGGCTCACGGGCGTGTTAATACAGGTTGTAAGATTTTTGGAATATCGTCATCAGACGATCCCAAACTATTAATTTTATTATATGTCCACCGAACCGCTTGCCCAATCAAGAAGGTTCTATGGGAATCGCCGTGAGAGACCTCACATTTGGGGGTAGGGGGCGTGCTCCGCACGCCCCCTACCCCCAAATGTGGCCCCTTACCACGGCGATTCCTAGAGACCCATCAAGAATGTAATAGAGGCACGGCCCGGATTTCTTCGCGTTAGCTTGCTGAATAATTTTTCAGGAGGAATGGATGACCTATAACTCTATCGTACTTGTGAAACAAGTTCCCGATACGCGCACCGTCACTGGGGATGTAATGAGCAAGAAAGGCACCATGAATCGTAGTGCCATGCCTGCCATATTTAATCCTGAAGATTTGAATGCTTTGGAGATGGCACTCCAGGTTCGCGAACGATATGGAGGACAGATAACTGTCTTGACCATGGGGCCACTAAAAGCCGCTGACATTTTACGTGATGCACTTTTTCATGGTGCAGATAACGTGATACTTCTTTCCGATCGCAAATTCGCCGGTGCAGATACCCAGGCTACAGCGTATACCCTAAAAAGCGCCATTCAAAAAATTGGCGACTTCGACTTGATCTTCTGCGGGCGGCAGGCTATCGATGGCGATACTGCCCAGGTTGGTCCTCAGGTAGCTGAAAAATTGAACTTGCCACAGATCACTTATACCGAATCCATCGCCAGCATGGATGGGGACGAAATCATAGCCAAACGAGCTTTTGATCTTGGAAGTGAAATAGTCAAGTGCAAGTTACCCTGTCTCCTGACAGTGGTTGGTTCGGCAGACCGGATACGCCCGGCTTCTGCACGCAAACGCATTGAAAATAAGCTCGCTGCAATCCCGTCAGAATACCCAGCCATAGTCGAAAAATGGGCAGAGTTTGAAACAGAGACCGCCCTCGCAGCTTATCTCACCGAGCGCAATTTGGAAATCACCGTCTGGACAGCTGCAGATCTCGATGTTAACGAAGATCAATTGGGTTTGTCCGGTTCTCCCACCCAGGTTTACAAAGTAAATTACGTTGTGCTCGAAAGTACTGAAAGCAAGGAAGTTCCTCCAACAAAAGAAGGCATCCGTGAGCTGATTCAGGAGTTGATCCAAGAATACATTGTAGGTTGAGACTAGCCCAATGCATCCAACCACGATAAGCCTAGAAAACAGGTGAATTATGAGTGATAACCGTAATGTATGGATTTTCGTCGAACAAGAAGAAGGCCAGATTGCTGATGTCGGGCTTGAATTGCTTGCAAAAGGGAGGGAACTAGCTGATACATTGGAAAGCCAAGTATGGGCTTTGGTGCTAGGCTACCAAGTCGCGCCATTGGCTGAAAGAGTTATCCACCACGGGGCTGACCGGGTATTGCTAGCCAATCATCCTGAATTGGAATTGTATCGCACCCTTCCTTACAGCCGTGTAATAATTGAACAGGTGCAAGCACACCAACCGTATATCTTTCTCCTCGGAGCTACTCCGGTGGGGCGTGATCTTGCGCCTCGAGTGGCTAGTGCAACCAATGTGGGTCTGACAGCCGATTGCACGGATTTG
This sequence comes from Anaerolineales bacterium, assembly GCA_016785015.1. GTDB lineage: Bacteria > Chloroflexota > Anaerolineae > Anaerolineales > UBA11858 > NIOZ-UU35. The sequence goes on from JADHTJ010000035.1 coordinate 31,068, forward strand.
CAAATCGGCGATTACTTATTGAAAAAAGAGAAGCGGGAGTATAAAGATTTGCTATACCAGATCAGGCCTGCTTTTGGCGGCAATATCATCGCCACAATTGTCAATCCAAAAACACGCCCTCAAATGGCGACTGTGCGTGAAGGTGTTATGCAGCCAAATCCACCAGATCTGGAATTCAGCGGAGAAGTTGAAATTGTTGAACCCAGCTTCGAGCCAAGTGATTTCGCATTACATGTTTTGAGCCGAGAAATTCGGCAGCCAACCGTAAAACTAAAAGACGCCCCTGTGATAGTGGCTGGCGGTGGAGGAGTGAGCAGCGAAGACGAATCTCGCCTGATCGAGGAGTTAGCCCACATATTAGGTGGAGAAGTTGGCGCCTCACGCGCCGCGGTAGACGCAGGCTTCTTCTCACATGAACATCAAATTGGGCAAACGGGAGCCACTGTACGTCCACGTCTGTATATTGCCGCGGGTATCTCCGGCGCCATCCAACACAGCACCGGGATGGACGAATCCAACAAGATCATTTCGATCAACACCGACCCTGATGCGCCCATTTCTAAAATCGCCCATTATAAAATTGTCGGTGATATAGCTGAGGTGCTGCCTTTGTTAATCAATGCCCTGCGCGAGAAGTCAAGGTAGACGGCGAAACAAGTTAGAGGATAATTCAACAATGACTGAGAACTTTTTCTTGGATAATCAGGATCTGCAATTTCGGCTCAAACAGCTTGACCTGAGGGATGTATTGGAGATCAAAGAGCAAGGTTATGCTTACGCCCAAGAATATGGGACTGCCCCGCGTAATTATGCTGACGCCATGGACAATTACCACCTTCTATTAGAAGTGTTGGGTGACATTTGCGCCAATATTATTGCTCCCAGGGCTGCAGAGGCAGATGAAGAAGGCGCACAATTTATTGATGGTGAAGTGGAATATGCGGCCGCTACTCAAGAAGCCATTCTGGCGCTGAAACAAGCTGATTTGTTCGGTGCCATGCTGCCGTGGAAATATGGCGGTTTAAATTTGCCCGAAACCATCTATCAAATGATGATCGATATTGTTTCTAGGGCTGAATCAGGGGTGATGACTGTGTTTGGTCTGCAAGAGATCGCATCCACGATCAATGAACACGCCGATGACGAGACCAAGGATTATTTCCTACCTCGCTTTGCTCGCGGAGAAGTAAACGGGGCTATGGTCCTTACGGAGCCAGATGCTGGCTCCGACTTGGGATCTGTGCAAACTCGCGCTTTTTTCGACGAAGAAGCTGGAACTTGGCGATTGAATGGGGTAAAACGATTCATCACCAATGGAAATGCCGATGTGCACCTAATCCTTGCTCGTAGTGAAGCTGGTTCCCGCGATGCCCGAGGCTTGTCTCTGTTCTTGCTCGAGCGAGATGAAACTGTGCGAATTCGCCGGATTGAAAGCAAATTGGGCATTCACGCTTCCCCAACTTGCGAAGTTCAATACGATAATACGCCCGCCATAATGATCGGCAAGCAGCGTTTTGGCCTGATTCGTTATTCGATGGCGTTAATGAACGGCGCGCGTTTGGCTGTAGGTGCGCAAGCTATTGGAATCGCGGAGGCTGCATATCGTGAAGCCTATTCCTACGCCCACCAACGCATTCAATTCAACCAGCCCATTGCTAAACTTCCGGCTGTCTCTCGGATGCTGCTATCAATGCGTGCGGAAATCGAGGCATCCCGAGCTCTGGTCTGTGAGACGGGCATCTGGGTTGACCGGCTTAAGGCATACGAACATCTCCAGTCTCAACGCGATAAATCCATCCCCGATCTTCGGCAAAAGCTAAAAGAAGCCTCTAACCTGGCTGATGTTCTCACGCCCTTGACCAAGTATTATGCTTCAGAAATGGGCAATCGGGTTTGCTACGTCGCCATGCAGATTCATGGTGGTGTGGGGTATATGAATGAGTTCAATATCGAGAGGCTTTGCCGCGATGTACGCGTTACGAATATCTATGAAGGTACCAGCCAATTACAGATAGTCGCCGCAATCGGCAAATTGCTGGGTCACGCCCTGGACGATCTTCTCGACAAATGGGCCGCCGTGGATTATGGATCAGCGCTGGATTCGCTCAAAAAACAACTTGCTGAAACCACCATGCTATTCAAAAAAGCAACGGACGCATTAAAGGAAAAAGAAAGCGATATTATCGATTTCTACGCCGCTGACCTGGCTGATATAGCAAGTTTCGTGGTCATTTCCTGGTTGTTATTGCAGGATGCTCTGGTTTCTCAGCGCAGAGCCGATATCGCTCGAGTTTATATCGGCGAGCATGTTTCCAAAATCAACGCTTTGGGAACATCGATCATGAAAGCTGATAAAACCGCGTTATTGGCGCGAGAAACAATATTAGCCGAACAGTTTTAAATAAGCCAACACTTCATAACTTATTGGTAAAGGAAATATCAAATGGAAATCTTATCTGGAAAAACAGCATTAATCTTTGGTATTGCCAACAAACGCTCAATCGCCTGGGGCATAGCGCAGGCATTTCATGAACATGGTGCTCAATTAGGGTTTAGCTACGCCGGTGAAGTTATGGAAAAGCGTGTTAAACCCTTAGCCGAATCTATTGGTGTCACATTCGTAGAACCCTGTGATGTCTCCAGCGACGAGGAAATTGCCAGCATCGCGACCAAAGCAAAAGATACTTTCGGAGAAATTGATATCTTAGTACACGCCATCGGATTTGCTAACAAAGAAGAACTCCAGGGCGAATACTATAACACCAGCCGTGATGGATTCCATTTGGCAATGGATATCAGCGTTTATTCTTTTACAGCCCTGGCAAAGGCCTTCCAACCCATCTTGCGTCCTGGTGGCGCCCTGCTTACTTTGACCTATTACGGAAGCGAGAAAGTGGCACCCAACTATAATGTCATGGGTGTAGCCAAGGCCGCTCTGGAAGCTTCAGTCCGCTATCTGGCATACGATTTCGGGCCCAGTAATATCCGCGTCAATGCCATCTCTGCCGGACCAATTCGCACGTTAGCAGCGAGCGGAGTATCGGGATTCAAGTCGATGCATCGCCAATTTACTCAAGTGACTCCCATGAAAGTAGAGGTCACCATCGAAGATGTTGGCAATACCGCTGTCTACTTATGTTCTAATCTGTCAGCAAAAACGACTGGTCAGACCACCTTTGTAGATTCTGGGTACAACATCTTGGGTGTGCTTGAGCCCGCAGATTGTGATTGATCAATTTCGCATTTCCAAACAAAAATTATCGACCCTTCACATTAAAGTCGCCAATTGAAAACTACAATTGGCGACTTTTTTCGCCCTGTGGATCGCATATGGATTTTCTCTCAGGAAAAAGTCCTTCTGGGTCAGAAGCCCAACCCCTTCGACACGCTCAGGACAGGCGCGTTGGGCGTG
>JADHTJ010000195.1 GCA_016785015.1 Anaerolineales bacterium
GGAAAACTCAACCCGATCATCGTTTCCAACAGCAGTGGATAATCGTCTATACGTTCTGTTGTTATTGTTATCTCAGGATCCACTCCTTGAGATTATCAAGAAATTCGCGATTTCGCTAGATTTTTCAGCGAATAGAAAATCATCATTTGTGCAATTCGATTAATTCGTCAAATTCGTGTTTTCAGCTTGCATATGAAAGGTGAATTTATGAATGTCATTGCAGATATCGCCATCGTGCCCATCGGTGTGGGTGTTTCGCTTTCAAAATATGTCGCCGTTTGCGAAGGTGTTTTTATCGATGCTGGTTTGATCCCCCAACTTCATGGCAATGGCACCAATGTAGAAGGGGATTGGGAAGTTGTATTTGCGGCGTTAAAACGTTGTCATGAAACTGTGCATGAGATGGGAGCACCGCGCATTTCTACAACCATACGGTTGGGGACACGCACGGACAAAACGCAAAGTCTTTCTGATAAAATCGAGAGCGTGGAATCGAAACTTAGCGCAGAGGAATGATCATGAATTCGAGAACCCGTAACGAAGCTATCCAGCAAGCCCAAGAATATCTGGCAAAGAAACCTGTCTATTTGGACACGGAAACCACAGGTCTCGATCCCATGGCTGAAATTCTGGAGATCAGCATTGTCGATCACGATGGAAACATTTTGGTGAATACTTTGGTCAAACCACGCGGCAAGATCGATCCTGGAGCCAGTCGAGTGCATGGTATTACCGAGGAAATGCTTGCCGAGGCACAGGGGTGGGATGTGGTATGGCCCCAAGTGGATACTGCTCTCAATGGTCGCTACGTGGGTATTTACAACTTGGATTTTGATGTACGTATGATGCAGCAATCGCACCAACGCAATTGGATGCAATGGGGGCAGCCCCAAATAGATTTTTTCTGCATCATGAATCTGTATGCTCAATTCTACGGACAGTGGAATTCAAGACACGGAAACTATCGCTGGCAGAGTCTTGATAATGCCCGCAGGCAATGCGGATTAAACTTACCCAATACCCACCGCGCTTTTGATGATACTTTGTTGGCACGAGCGGTGCTGCAGTATATGGCAGCGCAGTGATATAATTGCCCAACTCCCCCTTATTGAAAGGAATCATCATGAAAGAATGGAAACAAGCCCCGGAAATGCAGATCGATAGTGAGAAAACTTATAAGATCAGCATGGAAACTAACCGGGGAACAATCGAGCTTGAGCTTTACCCCCAGCACGCGCCTAAAACGGTCAACAACTTCGTTTTTCTGTGCGGCGAGGGATATTATGATGGCATCAAATTCCACCGTGTGATCAATAATTTTATGATTCAGGGTGGAGACCCCACCGGCACCGGAAGTGGTGGTCCGGGCTATAAATTCGAGGATGAGACTGTCGGGAACCCTCTGATCCACGAAACTGGCGTGTTGTCTATGGCAAATGCTGGCCCAAATACCAATGGCAGCCAGTTCTTCATCACGCACTCCCCCCAACCCCATCTTAATGGCAAACATACTGTCTTTGGCAAAGTGGTCAGCAGTATGGATGTCGTCAATGCTATTAAACAGGGCGATGAGATGATCAAGGTTGTCGCGGCTGAAGCCTAGTAAGCTTTTTGCATTCTTAGAATTTACCGGAAAGTATCTAAAATATGTGTCACTGCGAGCGCAGCGTGGCAGTCCCATGATTAGGCAGGAGATTGCTTCGCCCTTGCAGGGCTTGCAATGACATGTTCATAAGGGACATTCCGGAATCCACTTAATAGAATAATTCCATGAGAAAATATAAAATCATCGTCAACCCAGAGTCAGGTAGGGGTGAAGGCGGGCGCGCCATTCCCCAAATTGAAGATTTACTAAACTCTCATACCCTGGATTTTGAAATTGTCAGGACTGAGAAACCCTGGCATGCTGTCGAGCTGGCTCAACAAGCCGCAACAGAGGGTTTCGATGTTGTAGTCGCAGCCGGCGGCGATGGCACAGCCAATGAAGTACTCAATGGACTGATGCGGGCCAAAAATGCTGGTGTCAATGCAGCAATGGCCGTCTTACCCATCGGCCAGGGCAATGATTTTGCCTTTGGTATGGAAATTCCCTCAGATTTAGAAACCGCTTGTCTGGCTTTAGCCAAGGATCGACGTCGAATGATCGATGTTGGGCGCGTCACCGGAGGACGACTCCTAGAAGGACGCTTCTTTGGCAATGGCATTGGCATTGGCTTTGATGCCGTAGTTGGTTTCGAAGCGCTCAAGCTGAAGCGCCTGCACGGTTTTCCAGCATATTTGGTTGCAGCGCTCAAAACCATCTTCTTGTTCTTCAAAGCACCAAAAGTGCGTATTGATCTCGATGATGAATCGCTCACATTGCCTGCGCTGATGGTATCGATTATGAACGGTCGTCGCATGGGCGGCGGTTTCATGATGGCCCCGCATGGAGACCCTGGTGATGGGATTCTTGACTTATGTATCGCCAGCGAGGTTAGTAAGTTGAAGATCTTTGCCCTGATTCTGCGCTTCATGAAAGGCGATCAGGGAACGCACCCAGCGGTTCAGTTCAAACGCTCCAAACGCGCTAAAGTCACCGCCCTGGAAGGCGTACTGCCAACTCATGCTGATGGGGAAACCGTAAGCACTGAAAAGACTGAACTCAGTATCGAATTGTTGGCTAGCCAGATAGAAGTGGTTTATTAATTCCAACGATGACCGAATATTATCAAACCACCAAACATCGAGTGGTCAACGTTCTTGTCAAATGGGCGATGTCTCTGATCTGTCGTGTGAATGCAGAGCAATTGCAGAAAGTTCCAACGCGCGGACCGATGATTGTGATCACAAATCACATCAATTTCCTCGATGCCCCTATTCTATATGTCCATACGCAGCCGAGACCAATGCGCGGATTTGCAAAAATTGAAACCTGGGACAGTACTTTTTTGGGTTTCCTCTTCTCTCTTTGGAATTCGATCCCTGTGCGGCGCGGCAAGGCTGATATGAAAGCTGTTCGCCAGGGCGTTGCGGCGCTAAAAGAGGGGCACTTTCTTTGTATTGCCCCTGAAGGCACCCGCAGCGGACATGGGAGGCTGTCTAAAGGGCACGCTGGTATGGTTACCTTTGCGCTGCTCAGCGGCGCCCCGTTTATTGTAATTGCCCACTATGGGGCAGAGAAGTACCGTGAAAATTTGCGCAAATTAAAGCGCACAGACTTCAACATCGCCGTCGGCGAACCGTTCCGATTGAATACTGACAAAAAGAAAGCCACTCACGCTGAACGCGAACAGATGACTGATGAGATTATGTATCAATTAGCAAAGCTGCTGCCTCCCGAATACCGAGGAGAATATGCGGATTTGAATAAGGCAACCCAAATGTACATCGAACCTATCCCGTTGAACCAAAAGGAGAATCCCTATGGCCCTGATCTCAAACCGCACGGAAGCCAACGCCTGGCAGAAGAAATTTGATGTCCAGGCACCGCGCGTAGGGGAGCCAGCACCAGATTTTGAGTTGTATGATTCCGAGGGTCAGAATCCAGTACGTCTTTCCGATTTCAAAGGGGAGAAGCCGGTCGCTTTAATATTTGGCAGTTTTACTTGACCCCCATACGTCAATGGGACCGTGAGTCTCTACGATTTGTATAAAAAACATCATGAGCAAGTGCAGTTTCTGTCAATTTACGTCCGAGAAGCGCATCCAGTAGATGGCTGGTGGTTTGGCAAAGGACCGATGAGTATTCTGTTGAAACTTTCCAGATCTAAAGTCGCCACCGATATCTATGACCCTACAACTATGGAAGAGCGACGGGCTGTGGCCGGTGATTGCGAGGAGTCACTGAAGTATGGCATCCGCACCTATGTGGATGAGATGGATGATTATGTCAACCAGGCTTATGCTGCCTGGCCAACGCGCCTCTATCTTGTAGGTGTCGATGGGCTAATTAAGTATGCTGCCGGTCTGGGCCCTTTCGATTTTCACCCTTCGAAGTTGGGTAATGCCATCGAAGAATATCTGGGACGATTAGAACCCACAAGTTAGCAAATTTAACCCAAAAACATAATCCCGGTCCTTTACAAGCGACCGGGATTATTGATTAAAAGCAAAATAGTGTAACCTATTTTTGCCCAAGTAGAGCGAATTTCCCTTAAAACATCGCTAATATTAGACCGCTTGTTTGCTGTCCCCTTTGGCAATCAAAGCCAAAAATACCAAAGATACGGCCAACATATCAATTAATAGGATGAGCATTGTCGTTTGTGGACCGCGGCGCTCGAAGAATTGACCGATTAGCCAGGGAAGGAGCATGGCCCCTAAACTGGCACCCACGAAGAACCAGCCTGTGATTTGCCCTGTGATATCCAGGCGTCTTTCAGCCATAGAGAGTGTTGTTGGGAAAATTGAAGCCATCGAAGCCCCAATGCCAATCGATCCTATCCACAATGCCAAGAGAGAATGCGGCCATAATAGGAGAACACCCACACTCAGCAGGCAGCCCACCAAATCTATGGACATTATGATGCGGGGCCGTAAGCGCCTCGCCAGGGGAATGCTTAGCAGGCGCGCCAGGGTGAAAGCACCCCAGAAGCCAGAGTTCAAATAAGCCGCGGTAGTTTCATCCGCTAAACCTATTTTCAATGAATAAGTATATATCCAGCCCCCAAAGCTGACCTCTCCACCAGCGTATAAAAAGAAGAATAGGCAAATGATGAGAATCAAGCTGATTTCTGATCGAGTAAGTGTGCCCTTAGTTTCAGTATCACGCTCAACGGTATGGTCAGCTCTGGGGCTGGGTAAACGCGCAATCCAAATGATCACGGGAATGACAGTCAACGCAAGCAGCCAATATCCGTATGTAATCCCACCGCTCAAACGTAATGCCAGGCCTAAGATGAGCGGTGAGAGCAAAGAGCCCACGCCAAAGAAGGCGTGCAGCGCGTTCATATATGGGCTGACATCTCGACGGTAGAGCCACACCAGCAGCGTATTGCCGCCCACATCCACAGCCCCCTCGGCGAAGCCAACGATCATCAAGACAAAGATCAGCACCCATAAATTTGTAAGCATTGGAATCGAGGCTAGCGTAATAGCAATCGCTAAAAGCATGATAGCCAATACTTGATGCCCAGCCCGCCGGTCGTAGGTGCGCCCTCCCAACCATGAACCGATCAAATAACCCCCAGAGCGAGCCGTAAATAGATAGCTTATCTGGCCGATTAACGTACTGGTGTTCTCTGCCAGACTAGGTAGGGATGGACCCAGAGATGCTGTGGTCAATCCCAAGGTAATAAAGGCCGCAAAATAGCCGGCGGTCGCGCGTTGTTTTATTCGATGTTCATTAGCCATTTTGGTTTTTATCATTTCGTTGGACGGTTTTTAGACGCGCTAATTCTTCTTCAAGATCTTCTAACTGCTGCAACATCCATGCCTTGACCGAGTGAGCTGGCCATTGGGCTTTCAGCGTATTGATTTTTTCTTCAATTTCCTGAATCCGTTGTGATTGTGCGCTCATTATGCCCTTATCATTGTGCAAAGTTATTGTGAAAGGCCAATTATACGTTTGAATTTGGAATCTGGGATTTGAGATGTGATGTGTGAAAAATAAGAGCATTCTTCATATTTTCTTCACATCGAATGCACATACTCTTCACATCATAGCGATATGATGTAACATATTCTGTGACGGAGAGTGTAAATAATGAAAAAATTTTTCGATCAGCCGGTTTGGCCGAGGCGAGCGCTGCAAATATTTTTCTTTGTTTTAATTGCTCTAATCGCTTTCAACCACCACTTGAAAGATACTGATAGTGTTATTCAATTTCTTTCATCGGTTTCTCTGCATGCGGTGTGCCCGTTTGGGGGCGTGGTATCACTCTATCAGTTTTTCGCCGTAGGTACTTTTGTGCAGAAGATTCACCAATCATCATTTGTCTTGATGATTTTGGTATTCCTTCTGGCGCTTCTCTTTGGCCCTGTTTTCTGTGGTTGGGTCTGCCCGCTAGGCACTATACAGGAATGGGTCGGCAAGTTGGGGAAAAAGTTTTTCAAGAAACGCTACAATCATTTCATCCCCTATAACTTGGATCGTTATCTGCGCTATTTGCGTTACGCACTGCTGGCCTGGGTCATTTATATGACTGCTATAACGGGTAAACTGGTATTCAGTGACCTCGATCCTTATTTCGCCCTATTCAATTTTTGGACTGGTGAAGTTGCGATCAGCGGTTTGATTATCTTGGGGGTCACGTTATTGGGATCATTGTTTGTGGAACGACCCTGGTGCAAGTATGCTTGCCCTTACGGCGCTGTTTTGGGTATTACCAACTTCTTTCGGATTTTCTCTATTCGGCGCGTAGAAAGTGAATGCAAGTCGTGTGGAGTTTGCACTAGGGAATGCCCTATGAACATCCCCGTTGATGATGTCCTAGTGGTGAATGATCATCAATGCATCAGTTGTCTTGAATGTACTTCTGAAGCAATCTGTCCGATCGATGACACCGTGCTGTTGGCGACGAAAGGAGCAAAATCATGGTAGTGCGATCTAAACTTGTCGGAGTAGTGGTTTTTGTACTCATTATAGGTGGAATCTTCAGTGGAGTCTGGTTGGGTTGGTGGCAAACAGAGTCAGATAAAACACCCGTCCGTTACAAGGATGGAGATGCTGCGGGTGAGTATAACCCTTCCGATATCCGCGGTTCTTATAGCTTTGGAGAGATAAGTGAGTTGTTTGAAATCCCTTTGGAAATGTTAGTGAGAGCCTTTCGAATCCCTGGTGATGTAGATATCAGTGAGTTCAAGAACAAAGATTTGGAAACGCTTTACGCCAATTTGGATGGAGATATCGAGATTGGAACAGCCTCGATGCGCCTTTTTGTTGCTTACTATAAAGGTTTGCCATATTCCCCCAGTGAAGATACATGACTCCCGCGAAAAAACTCTAACGCTGAAAGGCCAAAACAGGATGAAAGTTGAGCCAGACCCAAAGGCGAGAGCGCAACCGGGAGAAAAATGAAAGAAAAGAAGAAGCCAAAAGCGGTTTGGCAACATGATTTGCCC
>JADHTJ010000196.1 GCA_016785015.1 Anaerolineales bacterium
ACCAGGTGGACAGCCTGAGTGACCAATTCAAAAACCTCGGCTACCCGGTGCTGCCTTATCATGCCGGGATGGACGATGATGCCCGCGGCCTTCACCAACGCCGTTTCCGCTATGAAGATAGTCTGATTATGGTAGCCACTATTGCGTTCGGAATGGGCATCAACAAATCCAACCTGCGCTTTATCCTGCACTTTGACCTGCCCAAAAATATAGAAAGTTACTACCAGCAGATCGGGCGCGCCGGGCGTGATGGGCTGCCCGCCGATTGTCTGCTGCTTTACTCTTACAGCGATGTCCACACCATACGCTACTTCATCAATCAAGAACAAGTAGATGTACGTCGCGGCGCAGAAATACGGCTTCAAGCATTGCTGGATTTTGTGGACGCACGAAATTGCCGCAGGGTGCCGCTGCTGAATTATTTTGGGGAGGAATATAAAAATGAAGATTGCGAGGCCTGCGATAACTGTATGTCCAGCCCAGCCAAAGGGGACGATCTGTCTGGAGCCGAGGCTGATGCTGAAAAAGTAGCGCTGACTGCCCCCGCACAGTTATTCATCACTTGTGCCCAGGAAACTGGTGAGATCTTCGGGGCTGCGCACTTGATCGGTATCTTGCGTGGTTCGCAAGCCAAAAAAGTATTGCAGTTCAAGCATGATAAACTGTCCTCACATGGCGCGGGCCAAGCTTACTCCAAGAAACAGTGGCAACATCTGGCGGCGCAATTTGTCCGCCAGGGGTTGCTGAAACGCACCCAGACCCATGGTTCCCTGAAAGTGACAACGGAAGGTCGCGCCGTTTTGCAGGGCGGAGAGTTTTGGGGAACGCTGCCAGGGATTTACGCAGGCTCTGCCAGAAGCGAAATGCCAGAACACGCTCCTGTTTTGTTCGAGCAATTGCGCTCTTTGCGCACCCGCCTGGCCAACGAACGCGGGCTGCCGCCTTATGTCATCTTCCCAGACCGTTCATTGATCGAGATGGCAGCCTACTTTCCCCAGACGCTGGAAGCATTCGCGCAAATCTACGGAGTTGGGCAACATAAAGTGAAACAATATGGTCCCCAGTTCCTGCACCTTGTCCAAGCCTATTGCCAGGAGCATGAAATCCAGCCCGTGCCAAGGCCTGACAGCGGTGTTTCCAGACCGACATCTCTCACAGGTCAGCAGCGCACAAATTTCGTTTGGGAGCGCTTCCAGGCTGGGGAATCCATCGCCGACATCGCTGCCGATATGGGCTTCACCCAGGGCACGATCCTCAATCATCTCAAAAAAGCCCACCAGGCTGGAAAGCCTCTCAATATCGAGGGCTTGAAAGCATCCAGCCAGTTATCATCTGAAGATGGAAAACGTGTCATCACCACTTTCGATGATCTAGGGGTCGAATATCTCAAGCCTGTTTTCGAGGCCTTGGGCGAAAGTGTGCCGTACGATCAACTTCACCTTTGGCGCCTGATCTACCAGGTGATGAAAGTTGGCTAACAGGAAATCTCCTTGGCATCTTACCTTTTCACTGCAATAAAAAACTAAATTGGGGATAATGTGAGCTTGACCCATTTCCGCGGATCCGCTATACTGATATTCAGATAAACGGAATTACAGGAGAACAAGCATGAATTATACCTATCAAGTGCAAGTGGGACGCCGTGGTGTGATCACCTTCCCAAAAGAGCTGCGAGATCAGAAAAACATCGCAGATGGTGAAATCCTAAATCTTATTGAACTCTCCAATGATGTTTTTGTGATTAGTCGCCGTCGTTCCCAGGTTGATGAAGTTGCTAATAGACTAGCTCAGGAATGGCAAGACTCGGGCGAAAATTTGGAATCAATGTTGAATACTTTGCGCGAAGTACGGGCTGAGTATGACGAAAAGAAACCGTAGGATATTTCTCGATACCAGCGATATTTTTGCTGCAGCACTATCAGCAACAGGCGGTGCGCGCAAACTCTTCCGTCTCGGGGAAGCAGGTGTGATTCAACTCATTGTGGGTCCGAATGTACTTCGAGAATGCGAGGCAGTTATCCGCCGAAAGATGCCAGAATCTCTTCCCACGTTAGCCTATCTTTTAGAACTTGGTTTGGTTGAAGTTGCAATTCAATCTCAGGAAAACTATGTTGAACATGCCAGCACCATAATAGCGTACAAACCAGATGCTCATGTTTTAGCCGAAGCATTGAGCATTCAACCAGACTGGTTTATCACTCACGACAAACATCATTTCCTGAGCCATCGCCAAAATCTGGAACTTACCTTCCGCATTGGAACGCCGGGCGATTTGATTCAGGCTCTGGAAGATGAGTTCACAAACCTTTAAAGTTTATATATCTCCCCTCATTCTTAAATCCCCTATCTTTTCATCCGAATAATCCAAATAATCGCGCAGAACTTCGTCTGTGTGCTGCCCCAACAAAGGTGGGTGCGATTCCATTTGCACCGGCGTACGGGAAAATTTGAGCGGCGAGCCAGCCAATTTCACGCTCCCAGCGGTTGGGTGTGGCATCTCAACGAGCATATCGCGCGCCAACACTTGGGGATCAGCATAAACTTGATCGATTGTATTGATCGGCCCGCAAGGGATTCCCGCTTCGAGTGGTAAGATGTACCAATGATCTGTTTCAAGTTTAGGACACGCGCAAGATCCAAAACCAATAAATTAGACAACGGGGCAGCAGTACTGCGGATATTCATAAGCCATCCAAAGGGTGAAAAGTTTATACATCACGGGGCATTTTATAGCAGGTCAACAGTATGGTCAAATCATTCTTTACGGAAATCGGTAGTTACCCTATAAAGTGTTGTCGCCGAAAACCAGAGCCAAATTTCACCGCAAAGCCGCACACTATGTGGCCCTATGGGCAGGACGCAAAGCTTATTCTCATTTTGCCTTTTTCTTAGCGCACTTGGCGTCTTCGCGGTTCAAATCAGCCTTTCTCAATGCGGCAACACTCAATAGGAAGACCACCCGGAAATCGATCTGCAGTTTAGTAGTCAATAACACCGGCTGAAGTTGACAGAAGGAAAACGATGTCACTCGGAAATTGGTCTGACACAATATTGCAATTTTGTGTACAATAATAATCAGAACAGAAGTGGGCATATTCTGATCAGAATTAGTCAGAAACATTTTGTCAGTAACATCACCAATACCCACATAAAACCCCAATGGGGTTATGTGGGTTTATTATTTCTACAGATAGCATCAAATTGGTAGTATTCTCTAATCCTGTTAGTGCCGAATCACCACTCATACGGTTGTGGGAGTTAGCTTGATGACAACTGACCCTCTCAAAAATGAGAAACAACGCAAGGATACAGGTGAGAGATCAGATTCCCTGATCGATATTATTCGTTTCAGCAATGATCCCCTTGAAAGAAGCAGGGCATTAGCAGAACTCCAAAAAATGGGCTTGGTCGAGGATCTAGATACTGCTCCACAAATTGAAAAAACCGAATTAAAAGCTGCTTCTCCTAAGAAAGCCAGAAAAAGAAAAATCACCATCGGCTGCGCGATTGGGATTGCAATATCTTGCATAATGTGCTTGCTAGTCGGGGCTATCAATGACATCACCAGCACGAATGCTGAAGCTACTGCATCTGCGCGAGCGAAGGCCACATCCAATGCCAGGAAAACTGCTACAGCCGCTTCTAATTTAAAAGACACTGCCACTGCTCAATCCGTACAACCACTACTCTATACGGCTACTCACTGGCCTCTTGTACTTTTTGAAGAGTTCGATGCGACGGCGCTAAATCGTGTCTGGTTTCTAGGCAGCTACGATGATGCCTATCTCAAGGGGAGTCAGTATATCGTCCAAAATGAGTACCAATGGAAAGCTGCCGCGCACCGGGGATTTGTGAGCGCGGAGATTCCTGACATCCAGAAGGTATCCGATTTTTATATAGAAGCAGAAATGCGGGAAACGCAGGGGCTCAGCAGCGCCATCTCCGGGTTGATATTTCGTTATATTTCCAGCGGGAATTATTACTTCTTCGAAGCTAGGGCCAACCAGTACTTTCGGGTCGATCTCATTGCAGGGGGTAAATGGTTCACAATTATCGATTGGACAAAATCTAATGCCTTACAACGCGACAGCATCAATAAACTGGCTGTACTGGCAAAAGGTTCTCGCTATCTGATTTTTATCAATGACCAATTTGTCGGTGAGTTTGAAGATGAACGATTACCCGCCGGCAAAACTGGGTTAGGTATCTCTCTCAATAACCCCGGAGATGAAGCTATATTCATCTTCGATAATTTCGAATTACGTGCCCCTTAATCTGCGAAGATTGCACCTGGAGCGTACATGATGCAATGCCCAAATTGTGGAACACCTGAAAAAGCACGCGTAAAAGTCTGCCGTTCGTGTGGTGAAGCCTTTGCCAACGAAGATATCCTTGAATTCCACTTGCTAGACTTTCTGATCAAAGAAACCGCCAGTTGGGATGTGCCCGAAGAAATCGTCCAACCTTATATCGAGCGGTTCAAGAAGCTGGCTGATAGACTTCAACGACATGCGCTGGAACCACAAGAAGATGTGTTTGAAGCAGTTTCGATTCCCAGCGATGGGATGACCCTAGCTAAATTAGGGGAAGCACGAACTTTGCCCGAGCCTGCTCCTGCTCTTGAAGCGGATACTACTCCTGAAACGGTTGCCGCTCCCGCAGCAATTCCAACCCCAAAAATATCTTTACCCCCGAAGCCTGTCATTAAGCCCAAACCAAAGCCAAAAAGACCTCGCATCCGCGGCGACAAATTATGGGAGAAAATCATCGAGGGAGCCGTCTCAGGATTGCTTCTCCGCTGGCTGCGTTATTTAGGCGCATTCCTTTTCGTTGTATCGCTGGCAATTGTGGTGGTCAACTTTTGGAACGATATCCCCCAGTGGGGACAGGTTGCGATCATATTCTTCATCCCCACAGCCTTTTACGGTGGCGGATGGTTCGCCCGCAAACGTCTGCAAGTAGAGCAAACGGGGACCGTGCTCATGGGAATGGGACAACTCCTGCTGGCAGTGGATTTTGCCGCCATTTACCAGTTTGGTGGCTTATCCATCGATTTGCCCGTGTATTGGTTGATCAGCTCGGTGATCTGTACCCTGATTTACATCTATACAGTCTGGCGTCAGGTACAAACAGAATTCTTTGGGTATATCAGCTTAGCCGGAATCAGTAGTACAGCCATGGCGGCTAGCATGGTTTTTAGCCGCTCTATTGAGTGGCCGCTGTTAGCCCTGGTTTTTGTCGGGACATCTTCGGTTATCACAGCTCAGTGGTTGTCTACAAAGTCAGAACAATGGGCAGAAATTGCTAAAGCCGCTCGGCGCTTCCCTCTGTTCATCACACCGATAGCCTTAGGGCTGATCTTGTTCGTGCCAGGCGATACTGTTATCTATGCCCGTGTAGCCGCTTTTGGGTTGGCGACCGCCTCAGCTACGTCGCTTGCCTGGTGGTTCCCACAATTGCTTTATACCCATCTTGCTGTCTGGGTCTCACTGATGACGATAGGCATTTTCTTGAGCGCCATCAATTTACCCTTCGAGTGGTATGCATCAGCCGTTGCCATCCTCTCGCCCGTCTATATCGCATTGTGCCAGTGGCTGGCAGGACGCTTGGAAGATTCGTTTCCGCAGCGCGCCGCCCATTTGCTCGCCTTCAAACTGGCCGGGTACGGACTACTCGTTCTGGCTATTCTCCTGGGGGCTATTTCGGCTGGCTTTGATTATTGGGCTGGGGTGAGCGCTCTGGCGCTGGTTTCTATTATCGCCGTTGGATATGCCATTTTCCTGCAAAAGCCGCTCTTTGTCTTGGGAGCAAGCATTTTGTTCCTGGCACCTGCCAGTATGGCGATCCTGCGCTGGCTTATCGATATTCCACAGCGTGCAGATTGGCTGATGGCCGCCTGGTCGGGGTTAACATTGGTGTACCTGGGAATTGTAGCTTTTCTCAAAGGTCGGGAAGCTTACACCCGCTGGTTATCCCTTGTGGCGCAGATCTTGTCTCCTGTGGCCTTGTTCATCTTAGGTGTTAACGCGCTTAGCCGTGACACGGCATCCTCCACTCCACCTCTTGTCGCACTGGGAGGCTTTCTGGGGCTCTATATCCTTTCGGCCTTTCTTCATGATAGCGATAAGAACCCATCTCTATCCAATTGGGTGAACTGGCTCCCGGAAAAAGTAGGCAAGTCAATTTTCCTGTACCCGATTGGAATTCTGATCCCGATTGCTAGCAGTGTGGCCTGGGCCGGCAGTATTTTCCCAACTCCCTGGCTTGGACCCGTCCTGGCAGGAATCGCTCTCGTCTATGTGGTAGTAGGTCAGTTACTCCATCGGCATAGCACAGCCTACCGCTTTCCTCTCCATTTTCTAGCCTACTTCATCGGAATAATTTCCATCGGGGTAGCTTACCAAGATCAAACAACCTTGATGACGGCCCTATATATTAACATCGCAACGTTGGCTCCTTTGGCAGCAATATATAATCGTCTTCCCGAAACTATCCTGGCAGGGATATTGTTCATTTGGCCATTCCAAATTTCATTGAACCTATCAACAATTCTCCCCCATGCGCATTCCTTAGCCTATATTCTTCTTGCCGGGGCTGGGTACGTACCTCTTGGATTGATTCTCAAACGAAAAGTGCCTGAGATGAAACACCATCGATATTTGTGGGTGATCGGGTATTCCCTTTCGATATTTGCTCTGATTGGCTCCTACCTTGGCAGATTTGGCGCTTATAACTTCGACGTTCCATGGGTTGGCCTGGTTGTGCCCCTATTGGCAGCTATCCTATATGCATATAGCGCATTCAGCGTACACACTTGGTTTGCCTGGGCATCAGCAGCAGTTTTCCCGATTGCATTTGGCCAGGCATTGACCTTGTGGATGGTTCCCCCTGCATGGGACGCCGTCGCTTGGGTCGATTTGGGAATTGCGTACTTAGTATCGGGGTGGGTTGTCAGTAACCAGAAACTAAATCTGCCCAAAAAAGAAAATACCAAATCCTTGGGAGCAATCTGGTACAAACCT
>JADHTJ010000197.1 GCA_016785015.1 Anaerolineales bacterium
GGCAAATTCGGGGTCGAGTTCGTAATCGTTTCCGAAACCTTCGAGGGCGGGCAATGAGCCGACGCCACCCGTAACATACATTCTGCGGGAGACCATGTGATCCCAAACGCGCTCAAGGGCGGGGGTGAAAGATGTGTCGTCACTTTCGCGAGCCAACATCGCAACGGCTGTTTCCAGATAGGCAAAGCGGACAGAGTGCCCGACAGGAACCGTTTGCTCTCGCACGGGCAGATGCTGCTGGAAATATTTTCCTGTGAAGGCATTCCACATCCAGCGGGCGGTGATATTCCAGGGCTTCTTGGCTTCGTTCCCGGCAGGCACCTGAAAAGGCGTAAATTCGGGGTGCGCTGCCATATAGGCTTTTCGCCGTTTGTTGACTTCTTTGGTTCTTTTTTCGACATCAGCATTCTGCGGAAAGATCGAAAGACCAAAGATTTTCTCTCTACCGCGCTGCTCAATGAACTGTCGAGCCATTTCCAAATAATCACTTTGCTGGGTTATTTGGAATAATTTCAACAGGGCGATCTCGATCTCTTGATGCCCCGGCGTATACGCTGCGCCTTTGCCTTTGAAATCCGCTACGATCCTGTCCGCGGCTTGTTCGGCGATCTTGAGCAGGGTGCCGCGCCCCGTTGCTTGGTGATGTGAAACGCCAGCCTCGATCAGATGACCGTGACAATATAATTCATGCTCGATTTGGAGGTTCGCCCAGCGTGTGCCGGGGAAGTGGATCTGGTTATAGGTGTAGATATAGCCATCGGGTTGCTGGACACGGCTTATCAACGCGATGAAATCGTCCATAAGGTTAGCAAGCTTAGGGTCCGGGTGCGTCGCGTAGATGCGGGCGGCGGCATCCAGCCATTTGAAGGCATCCGAATCGGCAAAGAACCAGCCCTCACGAAATCCATCCGTTTCGCCTGCGGCGATGCGAAAATTCTCGATACTGCCGGAGGCTTCAAGTTGTTCCCATTGATGGAATATCGCTCTTTCAGCGTTGATGGATAAGCGGTCGTGCCAATATCCTGAAACTATCTCTGCTTTACTCATGCGCTTTTCTCCCAGCGGGTGAAGCCAAGCGGAATTAGCGAAAACAGGGCAATTATTGAGCCTACTTGGAAAATGATCGGGACAGGGATAAAACCGGCTTCCCCATTCGTCACGGTGGGGATGCCGAAGTTCTGGATCAGGGTCGAGCCAAGCCAGGGACCGATGACCATTGGAATGGCGATCCAGAAGATCATGCGGATGCCGAGGAACTTGCCCCGATTCTGTTCGGGGAGGAGATCCTTTAACCAAGCCACCGACGCAATCCCCGATGCGGTTGAAAAAGCCTGCCAGACCAGACCTGTAAGCGCCAGCAAGAGCAGGGTATCGACCAATGAAAGCAGGATGCCCCCGATACTGCTGATAACGATGGCAACGCCGATCATTGTGCGTTTGTTCCAGCGATCAGCCAGAAGGCCAAAGGGGATTGCGAATATAGCACTGCCAAGCATCACCGCACCGCCAATGATGCTAAATTCTGTTTTGGTCACACCAACAAAATTCTCAAGATAGACGATCAAATACGGGAATGAAACCTGCATCCCGACGGAACTCACCATGATGTATAAGAGCAGGGTGAATAGATCTCGATTTTCCCTGAGCACGTTAACCTTAAAAAGCTCGGTAAATTCCTGCCAGAATGGTGGGCGGGAAATATTGCTTTCGCTTTCGTCCGAAGGGGTATCTTCCAGCAGGCTTCCAGCGACCAGACCGACGACCATCACGATCCCGCCGAGACTGTAAAAGAAGATGAAGTAACCGAAGGAATCAATGAGTATCCCTGCTGCGACCATCGAAATAATCTGGGCAACAAATAGGCTCATATTCAGCACGCCTTCCACCCGACCGCGATTCTCTGTCGTAGCAATATCCGCTGTCCAAGCGTTGAATGCCGCATCGTTGGCGGTGGAACCAAAAAAGGTCATCACCGAATCGGCAATGATGACCATTATGACTGCCATGCTCGCTACTTTGATATATGCCACCATTGGAAACAGGATCGTTGACAGGCCCCAGAGCACATAGCCCACCAAAATATATGGGCGCCTTTTTCCCCATCGCGAACGAGTGCGATCGCTGAGCGCCCCCATGATCAGAGTTGCCAAAGTAGCCGTAATTGCACTAGCTGCCACCATCCATGCTACCGGGCGCGGATCCGGGGTGATGGTATCGAAGACGAAAGTGTTGAACCAGGCGTTCTCTACAGCCCAAGCAATTTGCCCGGTTAGCGCCAAAGCTGCCATGACAATCCAGGAGCGTGAGGTGATTTTCGTGTTTTTCATAGCAATCCCTTTTCTGTTAGCCGAACGAAGAAATTAAATCCACCCTAAAATACCTGCAAAGACGATTATCATCAAAACATCCACTGCAGCAAAAGCCCCAATAAAGGTGATCTGCTTCTTGGGCTGCCAGTCATAGCAGTAGAAAGCGGCTAAAAAGAAAGGGATATAAACGGTTAGAAAGACCGGGAAAGATCCCCACCAAGGATAGACCCAAACAAAAGCCGGTGTCTTCGCCAGAAAAATCTCTACAAGACCAAAGAAAGCCGCATTCCCGATCACAAAAAGCAGCCGGTTGTTGATCCCCATGATCTTCATCTTGGGATCTTCCGGCAACAGCTTGCTCAAAACAAGACCAGCGATCGAGAACATAAAGCTCAGTTCGATCCCCACCCCGATCAGAATTAAAAAGGAAGTGCCGGTTGGCACAGTCCACAAGGCATGACCACTGAAATGCTGGATAAGGGCGTTTATGATTTCGTAAAACCAATGCACAGAATATAAAGCGAGTCCAGCCGCGATGCCTTTCCAGTTTTTCTTGGATATTTCGTTCATGTATACGTAAACCACCAACGCAAGAAAAGTGATTACGTACCACTGGAAATTATTGCCTTTACGCAAAATATCAAGCGCCATTTGGGTTACTTCAGGATTGTTCATGAGTTCCTCCAGAGAATTATGGTGCAGATGACCGGCAATTAATTATATCTTGCCTTATGTGAAATTGAATGATAGATCTGCCTCGTAGAACTTCAAGATAAATCTGGGGTAAATCAATAGACATCTTGCAAAAGTCTAATTTTCACACGCTCCCTGCATTGTCCTCGGCGCAGGCTTCTCTGAAACACGCCGCCGAGGACGGCGGCTAAAGCACTTATGCAAGATGCCTAATATGTCAAAAACGAGTTGGGATAAACTCAAAAATTAAAATTATCCGGGTCTGGTCCAACACGTTTGCCTTGATCCAACGCATCCAACAGATTCATATCTTCCTGCGCAATCTCGAAGTCGAATATTTGAGAATTTTCGGCAATGCGATTGGGATTAGCTGATTTGGGGATAGTAATGACTTCATGTTGCAAATTCCAACGTAGAGCAATCTGTGCAAGGGTTTTTTGATACTTCTCGGCTATTCTTTTAACAAGCGGTTCAGAGAAAATCTCTCCCTGCATTAGAGGACTCCACGCCTCAGTCTGAATTTTTTGTTCCTGGCAGAATTTCAATAACTCTGGTTGAACGAGACGTGGATGAAATTCGATCTGATTCACAGCGGGAACAACCTGACTATCATGCAGGATATCTTCGAGATGATGAATTTGGAAATTGCTAACACCAATCGCTTTGGCGCGACCGCTTTGATAAATCTTTTCCATCTCTTGCCACGTTTCTTGATAGAAACCTTTCACCGGCCAATGGACCAGGTATAAATCCACGTATTCGGTCTTTAGTCGTTCTAGGCTTTCTTCAAATGCCGCCATTATTCGCTTCTCGCGCTGGTCATCATTCCACACTTTGGTGGTCAAAAATATATCCTCACGCGGAATGCCACTTTCTCGAATCGCTTTACCAACGCCACGTTCGTTTCTGTATACCGTTGCCGTATCAATACTGCGATAGCCAATTTCCAGGGCATACTTGACCGCATCTTCTACTTCCTGTCCATCGTTAATCTTAAAAACACCAAACCCTAACCAAGGCATTTTAAGTCCGTTGTTTAACAACGTGTAATCTTTTATGCTGCTGATCATCTTATCAATCTCCTATAGAGTCAAAATATCCAATATGTTAACGTTTTTAGAAACGCACAATAAACTGACCTTCAGATGCCAGTTTTTTGTGCGTTTTATTCTCTCTACAACCTCATAAATCTGAAGGGTTGAAACAAATCGACAGCACACCCTATGAATGATTGTAATTTTCCCAGCCCATGTAATTAGTAAAGGCTTCATCGAGCGCGTTGGCAACATTACCCATTGTCATGGCAACATGATGCTCAAATCCGTTATTACAAAGGTATGCAAGCAATTTTTGTAGATTGGGCGTGTGAACCACAGTGCGGTGTCCGAAGGTGTCCAGCGGATCGTTGGTGAGTTCGCCTTCGCCAGTATAAGCACGGATAATGCCTCTGATGTCGTCAGTGCTGACACGTGCATAAGTCATCGGTCCAGCAGCAGCGCGCCCAGCCATAGCTCCATAGGTGTTCTCTTCGCCAATGGTGGTTCCCAAAATCGGAGCAGTCTTGATCTCAATTTCAGGGACAAAGAACTTCGCCCAATTGCCGCAGTGGAATAAAACACAGCGGTCGGGATCATCGGCATAATTATTATTCCAATCCACCAATGCGCCAGGGAAATTGGATGCCAGTTGCAGCGCATACATCGAAACAACACCAGTGATATCCGTTTCACAGGCAGAAGGCATCAACTGATCGCTCATCATACTCATCAACGTACAGGCATTGATACCGTAATTCTGCTGGATGGAGGTCCAGCATTGCAGGGCGGTTGCTTGTAAATCGTTGGCTTGCATCCAGTCTGAAATGACGACGCCGAGTTTTGCCATGCGCACGATGGCTGTTGATGGAACGGTGTCATGTTTGGCATAAGCATGAATTTCTTCGAGTTTGGCTTTTACCTTTGGCGCATCATCGCTTAGGCGCGTGGAGTTGCCAATGATTTCGGACAAGTCCACTGTCGTTACGGTGATACCAGAGGCTTGCAAAATTTTTTCACTGTAGCGTACAGTATTAAACGCGCCAGGGCGCGCGCCTATGGCTCCCAAGCGGACGGTACGCAACCCTTTAACCACATGACAGACGCTTACGAATTTCTGCAGATCTTTTTTGAACGCATCCGTAGTTGGGTGGCTGGTGTGTAAACTGGTTAGGGAAAATTGATAACCGTACTGGCGCAGGTTATTGCAGACCGAAACCTTGCCACAGAAAGCATCGCGGCGACGCTCGACATTGAAAGCCCCGAGAGTGTCTGGATAAGCCTGCACCAAAATCGGGACATTTAACCCAGAAAGTTTGATGGTGTCTGCCACACCCTTTTCATCACCAAAGTTGGGCAAAACGACGATGATGCCCTCAATGCGATCTCGATTGGCTTTGAATAGGTCAGCACAAGCTTTGGCGTGGGCATAGGTTTCTACCGATCCGAGTTTGGTTTCGTTCTCGCCAAGCATCACGCCCTCGATCTTCATTTCCTTAAACAGGGCAAGGATATCCTTCCGCGCTTCGCCTACGAGATGGGTAGGGAAAAAATCTCGGTTGCCAAAAATGACTCCTAATGTTGTACTCATGGTTATCTCTCCTTAACTTGATGGTGTAATTTGAAAATCTATAATTCAAATCCCCAGGCGCCAGCCACTAGGATGACATTGGCAAAGGGTGTAAATTCAGCGGTGCGGATAATAGCTTTGGTCGAACCTGTCAGTTCTTTGAACGCCGGATGCGGCAACGCTTCAATCTGAACATCACCGAGTAATTTCTGAATCCCGGCATAAATATGAGGACTCTTAACCAAAACATCCTCGGAAACGTAGGCTTTTTCCACAAACATTTCGGTTAGCACTACTTCGAGAGTTTCCAAAAAGCCGGGGATGCCGGGTTTCAGTGCCAAGTCAATGCGCTGCGTTGCGGCAGGGACAGGTAGCCCGGCATCGGCAACTGTCAACATGTCAGAATGTTCGAGATGGGCGATCACGGTTGAGATAGGGGCGTTAATAATTCCAGTTTTTTTCATTGCTTTTTGTTCCTTTCGCGTACAAACTGCTCGACTTCTTCACGATGAGGAAGGGATGGCTGCGCACCATTGCGGGTGACTGAAATAGCTGCGGCCGCACTGGCAAATTCAGCGGAAGTCGCAATTGATTTTCCCTCACTAATTCCTACTGCCAGAGCGCCGACAAAACAATCTCCAGCGGCAGTGGTATCCACGGCTTGTATCGGATAGGCTGATATTTTCAATTCCATTTTCCCATCAAAAAGAATTGCCCCCTGACCGCCCATCGTCACGAGAAGATTCCTCGTCCCAAGTGAAAGTAGTTTTTCCGCAGCTATTCGAACATCGGCGGCGGATTGGAGTGGTGGCAACCCCGCCATCGTGGCGACCTCATACTCGTTGGGTAACAACACATCTACGAGTTTGAGCAGGTCTTGATCCAATGCTTGCGCGGGTGCGGGATTAAGGAGAACTTTCGCCCCGCGAAGAGAGGCGATCTTTGCGGCAGTATAAATTGTTTCAAGCGGGGTTTCGAGCGGCATGACCAGCACATCGAACTTCCCTATAGACTGCATGGATTTTTCGACGTCTGCGTTGGTCAATTGGAAGTTTGCACCGGAAGCGACGGCAATGCTGTTCTGCCCCTTTTCGTCCACTTGAATCAGCGCTACGCCAGTTGCAGATTCTTCTTGAACCAAAACATGTGTGGTGTCGATGCCTTCGGCAATGAGCGTGTCCCGCATCTCCTTACCAAAGGCATCACCACCAACACAGCCGATCATCGTGACATGCGCGCCTAAGCGCGCTGCAGCAACCGCCTGGTTTGCACCTTTTCCTCCGGGGAAAGTATTGAAAACACCGCCCAGGAGGGTTTCACCTGGGCGCGGAATTTGTGGTATTCGCA
>JADHTJ010000001.1 GCA_016785015.1 Anaerolineales bacterium
CTTCCCCGTTTCCTAAGTCTGAGATAGCTCTTAGCTGATCTCGTTACTGACTTGTGTAGGGTGCTTTTTGACCCGTCTTATTGAGCGACTTTCTCTCTTTCCTTTTCTCCTTTTTGGTTCCGGCTCGTCCGGGTTAGGAATTATAGCAATAATTAGCAATGCATATTTAACAATTCTGTTGGGTCTCTAGGAATCGCCGTGGTAAGGGGCCACATTTGGGGGTAGGCGGCGTGCTCCGCACGCTCCCTACCCCCAAATGTGATGTCTCTCACGGCAATTCCCATAGAACCATTCTGTTAAGAACAGTACATTTTTTTATCTGCGCGCATTATTTGATTAGTTTTGGCCTCTTCGCGCATCATTGAGCTCAATGGTGCAAAAGCGGGTTACTCTAAAGTAGTAGAGCATCGTATGCATCTCCCCAGGCCAGTGCACCTGTGGCAAGCGGCAATCAGATAAAAACCTCCTGGAATTGCCATTCTCATCCAGGAGGTTTCACGAGCATTTATCTGTTCAGGCATATGCTAATAAATTGGCAAACTGGGGTCGACGTCCTTGGCCCAGGCGTTGATGCCGCCCTTGAGATTCTTGACCTTACGGAACCCGGCGCTGACGAGGACTTCCAAAGCGCGCGTGGAACGGCCTCCCATCTTGCAGAAAAGCACAATATCATCAGCGCTATCGAGTTCATGCATCCTTGATGCTAATTGTCCCAACGGGATCAGGTCAGCACCTACGAGAGCGGAGATAGCTAATTCATGCGGTTCGCGCACATCGATCAGGCGCAGGCCGTTGCCTTCATCAAGGCGTTCTTTCAGATCATTGGCAGTGATATCCCAACCTTCGCCCGCAGAGCCTTCATCCTGGTCATGAGCGGGCATACCGCAAAACTCTTCGTAATCGATCAATTCGGTAACTTCGGGATTTTCGCTGCAAACCAAACAATTGGGGTTCTTGCGCAGTTTGACAAAGTCGAAGGTCATATCCAAAGCGTTGTAAAGCAGCAGCTTGCCGATCAATGAATCGCCAATGCCCAAAATTTGCTTGATGGCCTCCGTCGCCTGGATACTACCGATGGTACCCGGCAGGATGCCCAGAACGCCACCCTCTGCGCATGAAGGCACTAACCCTGGTGGCGGTGGCTCTGGAAAGAGACAACGATAGCAAGGTCCCTCTTCGGCATAGAAAACGCTGGCCTGGCCATCAAAGCGGAAGATCGAGCCGTAAACATTGGGCTTCCCGGTCAACACACACAGGTCGTTGACCAGATAACGCGTAGGGAAATTGTCCGTGCCGTCGATGATCAAGTCATACGGCTCAGCGATGCGCAGGGCGTTCTCCGAGGTGAAGATCTCGTTGTAAATATCAACCTGGATAGCGGGATTGATATCCAGCATGCGCTCGCGGGCAGACTCCACTTTGAGCACACCTAGCTTAGATTCGCCATGAATGACCTGTCGCTGCAAATTGGAGAAATCAACCACATCGTAGTCGACCAGACCGATGCGGCCAATGCCTGCCGCGGCCAGGTACAATGCCACCGGCGAGCCTAGCCCGCCCGTGCCAATCATCAAAACAGAGGCGGCTTTGAGTTTCTGCTGACCCTCCAAGCCAACCTCGGGGATCAGCAAGTGACGCGAGTAGCGATGAATTTCTTCGTGAGATAGAGTTGGTAACATGTTGTCGTTCCTCGTGTGCGGGGAGCGGAGTGCGATGTCCAAAGTATTGCACATCGCACTTCATACTACCCTCCAGCAATGGAGGGAATAATTCTAAGCTTATCATCTTCACTCAGGGGAGTGTCGACGCCCTCAAGGTGGCGGACATCTTCTTCGCCAAGGAAAAGATTAACGAATGCGCGCAATTCGCCCGCATCAGAAAAGAGATGCTTCTTTAATTCAGGAAATTGCGCGGTCAGATCACCCAAAGCCTCACCAACAGTTTGACCTTGAACGTTTACTTCAGTTTGTCCTTCAGCATAAGGACGTAACGGTGTAGGGATTCGTAAAATTGGCATGTTTTTACCTATATTTTATTTCAGTTTTTGTACATTTCTATTTGTTTGATAAGTTCTCTGGCGCTAGTCACGCCATGATTGATGTGACGCGGCTGCCCAGTTTTGTCTATGATGAAGGTGGTTGGGACACTGAGCACGCCCCAGTAATCGGCCATGTCAGTTTGGGAGCTGGCATTGACCTCGATCACCTGGACATCATATTCCAGCGTTTTCTGCACTTCAATGATGGCCGGACGTTGGATGGTCTTACATGGCGCACAGGCGGGTGTAGTGAAATAGAGGATTGCCGGGGCACCAGGGTGGAAGGTTTCTAAGCCGCGGGTTTTGTGCGCGGCGCGCCTGAGCACATAGCGATTCGCCAAGCCATAGGCCCCAACGCCCACACCGGTGATAGCCAGGGCTAATAAAGTACGTGTTAATATTTCTGTAGCCATAGCCGATCAGGCGCTGGGCCTCATCCCAGGGAAAGTGCCCTCGGGAGGAGATTTGGAGAATCCGGGCAAGTTGAAACGGTTGAGCCAGTAATACAGCGCACAGCCAATACAGAATCCAGCAAAAAGGTTCAGGGCTGCCAATGCCACAACCAACCAGATTAGTGCCCAACCCAAAGTAAGTGCACCGGTGTAAAGGGATACGGACCCAATTAGCATCACTACCGCGCCAAAACCCTGGGCGAAACGATGCGGTTCAGGGTTATCCATGATGACATCCGGTTTAGGCCATCCAGAGGGTTTTAGCAATCGGTATATGAAACCGAAACCGGGCTTTTTTCTTAAGATACCAAGGATCATCACCACTGTTACGATCAACGCTAACCAGGGAACGTTCAAAATGAAAGCGAGCACATTCAGCGTGATAATCAGTGCTTGATTTGTTTTCAAAGCCGTGTGATCGACTTTTGTCAGTTTGTTTATGTGCATGATTCTACCTGTAAATACCAGTAAACAGTGATCAGTTGTCAGTGGTTAGTGGTCACTGAATACTGATTACTTGAATTTCTTCCTCATCGAACTTCGAGCGATCATCCACCAGTCGCCACGATCGGGATTCAATGGCCTTTCCAGCGTGCACGCTGGTGATGATATACGAGAACCAGGGCATGGCCCACTCGCGGTCGAATTCGGAGGGTCGGTTGGGATGGTCGGGATGAGAGTGGAAAACGCCGATTACATCCAGGCCCAGGCGTTCGGCTTCGTTTTCGCCACGCAGCATATCTTGTGCAGTCAGCAGGTAGCGGTTGTGCCGGGCGGAATCCTCGCGGGAATTAGTAAGGGTCAAAATTTCAGTCACCACCCGCGAGGTCGCATCGGCTCGTCCTAGCAAAAAACCAGCCCCCTCTTCGGGGTAAGATTGCTCACCGTGAGAATGAATTTTATTCAGCAAGGATGCGGTAATTTCTAATTTCATTTTTACTCTGTTATCCGTTGGACATTTGAACGTTCAAACGTTCAACGCGTCTCCCACAACGCATCATCACTCAAATACTTATACCCCGCATCGGGGAAGGCAGTCACAACCACACCAGATTCCAATTCAGCGGCCAACTGTAACGCAGCGACTGCCGCGGCACCAGATGAGATACCCACGAAGTAACCCTCTTGACGGGCTAGCTTTCGCACCATTTCATGCGCCGCTTCCGTAGTCACTTCGGCAATGCGGTCGGGGATTTTGGGATCATAGATGGCAGGTTGGATAGCGGTGGGCATATGCTTGAGACCTTCCAATCCGTGAAAAGCGGCATCGGGTTGGGCGGCGACAATTTCGACCTCGGGGTTGTACTCTCGTAAATAGCGCGAGACTCCGGTGAGGGTACCGGATGTTCCCAAACCGGCCACAAAGTGGGTCACC
This sequence comes from Anaerolineales bacterium, assembly GCA_016785015.1. Classification (GTDB taxonomy): domain Bacteria; phylum Chloroflexota; class Anaerolineae; order Anaerolineales; family UBA11858; genus NIOZ-UU35. The sequence goes on from JADHTJ010000001.1 coordinate 3,866, forward strand.
GCGCCCTGAGTCTGCTCTACAATTTCGGGGCCGGTGGAGTTGTAGTGAGCCTGCCAGTTGGCAGGGTTATCGTATTGGTTAGCATAGAAGTAAAGATCAGGCTGCTCTTTAGCCATCTGTCGCGCTACGAGTATGGCGCCATCCGAACCTTCCAGTGGGTCGGTGAATACCACCTCTGCCCCCAAGGCGCGCAGGATAGAGACACGTTCAGGGCTGGCGTTTTCTGGCATTGCCAGGGTGACATTGATATCCAGCGCTGCGCCAAAGGTGGCATAAGCAATGCCCATATTGCCCGAAGTCGAATCAAGCAGACGCATCCCCGGCAGCAGGCGGCACTCGTACAGCGCCGAGCGGATGATATTGAATGCTGGTCGATCCTTAACCGAACCACCGGGATTGAACCATTCCGCCTTGGCGTAAACTTTCACATCCGGAGAGATATTTTTGGTAACCCGGCGCAACGGCAATAAGGGCGTATTGCCCACTGCCTTGAGCAGCGCCATGCCTTCAACTTCAGACTCTTGATGGGCAGATACTGTGGGTTTCGTGGTAATGGTATTGACCTTAGAGGTCATGATTTCTCCTTGGTGGAGGTTAGATGTTAGATGTTGGAGGTTCAAAATTGCATTTAGGAATCGATATTCTTCAATTCACAATTGTCTAACTTCCAGTTTCCTACTTCCATCTTCCAATCTCTAGACTCCAATCTCTAAAACAAAAACAGCCAACAGACTTGAAATTTACTCTGCTTCGCAGAATAAGGGCAGCAGAAGCTCCGCAACAAGTTATAAAATACTTGTGTTTTGCGGGGTCGTGCCTACCCTTCGCCAGTCCGTTGGCTGTGGAAGTTCGCTAATTCTTTGCGAGACGGGTAGACTTACGATCCCCGCCCCATACAGATGCAGTTAAATGGCATTATTTTACTCCAGTAATTTTTATGAATAACTTGATATAAATTGTAGCCTTTTTGTCCGATTTGTCAAGACTACTGAAAACAGACTACTGAAAACTGAATACCGTTCAAGGACTTAACAACACTTCAACCGTGGAGACATTTACTGCCCCTGGCAGGCGCCCGCCGCGCTCCGAGACGATCACACGTACCCAGGTAGGCGCGTTGATCTGGTAACTGATCTCTGTTGCAAAGAGATTGTGCTCGCCCTTTTCGGTAGGTACCACCCCAGCCAAACGCGAACCCAGGATGCGCCCATCGGCGGCCACAATTTCCACTAACAAGGGTTGGTCTGAGGCTGTGCGCGCCACCCCTTCGACCAGCATCTTATCGCCAAAGATCAACTCTTTTTCGATGGGGTTTTGAATCACAATCGGAGACAGTGTATCGCTAGCCAGGCTGATATCGGCATCTCCGCTTGAGAGCAGGATCAAATCGATAGAGGCCAGAGCCAAGAGGCGGCCATACTCATCCTGGGTTTGGATGGATAGATGCCCGGTCTCGGCAACACCGGGGATCTCAAAACCAAAATCAGTCACGATACGCCCCTGGGGAGCAGAAGTGGTGAAATTGAAAATCCTACGGTACATCAGGCGGCCGTCTTCTCCCCATAATTCCAGGCGGGCGCGCTCATCCGCACCAGGGACAACATAGGCCACTAAGGAGATCGGGGAGACTACTTTGGAGAGTGGTCCGGGGTTGAAGATGGCGATCTGTGCAGGAGGGATGGGACTTTGCGATGTTGGGGAGGGATTTGAATCCTCGACGGGGCTTGTTTCTGATGCAGCGTCACTCTCATCGAGTTCATCGATGACTACGACTTCGGTGGGGGTTATAGTCGAGGTTGGCTCTGGCGTGCTCGAGGGTGTCACCATGGCTTCGGCAGTCATGGCGATCACGGTGGGAAGTTGTTCTGTTGGGATTAAAGTAGGCAGTTCTTTGGAGGCAGGTAAAGCATCACACCCACTCAGCCACACAAAGAATAGCAGAGATATCCACAAAACGCCGCGACGAAGCATAAATTCAGCCTGAAGTGTACTTTTCAACCAACTCTAATAGATCATCAGTGAGCAGCGGTTTGCTCAAAAACTCTTGTGCCCCCTCAGCCACAGCCCGGTCAGCGAAACCTGAATGGCTGGCAGAAACCATGACCACTGGAACTTCCAGCGGTACATCCATATTGCGAATTTCTTTCAAAATTTGAAAACCATCCATATCCTGCAATTGTCGATCCAGCAAGATCAAATCTACAGAATTCTTTCGAGCCATTTTGATTGCTTTGGCTCCCGAGTCTGCCAAAAAAGCTTCATGGCCGAAATACGATGCAATTTTCTCGTAAGTTTCCAGGGTCAGAATATCATCATCAATGAACAGGATCCGCGCCATTTACAGCCTCGTATTTTTTGAATTACAGTGAAATTCTACCATGAGGGAGGTAGAAAAAAAGAGAGCCAACGCTTGGCTTTCACGTTGGCTCAGGTTGGATTCTAGGACAATTACAAACTGTAAATCTCGCCGTATTTTGTTTGCAAATATTTCATATAAGGTGCCGGGTCAATTTGAGAGCCGGTTACTTTTTGAACAAGCTCCTGCGGCTTGTACTTGGCACCATAAACATGGATCTTGCTCTTCATCCACTCGGTTAAGGCGCTGAATTCGCCTCGGGCAAATTGATCAGTCAGATCGGGGATGTCGGCAATCATTGTCTCCCACAGCTGGGCAGAGATCAGGTTGCCAAGGGCGTAAGTAGAGAAGTAACCAATATAGCCACTGGACCAATGCACATCCTGCAGAACGCCAAGCCTGTCGTTGGGAGGTGTAACACCCAAATACTCTTGCATGCGCGTGTTCCAAACTTCAGGCAGATCTTTGACTTCCAAGGCACCCTCCATCAGGGCGATTTCGATTTCCAGGCGCAGCATGATGTGCAGGTTATAAGTAGCCTCGTCTGCTTCCACACGGATCAATGAGGGTTCAACCTTGTTGATGCCTTTATAAAAAGTGGGCAGATCGATATTACCCAATTGAGCAGGGAAGAATTCTTGCAAACGAGGATAGAAATGCTGCCAGAATGGCATCGAGCGCCCGACCAGATTTTCGTATGTGCGGGATTGCGATTCATGCACAGCCAAAGAAGCGCCATCGGCTAAGGGAGTACGTTCATAGGCGGGATTGATGCCCATGCCATAGAGACCGTGGCCGCACTCATGCAGAGTCCCAAACAAAGCTGAGGGGAGGAACAAGGGGTCGACGCGCGTGGTAATGCGCACATCGTTGACGCTGAAGCCCGTGGTGAAGGGGTGTGCTGATTTATCCTGGCGGCCGCGTTCCCAATCGTAGCCATACTTGGTAATCACTTCGACGCCGAAATCCCATTGTTTCTGTTCGTCGTATTCAATGTGTAGGAAGGAATCATCGACTTGAGGTTGATCGGCAATAGCCTTGAGCAATTCTACCTGTTGGGGGCGCAGTTCATCAAAAATGGCCTTGACTTCGGCTGTCTTCATGCCGGGCTCAAAGTAATCTAACAGCGGATCATAGACATGATCGTACGGCGCAAAGAATTCTGCAAATTGGCGACGCATTTCAACAACCTTTTCAAGATCAGGCTGGAACATCTTGAAATCGGAAGCTTCACGGGCCTTCTCCCAGGTAGAGTATGCTAATGAAATTGTCTTATACCACTCTGCAGTAAATTCTGGCGGCACCTTGGCCCTTTGATCGTAAAATCGTTTACAGGCTTCGATCAAGCGTGCATCATCCGAATCGGGGTCGAGTTCATCTGCACTTGCAACAAGCTCTTCCAGTAATTTGCTGTATTCTGGAGAGATAGTCTTCGTGTGCAAGATACGTTGTAAAGTGGCAGTCTGGTTGCCGCGCTGTTCAGCACCCCCAGGAGGCATATTGACCTGCTGATCCCACTCTAAAAGTTGCGCAGCGTTGTATATATCCATGATTTCGGCGGTCAGTTCTTTTAGCTTATTTAGTTTTTCTTTCATGAAAGCTCCTAAAAGGTTGACTGATTTCTAGTTGCCTCGCTAAAGCAGTGCAACCAGTGTAAATGCAACAATCTAATTCTTATACGATCTTCCAACGCAGAGGTTCACCGCGTAATGCTGCCAGCACTTCGTCAGCAATATCGGCAGCAGCGCGGATTTGCGCTTGATGGGTTTGCGCAGCAATATGGGGCGTGGCAATCACTTTGGGGTGCGAAACTACTGCTGTCAGGCCGGGTGGCTCCTGGGCGAAAACATCTAAGGCTGCCCCTGCAACTTGCCCAGTTTCTAAAGCTGAGAGCAGCGCCGTTTCGTTGATAATGCCGCCGCGCGCTGTACAAATCAGGTAAACACCTCTCTTCATTTGTGCGAAGGCTTGCCCATTGATCATATGCTGAGTTTTGGGGCTTAAAGGCACATGCAGCGAGATAATATCTGCACGAGAATACAAATCTGCTAGCGTGACGGATTCAGCACTATGTCTGGATAGAAACTCATCCGTCTTCTTAGGGTCGTGGGCAATAACTTTCAAACCAAATCCAGCTGCTCGCTGCGCAACAGCAGAGCCGATATTCCCCAGGCCAACAATTCCCAAAACCTTGCCGCCCATCTCAGTGCTTACAATATCATCTTTGATCCAGCGGCCAGATTTCATGGCGGCATCGCCCTGTGCCACAGACCGCACCAGAGCAAAGATCAAGGCCAGGGTATGTTCTGCTACGGCAATGGTGTTGGCTGTAGGCGTGTTGACAACCGTGATATTGCGGCTTTGCGCTGAGGCCAGATCGATATTATCAACACCGACACCTGCTCTGCCAATAACTTTGAGTTTTGATGCCGCCACAATGACATCGGCGTTCACCTTGGTGCGGCCGCGCACGATCAGCGCATCGTACGCTGAGATGCAATCCAGTAAATCATCTGGCGCCATACCCGGTTGATAATCTACATCTGCAGATGCAGATAGAGATTCGATGCCGTTTTCGGTGAAATTATCAGTAATCAGGATTTTCATTTGCGCCATGGATCTCTCCGTTTAGCGAAGCGGGATAATTGTACCCCTAAAACATTGAACGTTGAATGTTACAAGTTGCAGGTCTGGATTGATGAATCAAGCGCATTTAACATTGAGCAGATGTTCATGAAGTAGTCGGAACCAATATTCACCCTTCGACTTCCACTTCGCACCGCTCAGTGTCTGCTCAGGGATATGAATCTGTTACTCATCAGATTTTTAGAAACTTTGTATTGGTCAACAATAGCTTGAACACGATTTTTACCGCAGAGACGCAGAGTTCGCTGAGTTTTTCTCTTGAAAAAGGTTTTCTCTGCGCTCTCCGCGACTCTGCGGTGTTCAACATTCTACTGACCATTATAGATTTTTAGAAACTTAATTTAGTTGATTGGCAGAGTCAAAGTAAATATTGCCCCACCATTGGGATGGTTTTCGGCCGTAATATCGCCCCCATGTGCTTGGGCCAATTTTTGTGCGATGGATAATCCCAGGCCTGTACTTCCCCCCTCTACAGAAGTGCGCGAGCGATCTGCTTTGTAGAAACGCTCGAAGATATGGGGGAGCGATTCTTTGGGAATGCCTGGGCCAGTGTCTTTTACAGTAATCAGTAACCAGTTTTCAGTAATCAGTTTACGTTCTACTCCCAACTGTTTACTGGTTACTGAACACTGAACACTGATTACGCCACCATCCGGCGAATAACGTAAGGCATTGCTCAGCAAATTGTTGAGGATCTGTTCCACGCGCTGGGGGTCGATTTCCACAAACGCAGGCGCCCCCATTGGAGACAATGCAATCTCAACTCCCTGCGCGGCAGCCTGGGGGTCGAAACGGGAGATCAACCGTTCTAAGAGAGCAGTGAAGTCCGTGGAGGTTCGTTCCAGCGTCAATTGCCCTCCATCAGCCAGGGCTAATGTGCGCAAATCTTCAACCAAACGCGTCAGGGCACGATTTTGTTCTTCGATGGGGACCAGGTTTTCAGAAGTCAAATCATATATGCCGTCTTGCAAGGCTTCGAGATGGGCGCGCTGCACGGCTAAGGGTGTGCGCAGTTCATGAGCAATATCCGCCGTAAGCGCCTGGCGCCGATCACCAGCCTGCTGCAAGGATACAGCCATGCGGTTGAAGGCTACCCCCAATGTGGCCAGCGGTTTATCCCCACGCACGCGCACGCGCTGGCTGAGATCTCCCTCGGCCATTTGCGAAGCAGCTTTTGTTAGGTCGCGGACAGGACGTAGCAAACTATAAGATAACAATAGGGCCAAAATCAGGGACACGCCGCCAGCGATCACCGCCGCAGTAAAAGCTGCGCGATTAAGACGAGATAACAAAGCTTGCTCGTTTTCTGTTGTGAAAAGCTGCCCTCCTTCAGCTAACAAGTAGCCAACTTCCTGGCCAGCTACTTCGAGAGGAATGGCATATTCCAACTCGCCTTCTTCAACATGACCAAACCCCTCATCATCAAGATTATCCAGAACGACATTTCCATCCAAGTCAACCAGCCGAATATGCTGGCCCATCATCTCCTCATTTCTCATTCCCATACCCGGTTTCATCCCCGAACCAGGGCCGCCCTGTCCGGGGCCAGGCGCACCGCGAAAAACTTGGTCGCTCCCATGCCAAGATCCAGATTCGGTGTAGTGTTCCTCGAGTTCGCTTACCAGACTTTCTACTCCTGCCATTCCGCCACGGAACATGAATGTGCGCACAGTTTGCGCAGTGTTCAAACGCACGATGACCACCAGGCTGACAATGGTAATCAGTACAACGAAGGAAAATGCAAGTAGAAGTCGGCGAGTCATAGGTAGTGGTTAGTTAGCCATTAGATGATAGCTGTAAGCTGCTAGCTGAAAGCAGCAGCGACGATTATTGGCGGGCGAAGCGATACCCAATCCCGAAGACGGTCTCAATGTATTGTGGATTTTTGGGGTCCGATTCTAGCTTGGCGCGCAGGTTCTTGATATGCGCATCGATGGTGCGCTCATAGCCTTCGAAGGCCGCGCCTTGTGTGGCTTCCAACAGGCGCATGCGTGAGAAAGCTCTGCCCGGGTTGGCAGCCATGGTAGAAAGGATATCGAACTCTGTTGGGGTGAGATCAAGAGGGTTTCCAGCTTTGCTGACTGCGTAAGCGTCCATGTCGATCTCCAGGTCAGCGATCCGCAGAACTTGAGTGGGGCTGGTCTCAGCTGCCGAGCGACGCAGTACGGCCCGAACTTTGGCCACAACGACGCGCGGCGAGAAGGGTTTGGTGACATAATCATCCGCACCTAACTCCAGGCCGATCAACTGGTCAGTTTCTTCGACTCGGGCGGTAAGCATGATGATCGGTGTGTCGCCTTTCCGGCGAATCTCCCGTGCCACATCGAGGCCATCCATGCCTGGCAAGTTGAGATCGAGCAGCACCAGATCGGGTCGTTCGTGCTGCCAGGTAGAGAGACCAGTATCGCCGCGGTAGGCGGTCGACACGTCGAAGTTTGCTTTCTCTAAATAGTCTCGCAGCACTTTGACCAGCTCGGGTTCATCTTCAATGATCAGGATTTTTGACATAGTTTTCTTTTTAAAGACATCGGAAGTCTTACTTATCTCGATGTGCAAGTTTTCCTTACTGTATGTCATCCTGAGCGAAGCGAAGGATCTACCCACATTGGTTAAAGAGATTCTTCGCCCCATTAGGGCTCAGAATGACAGCATAATAGAGATACTTTCAAACAGCGTTAATTAGCAACAAACTGATTATAACGGAAAATGGGTGGCGAACCGGCGCCACCCATTTTGATATGAATAAGCTTTTAGGGATTAGCCTTCATCAGAGTCGGAGAAACGTCCACCGGGGCCGCGCCCGCCATGATGACCGAAACCATCACCATCACAACCACCTGAACCGGGGCCGAAACCGGCTTCTTTCATCTCATCCCAACGGCTCTGCATCCAGTCAGCCTGCTCCTGGGTGAGATCGCCATTGGCGACGGCCTGCTCGAGGCCCGCTGTGCGAGCATCAAAGATCAAGGTGCTGAATTCTTCTTCTGTGAGACCCTGTTCCTGAGCGACATCCCAAGGGGACTTGCCCTCTTCCCAAGCGGCATCCAGTTCTTCAACAGTCAGGCCGAGAGCCTCGGCAATGGCGGCTTGCATGGTCTCATGCATTGGGCCGTATTCGCCGTCGCCGTCCCAGCCCATCATTCCGTGGCCGAACTCGGCATGGCGGCCAAAACCACCGCGTCCGAAGGGGGTAGAGGGATCATCATCCTGGGCGTAGGCATAGCCTACTCCACTCAAAACTAAAGCTACAACACCAACAACTGCTACGATCAATATAGTTTTCTTCATCAGAAATACTCCTTTAGTATTTTTTCTCACCGACCTGGGGACATTGCCGCCCAGGTCGGTGTTAATGTGACTAAATGATAATTTGTGCATATGAAGAAGTTGTGAAGAGAAAGTGGAGGATTGATGAATGTTATTTTCCGAAGAATCCTTCCAACAGGGCGGTATATTCATCTGGAGAATTCAAATACGGGAAATGTCCCACAGCGTGCAGCGTATGGACGGTTGCTCCTGGATATGTGACTTTCAACTGCTCCCTGAGAACTTGCTCTACTAGAGGATCATTATCGACCTCGATGATCATCACTGGAACCCCAAGGGTTTCAACATCTGGAGCTGTAAAGGGATCTACTACGCAGTGGAAACGTCCTACTACCTGGGCCTTGGACATACGCCCATAGGATTGCTCCAAAAGGTAAGCCAACACCAATTCTGAATTACCAGAAGCGGTGTAGACATCGCCCTCGAAGCTACCCCGGAAGACATTCATCACCAGCCATTCTGGCAAGAACGGCAGTAGCATACCGATAGTTTTGTTCTTCTCGGCGATGAGGTCGTTGGGCGGGAAGGTGTTGGCGAAAACAGCACGATCAACCGTTTCAGGGTAACTGGCTACCAGATATTGGGCGAAATATCCGCCAAGGGAAGAGCCAACCAGGTTGATCGTTGACACGTTTTCCTGCTCAAGGATCGCCAAGACCCCCTGGCTCATGGCCTCCAGGCTATCGACTGGCGGGTAGGTCAGCGAGATTGCCCGATAATCATCTTTCATGGCCAGCATCTGCTGGAACCAGATATCGGCGGCACCGGTCATGCCGTGCAAAAAGAGTATGGTTTCTTCGCCCTGACCAAAAGAGATATATTCCCATTTTGCGTCATTGACTTCCATCTGCTGGGGTGGGTGTGCATTCCGAAAATCCAGAAATGCTGCGGTGATTTCCGGATTAACTGCAGATGATAATTCTTCGAACGAGATGTTGGGTACAGGATAGAAATAGAGAACCAGTGCACCCAGAATCAAAATAGCCGGGATAATCCATTTGAGTTTCTTAAGCATGACGGCTCCTTTCACATGTAGAGGATTATACCCAGCTATTGGTTTGTTGCAGGTGACTGGCACTTCGCTTCCAGTGCTACACTTGGAAGTCCTTCGGAAAGTGCCACTCACCTGATATCGTTACGGATCCACGGCCACAAAGCGCATCTCATCGATGTAGAAAGTAGAAGCGCCGTTCCCCGAGGCATCGCCGATATCGAACCAGGCCATGGAGCCTCCGTCCGGGTTGAGGGTGCTCAGGGGCACCATCACCACGTGCCACTGACCAGGTTGAAGCGGGGAAACTTCTGTATAATCGGCCAAAATTGCACGATCCCCAATCGATGTGCCTTCTCTAGATTTCAACTCCACGTAAAGCGCTTGGTCGGCGGTATCGCCTCCGTTGATATAGAAGACCAGGTAGTCATGCGCCGAAGTATCAAATGATCCAACGTCGAAGGTAATGGCTCCACTTGGCTCAAGCGAAACTTCAATCGCATTCGAACCCTGGTAGACGCTTGCGGACGAGAAGAGATCAGCCGTCCCGCTCCAGGGATCCAGCGACCAACCAGATTGCAGCTCATCATCATAAACTACAGGGCTAGCATCAAGTTGCTCGGTAGAAGTTGTTGGACCAGACGGGGCCACGGCAGATGCAGATATCGGGGTATAAGCGCTTTTATCAATCGGGACAGCGCTGAGCGTCAGCGAAAAATCGATTTCCTGTGTATCCCAAACCTTGATCCAGCTGCAGGGGAAGCACATGCTATGCCCTTCCGGATAGCTGCTTTCATCTTCTCTTTGCTGCATTTCAACTCTGGCGGGCGAGTCACTGAAGGAGGCTGTCTGAAGGGAATAGTTCCCTTCCCGTCTCAATAACACCGCGCCACCGCTGCTCATCTGCCAGCCCAAGACTTCCTGCATATCGATAGGCTCAAAATTCCAGATCCAGTCTTTGTCGAATACCCCCAGTTGATTGACAGCATTAGCAAAACCAAGATTGAGGGTCTCAAATGAGCCGAGTTCATAATGCGCGTGAATCGTGTCCCCTTGCAGTGTAAAGGTCTTGGACACAGGCTGAGTTTCGTAGCTGAACGTAAGGCTTTGCTCATCTATTGAGGCCGTTAGCGGTTCATATTCGAAATTACCATCCAGATCGAAATCTTCCACAAAAGCACCGTCAACCTCCCAGGACCAACCCAAAAGAATGGCTGCCTCTCCATTGTGGAAATCAAAGCCTTGGTTGGGACCTGGCTGGAATAAGTACATGCTCTTTGGGGCAATTAGCTGAATGGGACCATAATCAGGATCATAGGCAAAGGCGTATTCAAGTCTGCCGCCGTCATTTTCGAAGATGGCAAAGACCTGATCGTTGAACATGACGTACTCCATCTCACCATCTAAATCTAGATCCTTCTCGAAAGCTTGAGTGTCACTTGCGAGTGTACCCTGCTCGAGTTCAGCAACCCATTGCGCTGCTTCAACGATCTTGTTAACTTGGCTCAAGAAATTTGCCTTGTTCTTCGAAACTTCACTTAGTACCTCCCCATCGTGAAAGGTTTGTTCGCCAATCTGGTTGTAATAGGACAGCCAAGCGATGGTGGTAATAGGATTGTCGGGTGCAGCGCGCAAGTTGGCCAGTGTTTCGTAGACGATGCTGTCCGGCGTCTGGTCATCCCCCATGATTCGTCCGCTAGGGATCAATTTACCATCCCGCAAATAGGGGATGTAATCGTAATAAGATTCGATTTCAACCCCCGCTGGGATCACTGGCGAGTGCCCATCCGAGATACCTCCGTAATAATGTTGTGGGAAATAGGCGTTGTAGTGCGTATCCCCCGGATTTTGGTATCTCATGAGAACTTCATCCGTGGTTGCATCAAGCTCGCCATGATCAATTACCTCCCAGTTGCGGTTGACGATGTCGCTGAAAGTAGTCACCTCGATCCACGGATGGCTGGCCAGCCATTGGAAATTCCATTCGGCCGCGTCTTGAAACCACCAGGGCGTCATACTCAAATCGCTGTTAATGGAGATGTATTGATCTTGGTCGGGATCCAAGGCCATATCGTGCAAGACTCTACGCCAAAAGAGATGCAGTCCCTGGTTGGTCCCGGTATACAAACCGTATGTGTCGGGAAAATTTTCCCAGTCGATCGGTTCCCAGCGACTATCCATGTAAAAACTATAATCAGACATTGTGAGAAAGAAAAATTTCATGCCGTTGAACTGGTGGATCTTACGGAGTATTTCAATCTCATCCTGATAGATAGCTTGGTTAAAATCAGGATCGTCGATCCAGCCGAAGAAAGAATAATGGCCCTGAAAAATCGCAAAAATAGCCTCAAATCCCGCCTCCTTTATTACCTGGATATCCCCTGAAGTGAGCATACCCTCATACGGGTAGAAGACATCCGACACTGGCAGGTCAAGCCCTTCTAAAAGGTCTTTTTCGATATTGATCGTTATGGCGTCAATATCGTCGGGTTGCCAGGGCATGAAATGCCCATATCCCAACATAAACAGTGAATCGAGTAAACCTTTGCCAGCGAGGTGCCGAATACGTTCGTTAAAGCGGAGATACTCACTTCCTGGTAATTCTTCGATCCTATGATCAATGAGAGTCAGGGGAATCTCGAAGCGCTCGACCGCGTCCAGTAAATATCGCACTCCCCTGCGTTCACCTGCTCTTTCATTAGAGTGTCCTTGAGCTGTTAACTCGCGGAATCCATCATAATGTTTGGTTGCTTCGTGGGGAGATGAACTGTAATAAACATCCGCAAACATCACCACAAGCTTGGATCGACCGGTGGTATCATCCGTGGCCGCTGGGAGTATCTCGTCCAGCGTCTCTGTCATTGCATCGTTCAATACCATCGCCTGGATTTGAAATGGAGCGCCATCCCAACCTGCGAAAACTGCATCCGAGATCGCAAAGAAGATGAAATCCAGCTGCCGATTGATCTCAGTAGTTGCAAGTTGGTCAGAAATATCAGTGAATGATGGATCGTAGAGCTTGAATTCGTTTCCTACCATGGAAACCAGAAGATCCCATTCGATCTCGAAGGCCAGCGAACTCCCTGAGCTGATTTCGCTGCTGCCGCCTTCCAAGAAATCGATGGCAAAGTAGATTGGTGCCAGTTCGTCGCCTTCGAAATTCATGATATCGAGGCGGAACTCAAAATTGCCATCCATCTCACGCTGATATACGGCAATGATGTCGGTCGCATCGGACTCGGAATCACCCCACATATCCAGGCCTTTGACATCTTCAGGCTGCCAGTTGTAGGGGTGGTGATCTCTTTCCGAAGGCAGCGTGGGCAGCGGCGGCTCTTCATTTGTTGGGGGTTCTGCTGCTATGGTCGCGGTGAAATCTAAAGCCACCACAATCAGGATCAGGGTCAATATGAGCAGGATGCGCTTGATCATTTTCGTCCTCCATCACGCCAGGTGCGGCGCACTTTGGAAGTGCACCGCACCTACAAAATTACCTATTTACGGATCTGCGACCACAAAGCAATTCTCGATGCTGATTGAATGCAGGACATCTCATTGGTTTTATAGGAGACACTGATCATTCTTCAATCGTTAGCATAATGAACTGCTGGGTTACATTGCCATCCAGATCCACAACGGTTACCCCAAGTATGTATTGGCCGGGGGGCGAAAGAGTTGCATCTAACCAGAATGGCTGCTCTCCGAAGATGAGCGTATCACCAACGACATATTGCGTTTCACCCGTTTCCGAGTCTACAAAGGTGAGGGTAAAAGTGAATTGATCCCCAGGCTGTGGCGCATAATCACGGGGGATAGAGGCGCCGCCTTCGACGATAAAAACAAGCATATTGAGAAATTCAGCGCTGTCTACGTTGAAACGCATCACTGCAGGTCGTTCTTCGCCAGTTGCCGCGGACATATGAATTCCAGGCACAAGAACACTGTTCCCGCTATACTGTTCGGTCGTAAACGTTCCAAAGGCCATATCTGTGCCATTAGTGACAACCAGGCTGTTTGAATCCATATCACCTACCAGATCAAGCACGCCTTCCTCCGTTTGCAATGTCCAATCAGGGTAAACCACACCATTGACATTGTGATTAAAATCAGCTCTATAGGGGAAGCTTTCCATAATATGGATTGCACCCGAATCCTGATCGTAGCGACCCCATAGGAGATTAACCCAGGCGACTTGACCTCCAGTGACCTCCGTTGACAGATGGGCCCAATTATCCCCCGAAATAACCTCTGACGAGGTTGAAATCGGTGCAATTTCAATCTGGCTAACTCCCGGGCCAGCGATGGTTGTGTTTTCCGGGGCAAAAGCGATACCACCTGCCCCCGCCTCCGGCATAGGCGCGCCGGTATAGTGGTAGAGCAAGAAGTCATCCCAAAGCGACTGGTTGGCGAAATGCTCGCTAAGCAATGCATAGATATTCGACCCTGGCAACAGATCATAAGCGCCATACAAGGTCGAGTTGGGGAAGTACAGGCTGATCCCCGTGGAGCCCGGCCTTTGCGGGCCGTGTTTCTCAGCGACAACTGCCTGATTCAGGATAGCGAGCAACTGCCTGGATGCTTGCATGATCCCTACGCTGTCACCTTCTACCTCCAATACCTGCGCCAGGTGTCCCAGGTCAAGATAAGATGGCGGGATATTTTTCCCAAAGGTTTCTTCCAGGTTAGCAAAGGTATTCTCATAGGACTGAGCATAGGAGCGCGCCCGGGCAACCAGGCGCTGGTCAATTTCACTGGCGGCGATGATCAAATCATCAAAAACAGTCAGCAAATCCGGGATGGCTGCGAGATCAAAAGCGGAGAGCGTAATGCTAACCTTGAGGTTTTCGATAAATTCTTCTGAAACCGCGGAGGCAATTACATCATCGACAATATAGTGATCGACGATGGACGCTGCCAGATCAACTCCGCCCATGCCAGGGTTTTCTACCAGGTCGTACAAGAATCCAGCATAAGCCCAACCCAGTGATGGCTCTACCTCTTCAGAGGCAACCACATAGCGAGCATAGGGTGCCAGAGCGGTGTAGATTTCAAGCGAACTCATCAGACAGGCATCGAAGCCAATCAGCTCGAACTGCTCAAGGCTGGTATTTTCCTGGACATACCCCAGAACGGCTTCCAGTTCAAGCGGTGTGATCCAATCCCCTGGGGACGTTTGATCGTACCAGCCGCCAAACCACCCGGAACCGTGATCGGAGAGAATCAGCACATATTTGTCTGCCGGGTAGGTTGCCACAGAGGTGACGACGAAATCAGCCAGTGTATTCGGGTCGGCCATATTGACCTCACCGATGTCTTGTATCTCGTCAGAAGTGATCACGTTGATATCGCTATCCTGAGTCAGATAGAAGCGCTTGGCCGTTGTCCAATCACCATCGCCATCAAAGCCGCCTTCAAAGCGGTCCACCTGGGCCACAACATGCACCTGGTCGGAGGAGCCCACCCATTCGGCTTCGTTCAAATCGAGTAAAAAGGAACCCTCTAGGAGCTCGTCATCAGCATCCACGTAGAGCATCACCAGCCAGGTCTGATCGGGGGAGGTTGGCGGAGGATCCGGCAGCTGATAGGCTTCAACCACAATACTGGTGATCTCCCAGACGAAGGCACCCTCGATGCGCGTCTCTAAAGATGCATTGACCTGGCCCCCGTCGCAATCTATGGCAACCAAGTCGGCAGTCAGCGGCTCTAGGCCTGAGATCACAAAATCATCCCCTGGTGCCAGAGGAGAATCTAGGAGATTCTCGAAATAATCTCCCGACTCCAGGATAGAAGCGGTAACAGTGCAAATATCCACACCAGATGCATTGACGATTGTCAATGAAGTCTCGTCATCGGATGCCAGGCTGACTTCGAAAAAGGCGCCTATCATCAGTATCAACAGCATAGCTGAGATGGCGAGCTTGGCGATCAAATTGGCGTAACGAGAGTGATTGGCATTCATAACATTCTCCTTTATAAAATATGTGGGCAGATTCTCTAGATAATCATATGAAGAAAATCGACAGGATTCTTGCACAATTATTCATATCTAAGGCACGGATGACACAAAGCGGATCTCGTCGATGTAGAAAGTTGCAGCGCCATTCCCCGAAGCATCGCCAAAATCAAACCAGGCAAAGGGTTTGGCTTCAGGGTTGAGGATGTTCAAAGGCACCATCACTAGATGCCATTCTCCATGTTGAAGTGGGTAGTCTTCGATGTAATCAGGTAGATATGCTCTCCCAAATGAAACGTTATTCCCGGATTTCATCTCAATGTAAAGTTCTTGATCAGCGGTAGCACCTCCATTGAGATAGAAGACCATGTAGTCATACGATGAAGTATCGAATGACCAGTTGTCAAACGTGATCGCCCCTCCTGGCTCAAGGGTAACTTCCATAGCATTTTCACCCTGGTAAACGCTTGCGAGGGAAGAAAGATTAGCCGTTCCACTCCAGGGGTCGAATGACCAGCCTGGGGCCACATCATCACTATAGACGATGTAATCCTCAACGGGCGGCGCTTCGCAAGTAGTTGGCGAAGGTGGCGGTTTTACATTCGGAGTGCACGCTTCCACAGGCTGGGGTGCGCTTGGACACCCTAAATCCCGGACAAGGTAATAAACATCATCGAGGCCGATGGCGATACCGTCTAGGCCGCCATCTCCATCCATATCAATAAGCGTATAGAACTTTGTAGATGGACCATCAAAGCTAATAAGCTGGTCTGGCTGGTTGTAATAGCCATGGCCATCATTTAGATAATAGGGATGTCGATAGGTATAGGGTTTTTCCCGGTGAGTGCGTGTGGTGAGGTCTAAGTCACCATCTTTATCTAGGTCATAGAGTAAAACTTCGTTCAACCAAGGTTCAATATTGTCCTCCTGAGGTAATCTCTCATCCGTATCGTCTCTGAAAGTGCCATCGGCGTTGTTGATCAGGATTTGAAAATATTTACCTACATACCAACCTATACTGTAAGTAACAATCAGATCTTGGTAATCATCACCATCCACATATGCTGGTGTGATATAAACAGCAATGTTCTCTGAATGGAAAGGTTTTTGGGGAATAGAGCCTGGCAGTAATGAGAAATACCCACATCCATTATTGAGCAGCACAATTGAATTATTTGTGGTCTCGTTGGCACCCAAAATCAAGTCAGGAAAGCTATCGCTGTTCACATCGGCGAAGGCGCAGGCTGTGTAATTTCCCTGCTCAAAATCTGCCAGTGCGAGGGGCAAACGTCCAACAGGAATCGAGAAATTTCCATCCCCATCGTTTAGCCAAATTTGCGGGGGAATTCCGGATTGTCCTCCCATATTGCCAATGAAAAGATCCAAATCCCCATCATTGTCGATATCGGCTGCCGCGGCTGAATGCGAAAAATCGGATTGCTGTGGCAGGTTGGCAGTCGCATTTACCAGCTTGCCATCTGGGGCTGAAAGCACCAGGATATTTTGGTGACCTGGTCCATCGCCTAAATCCTCCCCAAGGTCAGCGATAAAGATATCGGTTATACAATCTCCGTTAAAATCTGCCAGAACAGTGCGGTTCGGATGCTGTGTCGTAGGCACCTCATTAACGAAAATGTCCGAAGTTGCCAAAATCAGCCCTCCATTGCCATCGTTAAGTAAGATCTCGAGTTCAAAGTCTTGCGGAGTAGCAAAGATCCCTTTTTCATGGACGATATCCATCAAGCCGTCGCCATTGAAATCAGCCGATCTTAGATCAAACGGTTGTGTCTGGCTAGGCACTTTGAGCAGTTCGATCGGTTCTCCATAAAGAATGGGCGCGCAAGCAGGAACCTCAGGCTGATTTGTTTGTGTGGGTAAAGCGGATGAAATAGTTGGCGTGCTGGATGCTGATCCTTGGGTGGGGATAACTGTGATCTGGGGATTATCGCAAGCCGCCACGATCAGGATCAGGGTCAGTAAGAGTGGTATGCGCTTGATCATTTTCGTCCTCCATCACTCCAGGTGCAGCGCACTTTGGAAGTGCACCGCACCTGGTTAATTAGCTATTTATGGCTCAGTGGTCACAAAACGGATCTCGTCGATGTAGAAAGTAGAAGCGCCCTCTCCCGAAACATCGCCGATATCGAACCATCCGAAATTCTGCAAACCGGGGTTGAGGGTACTCAGAGGTATCATCACCCGATGCCATTCACCAGGTTGAAGGGGATAATCTTCGATAAAGTCAGCCAGTTCTGCCTTTCCTAATGTTATGTTATCAACAGATATCATCTCAACGTAAAGCGCTTGATCGGCGGTAGCGCCGCCATTGAGATTGAAAACCATGTAGTCATAGGCTGAAGTATCGAATGAGGCGTTGTCAAAGGTGATCGCGCCCCATGGTTCAAGCATGACCTCGATTGCGCTTGAGCCCTGGTAAACGCTTGCGGATGAGAAGAGTTCGGCCGTGCCGCTCCAGGGATCCAGCGACCAGCCCTCGGCCAACTCATCGTCGTATACAACGTAGCCCTGTTCAATTTGCTCGGTGGAGGGGGTCGGACCCGGTGTAGGTGGGATGGATGTTGGGGTTGGGGTGGGGATGGGCGTGTAAGCGCTTTTATCAATTGGTGCCGCACGCAGCGTCAGTGAAAAATCAACCTTATCCGTATCCCAAACCTTGATCCAACTGCAGGGGAAGCACATCCAATGCCCTTCTGGGTACGTGCTATCATCTTCTCTTTGCTGCATTTCTGCTCTTGCCGGCGAGTCGCTGAAGGAAACCGTATCCACTGCAGTTTCCGAGTCTACATGTAATAGCACCGCGCCTCCACTCTTCATCTGCCAGCCCAGGACTTCCTGCATTTCCACCCTCTCGAAATTCCAATACCAGTCTCTTTCAAACACCCCCAGCTGGTTGACCGCATTGGCAAACCCAAGATTGAGGCTCTCGATCCCCTCGCGTTCATAATGCACCTGCAGCGTATCACCATCCAGGGTGAAAGTTTTGCTTACCGGGTGTGTTTCGTAGCTGAACGTCAGGCTTTGCCCAACGATTGATGCCACCAAGGGTTCATATTCAAACTGTCCATCTGCATCCACATCATCTACGAAGGCACCGTCAGGTGTATAGGGCCAACCCAAAGGAATGGTAGCCTCGCCATTTTGAAAAACGAAACCCAGGCCAGGGTGAGGTCCGAAGAAATACTGGCTGGCTGGGGCAATGACCTGAATGGGGCCATATTCAGCATTAAAGGTAAAGGCGAATTCCAACCGCCCGCCGTCATTTTCGAAGATGGCAAATACGCGGTCGTTGTGCATCACAAATTCCATCTCGCCGTCAAGATCCAGATCTTGTTCATAAGCAAGGGGTTCACTCGCCAAAGTACCTTGTGCGGCTTCATCAGCCCAGTTGGCGGCCGCAATGATCTTATTGACCTGACCCAGAAAATTAGCCTGGTTCTTTGCGATTTCAACGAGAGCCCCACCATCGTGAAAGGCTTGTTCGCCAATGTGGTTTAAATAGGACATCCAGGCGATGGTCGTGATGGGATTTTCAGGCGCTGCTCGCAGGTTCGCCAGGGTTTCATAGACGATGCTGCCCGGTGTTTGATCATCGCCCATGATGCGCCCGCTGGGGATCAATTGACCGTCTCTCAGGAAAGGCACGTAATCATAATAGGATTCAATCTCACCCCCCGCTGGGACGAGCGGTGAATGCCCGTCAGAGATCCCGCCGTAATAATGCTGTGGGAAATAGGCGTTATAGAACGTATCTCCCGGAGATGTGTAGCGAAAGAGTAATTCATCAGCGGCTGCATCAAGCTCTCCATGATCGATGGCCTCCCAGCCGCGGTTGACGATGCTGCTGAAGCTGGTCACCTCGATCCAGGGATGGCTGGCCAGCCATTGGAAATTCCATTCGACCACATCGGCAAACCCCCAGGCCGTAAAATCTAAATCAGTACCGAAAGTGTAATATTGTTCCTGATCAGGGTCCAACGCCATATCGTGCAGCTCCCGCCGCAGCATGAGATATAGTCCCTGGTCTGTGCCGAAATACTGTCCGTACTCACTAAAATCATTCATCCAATCATCATCTCCCCACCATCGTTCATCTTGCACATACCCCAATAAAAACGATTGTGTGTCAAATACAAATTTCATCCCGTTGTATTGGTGGATCTTTCGTGATGACCTGATGCTCTCGTTGAGCGCTTCGGGGTTGTTCCAATCGTCTATCCAACCAAAAAACGAGTAATGGGCCTGACTGGGGGCGAAGATAACATCAAATCCAGCGTCCTTTATAACCTGGATGTCTCCCGGGGTGAGCATGCCTTCATAGGGATAGAAGACGTCAGATGCTGGCAGATCAAGCCCTTCCCGGAGTTCTATCGCGATCTGGATAGTTTTGGCATTCACATCATCTGGCTGCCAAGGCATGAAATGACCGTACCCGAGAGTCATAAGTGGGTCATACAAACCTAAGCTGGCAAGATGTCTGTAACGTTCATGGATGCGGAAATATTCGCCACCTGGCAGTTCATTGATCATGACCGATATTTGAGTTAAGGGAATCTCATATTTCTCAACTGCATCCAGCAAGTATCGATACCCTCCACGCATACCTGTTCCTTCCTCAGCGTTTTCCCCCACACCAATTTGTGGCATAGCAAAGCCATCATAAAGATGCAATGCATTCGAGGGTGTGGCCCCTTCGAACACAAGCGCAAAGGGCAGTACCAGCTTGGCCCGTCCGGTTGTATTGTCCGTCCTCACGGACAGGGTCTGGTCCAGCGCGGTTGTCTTTGCCTCATTTAGTACCATCGCCTGCATTTGGAATTGTTCGCCATCCCAGCTGGCAAAGGACGATTCCGAGATCCCAAAGAAGACAAAATCCAACTGGCGGTTGATCTCGGTGGTGACAATTTGGTCAGAAATATTAGTGAATGATGGATCGTAGAGCTTGAATTCGCCACCAATTACGGAGACCAGAAGATCCCACTCGATCTCAAAAGATAATGAACTCCCTGAGTTGAGTAGTGTACTCCCGCCCTGCAGAAAATCAACCGCGAAATAGATCGGCGCCAATTCGTCATCTTCTTCAAAATTCATGATGTCCAAACGGAACTCTAAGTTGCCGTCCATCTCACGCTGGTAGATGGCAACGATGTCGGTAGCATCCGAGGCGGAATCCCCCCAAGGATCCAGGCCTTTGACGTCTTCAGGCAGCCAGTTATAGGGGTGATGATCCCGCTCGGAGGGCAGCACTGGCAGCGGCGGCTCGTCGTTCTGCGGGGGTTCACCAGCAATCGTTACGGGGATTTCCCAGGTCGCCCCGATCAGGATCAGGGTCAATAAGAGAAGAGCGCGCTTGATCATTTCTACCTCCTTGGCATGGGAGTACTTTGATGATGGAAACGATTAACTTGATGAAGTCGGCAAAACGAGAATTCCCTACCAATAATTTGCCCAAAGAAAAAACACGCTACCCAGAACTTTGGGCAGCGCATATAACGCTTGGCTATCGAAGACTTTCAGTGGTCAGTGAAGGGAGCTACGAGGGGGCGGATAGTGGTTTTCAGTGTACCCAGGGGTAAGGATAGTTTGTGACAGATTTCATTATATCAAATTATAAAAAGACCCTAAAGGATTTTGAATCCTTAAGGGTCTAATTTTAATCTTATTCCCCAGTCATCAGCTTGATGCGCTCCCAGGGTTTGAGATCGGCCTCCTCAGCCAGGATGCCCTTCAACTCGAAAACTTGATCACGCAGTGCAGCGGCTTTCTCGAACTCCAGGTTCTGGGCGGCGACCTTCATCTGCTCTTCCAAGCCTCCGATGATCTTCATCATCTCGTCTTTGGGTAAGCTGGTGACAGCATCGACGCTATATTCGCCCTGCTCTTCAGACACAGCGTATGAGGCAACCTGATCGGTGATATCGCGGATTTCCTTGATAATGCTGACCGGCTCGATGCCATGATCTATATTATAAGATTCCTGTTTAGCCCGGCGGCGATTGGTTTCATCGATAGCGGCGCGCATTGCATCGGAGATCTTTTCGGCATACATGATCACTTTGCCCTCAACGTGACGAGAGGCGCGGCCGACTGTTTGAATTAAGGCAGTTTCCGAGCGCAGGAAACCGGCTTTATCAGCGTCGAGGATGGCTACCAGGGAGACCTCGGGCAGGTCGAGCCCCTCACGGAGCAAGTTGATGCCCACCACCACATCGAACACGCCCAAACGCAAATCTCGAAGAATGCCCACCCGTTCGAGGGTATCGATCTCCGAGTGCAGATAGTGCACTTTGACACCCATCTCCATCAAATAATCTGCCAGATCCTCAGACATGCGCTTGGTGAGTGTAGTGACCAATACACGATGCCCAACCTCGGTACGTTTATTAATCTCGCCCAACAAATCATCCACCTGGCCCTGCACGGGACGCACTTCGATCTCCGGGTCGATCAACCCCGTGGGGCGGATGATCTGCTCGACAACCTGGTCAGCGTGCTCCATCTCATAGGGACCGGGTGTCGCCGAGGTGTAGACGGTGAAACCCATGCGCTTTTCGAATTCATCGAAGGTCAGCGGGCGGTTATCCAACGCAGAGGGCAGGCGGAAGCCGTAATCAACCAGAGTGGTTTTGCGCGAGCGGTCTCCCTTGTACATACCGCGGATCTGCGGCACGGTCATGTGAGACTCATCAATGATCAGCAAATATTCATCGGGGAGATAATCAATTAATGTCCAGGGGGGCGAGCCTTGAGGGCGCTGGTCGAGATGGCGAGAGTAGTTCTCGATGCCCGAACAGTAGCCAACTTCGCGCATCATCTCCAGATCATAACGGGCGCGCTGTTCAATACGCTGAGCTTCAAGCAATTGTTCGCTGGCCTTGAAATGTTCAATACGCTCCTCTAGCTCCACTTCGATATCGGCGATAGCTTTCTGCATCTTTTCTTCTTCGGTGATGAAGTGCTTGGCAGGGAAGATGCTGACGGTTTCCATAGCGCGGCGCATTTCACCAGTCAGGTAATCGACCT
Organism: Anaerolineales bacterium; assembly: GCA_016785015.1. Taxonomy (GTDB): domain Bacteria; phylum Chloroflexota; class Anaerolineae; order Anaerolineales; family UBA11858; genus NIOZ-UU35. The sequence goes on from JADHTJ010000001.1 coordinate 26,180, forward strand.
CGGTAATCTTCTCGATCTCATCTCCCCAGAAACTGATCCGATAAACATAGCGTTCTTCATAAGCGGGAGCGACTTCCAAGGTGTCACCACGCACGCGGAACGTGCCCGGTTTGAGATCAATATCGTTGCGCGTATACTGGCTCTCCACCAAACGCCGCAGCAGCGTTGTGCGGCGATGACTCTGCCCAATTTCAAGATCAATGACCACGCGTCCATACGCTTCGGGGTTTCCCAAACCATAGATACATGAAACCGAGGCCACTATGACCACATCCTTACGAGATATCAATGACGTGGTCGCTGCCAGGCGCAGGCGTTCAATCTCTTCATTGATGTCGGTTTCTTTTTCAATGTAGAGATCATGGCGCGGCACATACGCCTCGGGCTGGTAATAATCGTAGTAAGAGACGAAATACGACACCGCGTTCTCGGGGAAGAAATCAAGGAATTCGGCATAAAGCTGGGCGACCAGCGTCTTGTTGTGGGCAATCACCAGGGTGGGCTTTTGGACATGCTGGATGATGTTAGCCATGGTGAAGGTTTTGCCCGTGCCTGTGGCGCCCAACAGTACCTGGTTTTGATAGCCCTTATCGAGACCAGCGATCAGTTGATCAATTGCCTCGGGTTGGTCGCCGGTGGGCTGGAAGGGAGCGTGGAGTTTGAATTTCATAGGTTTTGAGGTTGAAAGTTAGAAGTTGGATGCTTGAAAATCGGGGTTTAATTATACGAACAAAAGTTCGATTTGTGAGGGGATATACAAAAAAGCAGGGTGAGCTGGAAACGCTCACCCTGCTTTTTTGCAGACTAAGGACGCAAGGTTATTTTATCAACTGTGGCTTTTTCTACCTGTTCGCGCGTCCACAGCATGGGGTGATATTCACCATCTAACCAGGGTTGGATCAAATCGTCGTAATTGGGGCTGGCGACGTTCTCCGACTGCCCAGGCGGGACAATGACCACAGAATTGGAGAGGTCGCCCATATCCACAATCTGACGGAAGGTGGGGGACCAGGCTTTGTTGTCGTAGGGATCATGGGGGAGCATGGCTGTCTGGCAAGGGGTGTCGGTGTCACCGCCGATGGGGTAAGGTCCGCGGTTGAAAACCTGGTCGAGGGGTTTCTGCAATCCGAGAGGATGCTCAAAGTTGACTTGATGGATTTTTCCCCAAACCCAATCATCAGGCTCGGACCCCAGGTTTTCGCGCAGCCAGGCTACAGCTTGCTTGATACTCTTGATGATCACATCATCGCGCGCACCAGCTTGCTGTACCCACCATGAGTCGGGGTTATCGAGCAGGCGCAATAGGATAACGGTGTCCTGCCCGTAGAACTCGTTAGAGTGCATCAACAGGGGGTGGAAACCCTCGCCCATCAGGCGCATAGAGAGTTCGGTTCCCAAACCTGGTTCTAGCAAGTTGCGCACCAGGGCATAGCGAATGACTTCATACAGCATGCCAGGTACACTCTCTGGAGACAGGAAGCCATCCCACTCGCGCAGCAGCTTCAAGGCCGTCTGAACATCCGCTTCGGGATCAGTGATCCCTTCGAGGCGCGCGACCAGTTCCAAACCGGGCAGACATTTCACATCCATGTGGAATTTTTGGTGATCCCCCATGGTGAGCTTTTCATTCCCTTCAATCAGTTCTACTAAACGCCGGGCGCGGTAGCCGTTCATCCAGACATTGCCCAAGTAGTGAGGATAATCATCGGGCACAATTTTGTGATTACAACTGACCAAATAACCACTCTCTGGATTGAGGGCATGGGGCATCTCTTCGAAAGGGACTTCGCCAATCCATTCATACTCACCTGACCAACCTGGGACGGGGACACTGCCATCGCCTTTTGCGCGCACCGGCACTTTGCCCGTGACCCAATAGCCGATATTATTCTGCACATCGGCGTAGGCCACGTTGAGCTGCGGCGCTTCGATCAGGCGCATGGCTTCGACGAAGTCGTCCCAACCCTTCGCCTTGTTGAGCTTGAGCCAACCATCAAAAGCCGGAGAGGGGCGCAGCGCCATCGAGTTGACTGCTACCTTTTGAGTCGCACGACTGACCACATCCGAGATGATCGGGCCATGGCGCGTGATAATGACCTTCTCGATATGGGGTTCTTTGCGACCCTTCACAGAGATTGATTCTTCAATGATCTCAGCGTCATGCCAGTCATCTTTGTAGAGATAACGGTTCTGGGAATCGACCTGCTCCATGAAAAGATCCTCGGCATCGGTGAAAGCCAGGGTCATACCCCAGGCCATATGATCGTTGTGTCCAACAAGCACCATGGGCACGCCCGGCAGACTAACGCCCGTGGCATGCAGATCATCCCCCCCGTTGAGATGAACTTCGTACCACAGAGAGGGCATGGAGAGGGCCAAGTGCATATCATTGCACAAGACAGCATTTCCAGTTTCGCTGCGGGGAGGCGAAATCGCCCAGGCATTGCTGCCCTTGCCGCGCTCTAAGAAGGGGCCAGTTGATTTTCGAAGAGAACCATCAGGATCAAGAGTATTGAATTCGATCCCCTTGGGGAGGCTGACTGGATTCTCTTTGGGGAAGTGAATCTCCAACTCTGCAGCGCGCTCGGCGCCAACTTTTTCAATAATTTCGGCTTTTATGATCTCGCCTTGCCAGGCATGGGAAAGCTGCCACATCATCACGCGGGTGAAAGCCATGGTATCTTCAGGCGTCCAGGTTTGGGGTTTGAAACCCAGCAGGGTGAATTCAACCGGCAATTTGGTTTTGGGGTGATCCAGGAACGCATTCACACCGGCGACATAGGCCGAAATCCCCTCTTTCAACTCAGCACTGGCCTTATCCCAGTCGGCGAGACCCAGGCGATTGAAGCCAAATGTTCGCGCAGTGCGGTCGGTATCCAAAGCTATCTCCCCAAAAATTTCGCTGAGCGTTCCTTGTGCTGTGCGGCGGTTGAGTTCCATCTGGAACAGGCGATCCTGGGCATGGACAAAGCCCTGGGCAAAGAGGGCATCGGGGAGAGATTGAGCGTAAATGTGAGGAATCCCCCATTGGTCGCGTAGAATATCCACAGAAGCATCCAAACCAGATAGGCTAATTTCTCCATCAACCTGAGGCAACCTCTGGCGACTCAGCCAGGTAAGTACAGTGCGAGCGAAAGAGCCAAGCAAAGTTTTATTGGCAGGCATAGGGGTCTCCTTCTTGATGATCTCTTCGTGAATCTTAGTTCCCTTCGTGGATTCAAATTGTAACCCAAACAAAACAACATTTTCATGCTTGAGTATAATTGAGCTGATAACAATTACCCAATACCAATATCCGAGGTTTCTATGACCACCCCCCTTATTGAATGTGTTCCCAACTTTTCCGACGCACGTCGCCCCGAAGTGATCCAAGCCATTAGCCAGACAATTGCCAGCGTGGAGGGCGTTCACGTTTTAGACCACCACTCCGACAATGATCACAACCGCACAGTGATCACCTATGTCGGCTCCCCTGTGGGCGTAGAGGAAGCGGCCTTTCAGGCTATCGCCAAAGCAGCTGAATTGATCGACATGACCCAACATACAGGCGAGCACCCCCGCATTGGGGCCACGGACGTATTCCCCTTTATCCCCATCTCTGGGGCGACCATGGACGACTGTGTGGAGATTGCTCGACGGGTGGGAAAGCGCGTTGGGGAAGAGTTGAACATCCCGATATTTTTATATGAAGAAGCCGCGCTGCGTTCAGACCGCACCAGGTTGGAAGTTATCCGCCGCGGAGAGTACGAAACGCTAAAAGAAGTCATCGCCACGGATCCATTTCGAGCACCTGATTTTGGTCCCAAAGAACTCGGCACCGCAGGCGCAACAGTCATCGGGGCGCGTGAATTCTTGATCGCCTACAACGTCTATTTGACTACGGATGATGTGGAGATCGCCAAAAAGATTGGCAAAACCATCCGGCATTCTTCGGGCGGATTGCGTTATGTCAAAGGGATGGGACTGCTGGTTGATGGGCGCGCCCAGGTTTCCATGAACCTGACAAACTTCCGCAAAACGCCTATTGCCCTGGTTGTGGAAACCATTCGCCGCGAGGCTGAACGCTATGGTGCGGGCATCCATCACAGCGAATTGGTTGGTTTGATCCCCCAAGACGCGCTGGTCGACGCGGCGGTTTGGTACACTCAGATGGATCAGTTTGAGCCGGATCAGGTTCTGGAACGCAAGCTGTTTGCCACGATGCAGGCTGAAGCAACTGCGGACAACGGACGGCAGACAGCAGACGACAGTCCCCGGTCTGCAGTCGACCGTCACTTTCTGGACGCACTCGCGGAAGGTTCACCTACCCCTGGCGGCGGCTCTGCAGCCGCATACGCGGGGGCTATGGCAGCAGGTTTGGTTGCCATGGTGGCGCGCCTAACGATCGGGAAGAAGAAATATGCTGAGGTCGAGAATCAAATGCACGAGATTCTCGAAGAAGCCGAAGCCCTACGCTCCGAGCTGACCACCGCTGTCGAGCGCGATGCTAAGGCTTTCGAAGCAATTATGGCCGCATTCAAATTATCCAAGGACAACCCCAACCGCGCCGCACAAATCCAGGAAGCCACCTTACATGCTGCGGAGATTCCACTGGAAGTTGCCAGCCAGGCTGTGCGTGTCATGGAGCTGGCGTTGGAAGTCGCCAGCCACGGCAACGCCAATGCCATCACCGACGCTGGTTCTGGGGCAGCTTTGGCGGCTGCTTCACTGACGGGTGCGGGGTATAACGTGCGCATCAATGTACTGGGGTTGAAAGACCAAGCCGCGGTTGAAACTCTCTTGAGCGAACTAAAATCTTTAGACAAAAAGGCTGGACAGTTGCAAGAGCAACTCAAAAAACAGCTTATCGAGCGCGGGGGTTTGGCGCTGTAATGAGAATGCCGTTGCAAATTACACGTTGCAAGTTACACGTTTACTTGTCGTGCTTTCTGATCGCTGCTGCTTTTTTTGCAGGGCTTTCGGCTTGCGCGCCTGTTGAAGAAGAACAGTTAACAGTAACCAGTGATCAGTTATCAGGATCCAGTACCCAATACCCAATACCCAGTTTCACCCCATCATCAACGCTCCCTAGCACCCCAACTCCCCAACCCCCGACGCCCACTCCGCTTCCCCCAACACCCACACCCTGCCCCCCAGATATTTGCATCTACGCCGGGCATTTCGACTTGATGCGACCTATCTCTACCGAATTTGTTGATGTGGTTGATCCGACGTATCGCTACGGTAGCACGCAGGGCGGCCAGCGCGAAACCCATCATGGCGTGGAATTTGTCAATTCCCAGGGCACTCCTGTGTTGGCCGCTACGGATGGTGTGGTGATTGTGGCCGGGAATGACTACCAAACTCCTTATGCTGATGTACCCGGATTTTACGGAAATCTGGTTATCATAGAACATACCTTACCCAAGAACGAAGAACCGGTCTTTACACTTTATGGGCATCTCTATGAGATCCATGTAGAAATCGACCAACAGGTCAACGCAGGAGAACCCCTCGGAACGGTCGGCTTCACCGGCTGGGCCGTGGGGGAGCACCTGCACTTCGAGGTGCGCTATGGCGAGAACAGCTACCGTAAAACCCGCAACCCCGAACTGTGGCTGCAACCTCACGATGACGAAAACGGCCGACCCCACGGCACTATCGCCGGGCAAATCTTAGATGAGTTTGGTTCACCCATTCCCATTGTTTCGATCAGCGTCGAGCAGCTTTCCCTCGAAGGAGATGAGATACTCTCGACCTACTATATTGAGAGCTATGCCGATTGGACGGTCAATGGGGATAATGACTTAGGTGAAAATTTCGTCATCAGCGATCTGCCAACCGGGAAATACCGCCTCAGCTTTGTGGCGCGCGGCCTGCAGGTGTACGAAGTCGATGTGCTGCCGGGTCAGGTGACGCTGATTTCATTTGACGCAAGAGAGCAAGGGGAGTGAAAGTTCATCGGAGCATGGGGGCACGCCAGAGGCGGGCCTACGGCCGGGTGCCGGGGAGATTAATTGCGATCATTCTTGTTATAACCCAGACTCTAGTCATATCCTGTATTAGAACTGCCCCTCTCTCCTTTGCTGCCCAAACCCCTGGCTCCCTAGCCCCTAGCAACACCCCTTTTCAGCCCCTTCATTGGACAGCAGAACCAACTGTCACATCAACCAACGCGCCCCCGACGGCGACACCCGTTCCCACCCCATCGCCCTACAGCATCTGGCTAGCCCCTTATCTGATTGATACGCTGGGCGATCAGATTGCGCTCCCTGATGAATGGGGGTTTACTTCTGATCCAGTCAATGCTGCGGCGCAGATCAAAGTTGGGGAAGAGAACCGCGTCGGGCAGTGGATTTATGCTCTGGTGGTACCTTTTCCAACAATATCAGATGGAGTATCAGCCCAGGATTTACTGCGTGCCTGGAAAGGAGAATTGGACGGCCTTTTCGGTGGCGCGCCGCTTTTGATGGCAGAATCAACCCTGGAGGCAATTTCTGCTTATTGGGGAGAACCAGCCCCGGGGGTGGTGCGAACATCCCCAGCATCGGAGCTGTTGGACAAGGCCTGGGAGCAGCGTCCCTCTTGGGCAATTATCCCTTTTGAAGAACTGCAACCTCGTTGGAAAGTGTTCGAAGTTGACGGTATCTCGCCCATTCACAAAAACTTCGATATCAGCGATTACGAATTGTCCATCCCTATCTCGCTAATCGGAGAGCCTCCCGAAGACTTATCCATCCCTGAGAGTAACAGAAATCCGAACAAATTGACCACGTTGGTGATGACCGGCGTGACGGCCTTGGTACGGGCGACGGCTTTCACAATGGAACGTGAGGGCGTGAACTACCCGGCCCAGGATATTGTGCATTGGCTGGCGGGCGCCGATATCACCCATATCAGCAACGAAGTGCCTTTCGCTACCGATTGCCCCTACCCCAACCCGGTGCAGCAAGATATGCGCTTTTGCAGCTGTGATAAATATATCGGATTGCTAGAAGAAGTCGGTACAGATATCGTCGAGCTGACCGGTGATCACTTTGGCGATTGGGGCGCGGGGGCCATGTTACACACTTTGGAAATGTACGCGCAGGAAGGTTGGCTGACCTACGGTGGGGGATCAAATATTCAGGAGGGGCGAAAAGCAGTTATTGTGGAACACAATGGCAACCGGATGGCCTTTCTTGGCTGCAATGCCAAAGGGGGTGGCTATGCTGGAGCCGGCCAATCGAACCCTGGCGCGGTGGGCTGCGATTTTACTTGGATGACCGCTGAGATCGAGCGCCTGGACGATGAAGGCATTTTGCCCATCGTGACCTTCCAACACTTCGAGTACTACACCTACGCTGCCCAGGCCAACCAGCAGCGCGACGCGCAGCGCATGACATCAGAGGGCGCGGTGATCGTCAGTGGCAGCCAGGCCCATCATCCCCAAGCCTTGGAGTTTTCAAATGGGGGTTTCGTTCATCATGGCTTGGGTAACCTGTTTTTCGATCAATTCGACGTCAGCACCGGGACGCGACAGGCGTTCATCGACCGGCACATCTTGTATGATGGACGCCATATCAGCACTGAATTATTGACCATTATGTTTGTAGATTACGCCCGCCCTCGCCCAATGACACCCGAAGAGCGTTCCGCGCTGCTAGAGGCTGTTTTTTCTGCAAGTGGGTGGTAGGTCATATTCGACAGGCGATGAATTCGCCAGGTTAAGAAACGATATCCCAAATTGAGAACCGCCCCGGAATGAATTCCAGGGCTACAAAATAGCACCGGATGAATCCGGTTAGGCCGCGTCGCATCCAAGCCCGATTCATCGGGCGTTGTTCGGTAGCACAGCGGATTCATCCCTGTGCGGACTTCGTTAGATTTACAATTTCATCCGCCTTTAGTCCCATACAAAGTTCCCCCTCCAGCCCGATGCGGTTTTGCTTGCATTTCTCTACAATGTAGCCATATCCGAACACATTTTTGGAGGAAGTCATGCAAACAAAAACCTATATCCCAACCCGAATCTTGCTCATTCTGAGCGTTCTATTTTTGATTATCGGATTTGCCGCACAAATCAGCACACCTGAATCAAATACAATCCAATTTCGTCACGGCGGAGATGATGATGATTACTTTGAGTATGGCGTCACCGGCAAAACGGAAGCTACCCCAGGTGCACAACCCTGGATGGTTGCCCTGGTCGATGACGGCCTGGATGCTTACGATGGCACCTTCTGCGGAGGCACGCTGATAGCACCGCAGTGGGTACTGACAGCCGCACACTGCATCGAAGATATGCGCGCCGCCGAAATGGATGTAATTATCGGTCGTCACCAATTGAGCAGCAGCCAGGGCGAGCGCATTGACGTCACGCATTTGATCATGCATCCCGATTATTATGAATTTCATGATATCGCCCTGATCCATTTGGCTGCGCCAGCGACTGTTGGGCAGCCAATTCCCTTGGTCACTAATGCCAACGAGTATTTGGATGATGCATCAACAGATGCACGCGTTACTGGCTGGGGTTTGATCCCTGAAAAAGGGGAAGAATTCTATCCCGACAATTTGTATGGGGTCTCAATCCCTATCGTAACCGACGAGCAGTGTAAAGCCACATACGGCGGTGATGTAGACAGCACCGTGATCTGTGCTGGACTGGAAAGCGGCGGCGCAGACTCTTGCGACGGCGACAGCGGCGGCCCTTTGGTTGTACCAAATGGCAACAGTTGGGCTTTGGCTGGTGTGGTAAGTTGGGGTGATGGCTGCGGCCTGCCTGGCGGATATGGTGTCTATACCCGGGTAGTCAGCTATGAATCTTGGATCAATGGATATCTCACTGGAAGTACAGCACTTCCCGAGCAAGATAGTTATCCCATTGCTAATAGCGATGACGAATGGGATGATGAAGAATGGGAAGACGAATACTACGCCGATGAATCGTTGATAGATACTTTTGAAACCGAAGAAGGGTTTGTAGATATTTACTCGTTGGGCGAGTATGACGAAAAAATGGCCGCATTCCTGGAAGAGATCGCTAACGAATATGCCAGTGAGGTTGTCTCCCTCGGTGAAATCGAACTCCTGATCGAAGATTGGAGCGATGAAGAAGGTGCATACTTTGCAGGCACTATGGTAGTGAATAATGAAGTCATTGAAGTTAGCAGCGATATCAACCTCGAAGCAGTCGTCGATGCAGCACGCGAGTATTTGAACTGAAGAATTCAACATCCCATCTATTCAAGCCCAGAGAAATAATTCTGGGCTTGAAATTTTTAATATTCAGGTTCTATAGGAATTGCCGTGAGAGACCTCACATTTGTGGGTAGGGGGCGTGCTCCGCCCCCTACCCACAAATGTGGCCGCCTTACCACGGCGGATACTAGAGACCCAATATTCATTCGTCAATCTCGTGAAAAGGCATGGTAAACTTTCCCCATTCTTAGGCTGCTCACGGAGGCAAAAATGGGATTAAAACCTGACCACTGGATCCGCAAAATGGTAAAAGAACAAAGTATGATCGAACCGTTCGCGGAGATGCAAGTTCGCAATGGGGTGATTTCATACGGCGTATCTTCTTATGGTTATGATGTCCGAGTGACGGATGAATTTAAAATTTTCACTAATGTACACTCCGCCACAGTTGACCCCAAAAACTTTGACACCAAATCGATGGTTGACTTTCAGGGTGATGTTTGTGTAATTCCACCAAACTCGTTTGCGTTGGCGCGCACGGTGGAGTATTTTCGTATTCCAAGAAGTGTTTTAACGGTCTGTTTGGGAAAATCAACCTATGCCCGCTGCGGCATAATAGTCAATGTAACCCCCTTTGAGCCAGAGTGGGAAGGATTCGTCACACTGGAGATCTCGAATACAACACCGCTCCCGGCGAAGATCTATTCTAATGAAGGTATCGCGCAGGTGCTCTTCTTCGAGGCAGATGAAGTGTGTGAGACATCGTATGCAGATAAGAAGGGGAAATACCAATATCAGCAGTCGATTGAATTGCCTAAACTCTAAAGGTACATGTAACTCCAAAAACCTTTATCTGGGGAAACAAGAACCGCAGATGAACGCAGATAAACACAGATGACTCCACTGAAAAAACTACCCTCACCCTCCGCCCTCTCCCAATGGGAGAGGGGACTTTGTTCCTTCTCCCTTTGGGAGAAGGTTAGGATGAAGGAGTACGGTAGCTTCTTTTGTTTTACTACGTAACATGAGTTTATAATGAGAGATGGAGATTATTCCACTATGGTCAACAACTAGGTATTGGCATTTTGTTGGGGAATGAACTCTCTGTATTCTCGGTGGCAAATCTACCATTCTTTTTCAAAGCGGCTGATCTTGATGCCGCGTTTTTCTAGCTCTGCAATGAAAATGTCTGAGGGCACATCGTTGGAGGGGGTCAACAAACCCCGTTTTTGGATATCTCCCCGCAAGATCATCTGCGCGCCAATGCTGGCGGTGTATCCGACCGTGCGCTGCATGGCCAGCAAGCCTGTCTCCAAATCTCGTCGGTCCATCATCTGATAGATAATCCGCACGCGTTTTCCGTCTTTGATGCCGCGCGCATCGATGCGGATGCCGGCAATATCACGCTCATCTTCTTTATATTGCAGTTGGGGAGAAAGCAAATCGTGGACGAATTGTCTCGGGGAGATTTCCGCATCTCCAACCTGAATTGAATCATCTTGAAGGAATCCCAACCCTGACATTTTTTGCCAAAAAGCGGAGTGCCCTGGCCATCGCAGAGTGTAGCGACCTGTAGTTTGGGCAGATTCTGTGATCCCAAAGATATCCAAATATTTGACGGCGTCGCCATTGAAGTATGCTTCCATGAGCCCAACGTCCTCGACGTTAACATAATGTAGATATTCTTCGTCGAACATCTTCTCGGGGGTTAAAACGACGACTTGCCCATCTTTGAGAATGCGCGCCGGGCGCTGGTAAGCGCTCAATACCCCAGCAAACGTCCATGATATTTTATACTTAATGGGGTTATTCGCGGCTTCAGGTTCAGGAACACCCGTCCCATAGGCATGCAGTTCTTGAACTTCGTCCAACTCATTGATGGCGCGCCCCGCCAAAACCAGGTCAATTCCAGGATCAAGGCCAAGCTCTGGGAGCAGTGTGATTCCTTTGTCAGCAGCCTGCCTCCCCAAGTCCTTATATTCCGGCATGGCGTATGAGGTTTCAACAAAATGAACCCCCTTTTCTACGGCCAAACGAGCCATATCCAATCGATAATCCTTAGGTAAGAGAATAATGACCGCGTCTACAGCATCCATCAACTCTGAAACTTGATTTCGATCGCGGACATCCAGACGTACTGGATTTACTTTGTCTGTATCTAATTTACTTACAATGGTGTTCAAATCATCGTAATTGATATCTGCAGCTGTGACATGTGAAACAGAAGGGCTACTTGCTAAATCGTGCAATGCAGCTTTCCCTTGCAGACCTACGCCAAGTAATAGAATTTTCATGGATTCCTCGCAAATTTCGTGTGATTTAATTTTTTATGCTATACTGTGGATAGGTGTTTGTTCAGAAACATTAAAACCTGAATTTCGTAGACATAATGCCTTCCATTTGTGATTTTACCAACAAATTCATAAAGAATTCAAAAAAATCGTAACAGTTTGTACTTAATTCAACTGTTTTTTCTTGAGTTTTCTGGTATTTTTCCGTATAATGGACGGATGGTTAGTAACCGCGTTTTGCCTAAAACGCACAATTTCCAAGAAAAATAAACAGAATAAGTTCTCTGTGAGATATGAGGAGGTGCAGAAACAAAAAATATACCACCACAAATCCCCACAATCTAAGTCTATTTACACGTCTACTAAATATCCAAAGGAGAAGTAAGAAATGAAACAAAGAATACTATTGATTGTAGCGCTTCTGGCCATTTTGATCTTGGGCATTGTTCTTCCCACAACGGCCCAGGAAGCCGACCTCGGTGATACCCTCGGCGCAGTGCAAGACGCCGGTATCCTTAATTGTGGCGTCAGTGGCGCCCTGTTGGCCTTCAGCTATGTCGATGCTGATGGCAATATGGCTGGTTTCGATGCTGACTACTGTCGCGCAGTTGCTGCCGCTGTGTTGGGCGATGCCGAAGCCGTTGGGTTCCGCTCCAGCAATGCCAGTGAGCGCTTCCCCATCCTGCAAAGTGGTGAGATCGATGTCTTGATCCGCAACACCACCTGGACCATCAGCCGTGACACATCTCTGGGCTTCAACTTTGCCCCCACCACCTACTACGATGGTCAGGGCATGTTGGTGCGCAAGGCATCCGGTTTCGAGACCCTAGAGGATATGGATGGCGGCACCGTTTGTGTGAACGCCGGCACCACCACCGAGAAGAACTTGGCTGATGTGTTCCGTGGCCTCGACATCGAATATGAAGCAGTTGTGTTCGCAGAGACCAATGACGTGCGCCAGGCCTATGATGATGGCCGCTGTGACGGCTGGACCACCGACAAGTCGGGCTTGATCGCCAATAGCGCTCTGCTGGCCGTTCCCGAAGATCACATTATTCTGGAAGCGACCATGTCCAAGGAACCCCTGGGACCATTGGTACGCCATGGTGACGACAACTGGTTCGACATCGTCAAGTGGACCGTCAACTGCACCATCTTGGCCGAAGATCTGGGTGTCACCGCCGCCAATGCCGATGATATGCTGGGCAGCGACGACCCCAAGATCCTCAACTTGCTCGGTGTCGAAGGCGACCTGGGTCAGGCCATGGGTCTGAACAATGACTTCTGCTACCAGATTGTCACTCAAGTTGGTAACTACGGAGAGATCTACACACGCCACTTGGGCGAAGACAGTGTCTACAAAGTGCCCCGTGGTTTGAACAATCTCTGGACTAATGGTGGCATTCTATACGCCCCGCCTTTCCGCTAAACCATAACTATCCAAAGTGCCTGTCACGATTATGTGGCAGGCACTTTAATTTCACTGTGTTTCCTGTCCCATCAATGAAAGGAGAAACCGCATGACGCAATCACCCGCCTCTCCGTCGGCAGAACCTCAAACCGCTCCCTTATGGCGAACGGTTTTGGGATACCTGTTCGATGTGCGCGTCTTAGGCGTATTGGGGCAGATCGGCTTCATTGTCGTGGTTGTATTTGGTGTCAAAGCCATCGGCGTCAACTTCGCAGAAAATGCGCAAAAACTGGGGGAATCGCAATTCATTTGCCGGGATGGCACATTCAGCTACCGTTGCGCATATGACTTTATGGAAAGTGAGTCTGGTTTTGATATTTCAGACACCATGATAGATCACACCAATACAGACCCATACTGGCGATCTTTTGCTGTCGGGGTTCTTAATACGCTCAAAGTTGGTATTTTTGGTGTGATTCTCACCGTCTTTGTCGGCACATTTGCCGGTATTGCCCGCTTATCAGAGAACTGGTTGATCAGCAAGTTGGCCTTATGGTATGTGGAATTGATGCGCAATACCCCTTTGCTGATCCAGATATTTTTCATTTATTTCGGCGTTATTCTAACTGCGCCAAATCTTGACGAAGCCATACAACCTTTGGGCTTGCCTTTCTTCCTATCCCAACGGGGTTTGAATATCCCATCTATACAGTTTACATCCTCGGCAGCTATTTGGCTGGCTTTTTTGGTATTGGGGATCATCCAATTCCAGGTTCTTGGAGTAATACTCAGTCGACGGGAAGAACGCACTGGTCAGCCAAGCAACCGTTTTTCTACGGGTATCATCGCTTTTATTATCATCGCTGCGCTAGGTTGGTTTGTCTCTGGAGCAGTGTCTGAAACCCAAGGCTTGATGGTCACTAAAGGCAGCCGCATCCGCGAAGTTAACGATATTGAAAATATGATGCTCCAACGCACAGGGTTAAATCATCTAGACGAGCTGGATTCTCTAACAGAAGATGAAATTAAAGATTTCGCTCTACAAGTTTGTGTATTGGAAGATTCAGCTTCGGAAACTAACTTTACTAGTCAGTTACGTAAAATGGGAATTCCCTACCGAGTTCGTCGCTCAGATCGACCCGACCAAGCCACCGAGAGATACGCAGATGAAAAATGTGATGTATTTGCTGCTACAAAATCAATCCTGGCGGCCGAGCGCGCTACATTAGAAAACGCCAGCGGTCATCTGATTATTCCTATCAAGGAAAATCCTGTGGTCTGGAGTATCCCGACACGTGAAGGCCTCAACATGGTCGGTGGCTCCAGGATGAAGCCAGAATTTACTGCCTTGTTATTGGCCCTGGTACTCTTCTATGGCGGCACATTGGCCGAAATTGTGCGTGCCGGTATCCTTTCCGTGTCAAAGGGTCAGTCAGAAGCTGCGCGAGCACTTGGATTGAATGAAGGGCAAAGGTTGCAATTAATCGTTCTGCCGCAAGCATTGCGTGTCATCATTCCACCGGGTATTGGCGTTGCACTCAGTCTGGCAAAAGACACCAGCCTGGGCATCGCTATCGGCTTCCCAGATATGTATGCCGCTTCATATACCATCATGAATCAGTCGGGGCGGGTATTACAAATGTTCGTTATGATCATGCTAGTGTACATGTTAATCAGCTTGGGCTTCTCGGTCGTGTTGAATTGGTATAACGAGAAGATTAAACTGGTGGAGAGATAACCATGACAACACATATTGAATCCACTACTCAACAAGAAACATCATCTAGCAGAGGCTTTAACTGGCAATTGTTCTTACAGGACAATATCACTGGTTCCTGGTATCAGGCAATCCTGGTGCTTGCCTTAGCGATCATAACTGCTAATTACGCGGTTGGGCAATACGAAACATATCCTGTCATGACGATAATTATTGTGGCAGCCTGGCTGGTTGGCATTGTAATGGTCATGATTGGAGAAGGACGTCGCCATCATACCAACTTTAGCCGTTGGCTAAAAGAAAACCTGCTAAGTTCTGTTTCCAACATCTTGCTTACATTATTAGTCGGTTTGCTGATTGCCTCTGCGTTTATAGGTGCCTTGCAATGGGGTATCTTGAACGCAACTTTTGACCCAGCAGCAACTGCTCCTGAATTACAGCCTGAAGATGGGGCTACCTGGGGGGTCATCGTGGGTGCTCGAAAACTGCTGGCGACCGGGGTACTCGGACCAGAATACTCGTGGCGTGTTTGGACAGCGCTGTTTTTTATCTTGGGTATGTGGCTGCTTACTTATATAAGCAGCCGCCCAGTGTTGAAAGATAAATTGCGCGTTGTTCGCAATGTCATCAACGGACTATGGTTGCTCTCACCTGTTATCCTGTATATATTCCTGGCCGGTGTAGCCAACGCTCCCTATAACTTTACAGGGGCGCTGACCGGCGGGGCTGTTTTGCTAGCCATTTACGCCTTGCTGTGGTGGCAAAAAGTGATCCCCTTCAGATGGACAGGCCTGATCGCTACAGTTGCAACCTGGCCTGTGCTATACACAATTTGGTGGGCAATTGGAAATAGTGAAACTTTCACTCCGATCAATGTAGATGAGTGGGGTGGGCTTCTCCTGACCCTCATAATCGCCAGTTCGGTGATTGTGCTTTCATTGCCTTTAGGCATGGTGCTAGCACTTGCGCGGCAAAGTGATGTTTTCGGTATTCCCGCTTGGATTATCTGGCCTGCAGGCATCGGCGCGACCATATGGGGATTTACTTCCACTCCAGAATTGCTCGCAACATCTCGTAACCTTGTAGAGCAGTTACTTTCGTTCTGGCCAATTATGATCCTTGCCATAGCCTATCTGATCCATCGAATGTTCAAAGGCAATATGGTATCTGGTGCCAGTACAATGTTTATCGAGCTGATCCGAAGTGTGCCCCTGATTACACTCTTATTTATGGGAATCAATATGGCGCCCTTCTTCTTTTCAGCTGGCACAAGCATCGCTAAACCTTGGCCGGTTATCGTAGGCTACACGCTCTTCTCCTCCGCCTACATGGCTGAGACGATCCGCGGCGGCTTACAAGCTATTCCTAATGGACAATACGAAGCTTCCGATGCGCTGGGTTTCAACACCCTCCAAAAGATGCGCTTTATCATTTTGCCCCAGGCGCTGCGTATCGTCATTCCAGCGATCGTCGGCCAGTTCATCGGCGCGTTCAAATCATCTTCATTGGTATCTATCGTCGGTCTCTTCGATTTCTTGGGGATCAACCGGGTGATTAGCTCCAACCCCCAGTGGCTGGGGCTGCGTGTCGAACTGTACGTGTTTATGGGATTAGTTTACTTCCTGGGCAGCTTCTTAATGTCATCTTATAGCCGAAGACTCGAAGCTCAATTGGGAGTTGGTGAACGATAGAATTAAGTCATCAGTGAATAATAGTCAACGGTCAGATACATCTATCGACTGAAGATTAAAAGGAGAACGACAATCATGGAATTCGAAGGCCCAGCACAAAGCTTTGTAGACGAGATTATCATCGTCGAGAATGTCCATAAATGGTTTGGTGAGTTCGAGGCGCTGCGCGGTGTAGATCTTAGAGTAAAACCTGGCGAGGTGATCGTGATCATCGGACCCTCGGGATCAGGCAAATCCACTTTTATCCGTTGCCTCAACCGCTTGGAAGAACACCAGGAAGGCCGTATCATCATCGATGGCACCGAACTTTCCCACGACATTCGTAACATCCAGGAAGTTCGCCGTGAGGTTGGGATGGTGTTTCAGCAATTTAATCTCTTCCCACACCTGACCGTCTTGGACAATATAGCCTTGGCGCCGATCAACGTGCGTAATTGGACGCGTGATCGCGCCGAAGAGATTGCCATGAAATGGCTGACGCGGGTCGGCATTCCAGAGCAAGCAAGCAAATTCCCTGGGCAGTTATCAGGCGGTCAACAACAGCGCGTTGCCATCGCGCGCACGCTGGCGATGCAGCCCAAGATTCTGCTGTTTGATGAGCCTACATCTGCCCTCGATCCAGAAATGATCAGTGAAGTATTGGACGTAATGCGCGACCTGGCTCGTAGTGGATATACCATCTTAGCCGTGACACACGAGATGGGGTTTGCCCGCGAAGTAGCCAACCGTATCATCTTTATGGATGCAGGTAAAATCGTCGAGGAAAATAACCCCGAAGACTTCTATAACAATCCCAAGGAAGATCGCACCAAACTCTTCTTGAGCCAGATCTTGCACCACTAAGATTCTCGAAAACACTTTTACTAGTGAACAACTGGGGAGCAGCGCGTCTGCTCTCCAGTTTTCATTTAATCACTGTGCTAAAATCCGCTTGAAACAAAAGAAAACAGGCTCATTGAGATATTGTGGGGCGTGGGACACGGATCGCACGGATTTCCACGGATTTTTTATGCTTCTATCGGTCGAATCCGTGTTGATCCGTGACTCTACTGCAAAAAGCCACCAAGCGAGTTTCCCGCCGGAATATATGGGAGTGGTTGCGGAGCAACTACCCCCATATATTCCGGCGGGAGCCATCGTCTGGTAGTTTTTTCAGTGGAGTCATCCGTGTACAAAAAAGTTTGACCACATATAATATCAAAGAGCCAGAAAACAAAGCAGGCACAAATATGAAAACCTCACCAAGAATTCAGCTCTTCCCCCACACAACTCGAAACAAAACAACGCGAAGTGGCAATCAACTAACCATTGCTGGTTGTGACCTCACAGAATTAGCAGATCAGTACGGCACCCCGCTCTATGTCTACGATGCCGCCACATTGAATGCAGCGGTGCAATCTTATCAACTAGCCCTGACCCAGTTTTACCCAGGCCATGCAGGCATCACCTACGCGGGCAAAGCCTTTTTGAGCCTGGCAATCGCCCAATGGACGCAGCGCCACAATCTTTGGGTGGACTGTACTGGTCTCGGCGAACTGCGCATTGCCGCAGCCGCGGCTGTTCCGAAAGAGCGAACGCTCATCCATGGAGTCAACAAATCGCCACAAGTTCTCTCCACCGGGATCTCTCAAGCTGGAACGATTGTGGTCGATAATCTCACCGAACTGGAGCGCCTCAAAACACTCGCGCAGAGCAATCCCACCAACATACCAGATATATGGCTGCGCTTCCGACCAGGAGCAGCTGTAGAAACACACGCTCATATTCAAACCGGGCAGCACGACAGCAAGTTCGGCATGAGCGGCCAGGAAATTGTACAAGCAGCTCACATATGCCGTGCTAACAAACTGCCCTTCAACGGGCTCCATTTCCATCTCGGTTCACAGTTCCATATCCCCGACCCCATTGAGCACGCCATTCGACGAACGCTGGATCTTGCAGAAGAACTGCAAATGGGGGCGGATTGGACTCTTTGTTTGGGGGGTGGATGGGGCGTCCCTTATCATGAGGATGATCTCCCACACGCATCTATCGAAGATTTCGTTCACTTTTCGGCTGGAATTGTAGTGGATGGCTGCACCCAGAGAGGGATCCCGCTCCCGCGCCTGCAACTGGAGCCGGGGCGCAGTTTGGTAGCCCAGGCCGGGGTCGCCATTTACCGCACAGGAACAATCAAGCACACCCCCGAAAGGAGATGGATTCTGCTCGATGGCGGCCTGGCAGACAACCCGCGTTTCGCTCTCTACCAGGCACGCTACTCAGCTTTGCCAATTGTCGAACCCTTGCGCCCAAATGCTGACTCTGCTTGGTTAGCAGGCCCCTTCTGTGAAAGCGGCGACGTGCTCATCGAGGCCCTACCCTTCCCCGAAATCGACCCTGGTGAACTGATTGCCATTCCAGTAAGTGGGGCATACCAACTCAGCATGGCCAGCAATTACAATGGGGCCACGCGCCCCGCGGTGCTCTGGCTCGAAGATGGTCAGGCTACAGTAATTCGAAATCGAGAAAGTCCTGATGATCTAATTCGTCATGACAAACCCCTACCCAATTCCAGCACAAACTTCTCATCGGTATTGTTCCACAAATTCCATGGCTTGGGAAACGACTATATCGTGGTCAGAGAAGACGATTTGGAAACACCGTTCACCCCAGCCCAGATCCAACAGATTTGCGACCGCCAGTATGGGTTTGGCTCTGATGGCATCGCCCTTGACTGCTCAAAACCTAAAGATGATTTTTTCACTGTGCGCTTTTTCAACCCCGATGGCAGCGAAGCTGAAAAGAGCGGCAATGGTCTGCGCATCTTCGCCCGCTATCTTTGGGATGCGGAACGGGTTGGCCTAGAAGCATTCCAAATCATGACACCGGGGGGAGAGGTCAGAGCACTGGTTCATCAGGGCGGCGAGAGCGTGACAATTGAGATGGGAAAAGCGGACTTCGACAGCCGTCAAATTCCAACTGAGGGCGCACACCGCGAGTCCATCAATGAGATGATGCTCATAGATGGGCAAGAACTCACTTATTGTGTGGTGAGCATGGGTAACCCACACTGCGTCGTTTTGTGTGATGAAATCTCAGTCGAAGATGCAAAGAAATGGGGGCCCTTAATCGAAAAAGAAGCGCGTTTTCCTAATCGCACCAACGTGCAGTTTTTGAAGGTAATAGATCGAGATAATATTCAAATCGAGATTTGGGAGCGCGGCGCCGGATACACCCTGGCATCAGGGAGCAGCAGTTGCGCGGCGGCGGCAGTTGCACATCGGCTGGGATTATGCGATGGGGATATTACGGTTCATATGCCAGGAGGAGAATTAGAGATTTCCATCGGCGAGAATTTCGATATTAATATGGCGGGTCCAGTTGCCAAAGTTTGGCAAGGGAATATCTCAGAAGAAGTTTTTGATGATCTAACCACAGATAAATAGGATGAATTAGATAGTGTAATGATCAATCTATGTTCATCCTATTATGACAGCACAAGGTTGGTGATTTATATCATTTTTCTAACTTGCTAAGGCTGGTCTCGGCCTAATATTCTCCGATCTTACGTTGGAATACGATTCATCTGTGAGATTTTTTATGCAACTTTGTTTTCACCCGCTCCACAGTGATCCCCTCGTGGGGATATTCTACAACCCAAAATGGGTCATAGAGCGCCAACCGACGCCAGAAGCTAAACTTCTGCCAGAAGTTTAGCTTCTTCACATTCAAAATCGACTCTTTCCTGGAGAGGTTGCACGGCTGGGATTTCGATGAAGGAATCACAGTTCGTATGCAGGGGGTAAACTGGAGATTGCCATCAACGAAGATTTCGAAATCAGCATGAACGGACCGGTCGTCAAAGTGTGGCAAGGGTATCTTTCAGAAGAAGGTTTCAAAGAATAATCACAGATGACGCCACTGAAAAAACTACCACCCTCATATATCCCGTCGGGAAACTCACTTGGTGGCTTTTTGCAGTAGAGTCTCAGATGAATGGGATGATTTGAAGAAGAAGCTAAACTTTTGACAAAAGTTTAGCTTCTCATATGCCCAGGACGCCAAGATCGCAAAGTTTATTCAATGAATTCTCTGCGTTCTTCGCGCTCTTCGTGGTTCAACAAATCATTGATAAGTTGGATGATTTTGGCAAATCTTAGCCACCCGCGCTCTAACGCGCTCAACAACATCCGCATCAGGCTCATCTTTCCCCACTAAAGCATCTAAAACATCTGCAATCAAATTACCGATCACCGTAAACGTTTCTGCATCCATCCCGCGCGTGGTGCCCGCGGCTGTACCCAGGCGCAGACCCGTCCACTGCTTAGGATTTGGGGGGTCAAAGGGGATCGGATTCTTATTACAGGTGATATTGGTATCCTCTAAAAAATTCACTGATTGGGTGCCTAATAATCCTTTGGGCTTCAGATCTACCAAGACAATATGCGTGTCTGTACCACCGGTGCAGATTCCAAACCCGCGCTGTTCCAAAGAATCAGCCAATGCGCGGGCATTTTCCACAACTTGCCCCGCATAATCCTTGAAAGAAGGCCGCAGCGCTTCGCCCAGGCAGACTGCTTTAGCAGCAATCGTATTGGGGTGCAGGCTTCCCTGCATCCCAGGGAAGATGGATGAATCTATTTTCTTTGCCAGTTGGGGGTCATCGGTGAGTAATAATCCACCGCGCGGCCCGCGCAGCGTTTTGGTGGTTGTGCAGCTAACGATATGGGCGTGGGGTATGGGGTTGGGATGCACGCCGCCCGCCACCAATCCAGCGAAATGAGCCATATCTACCAGGAAAGTAGCCCCCACACGATCAGCCACCGAACGGATAAATGGGAAATCAATCACGCGAGGATACGCCGACCCTCCTGCGATGATCAATTTGGGTTTATGTTCTATTGCCAAGCGTTCAAGTTCATCGTAATCAAGTAATCCAGATTGCGGATCAACCCCATACTGCACGGCATTGAACCACTTGCCAGACATATTCGGCGGCGCGCCATGACTTAAATGTCCGCCGGCCGTTAGGGCCATACTCATCACCGTATCACCCGGTTTGAGTAAGGCCACGAAGACAGCCTGATTTGCCTGTGATCCAGAATGGGCTTGCACATTTGCGTATTTACACCCAAACAAATCTGTCGCCCGCTCGATGGCGGCGCGTTCCGCTTCGTCAAGGATCTTCGCCCCTCCATGATAGCGCGCCCCGGGATAGCCTTCGACAGTCTTGTTGGTGATCGTATCTCCGAGCGCTTCTAATACTGCCCGGCTGACGATGTTCTCTGAGGCGATCAATTCAATTTGATCTGCCTGGCGTTTTCCTTCTCGATCTAAAATATCTGCTAGTAATGGGTCATTTTGAGTAAGAGATTCTGTAAAATGGGCACTGATTTCAGGGGATTGTCTTGAGCTCATATTTTCTCCAATTGGTTGGGGCAGGGAGTCATGAATCTAAAATTAGTATACAACATCCTCTCGCCATATTTCAAAGCGACTCCTCAGTTTTACATATTCGTCGAATGATCTTCTCAAGCAGTCCAAATGGAATATTCTAAAGATATTCTCAATATTTAGGTATGTTAATTCGATAATTACTACTATACACTTAATAATCATTGACTTTTTTGCACAATTAAGATATTTTATTAAACAATATTATGACGAACAGCATTCTTGACGATCTCGACAAATTGATTCTGGCCGAATTACAAGCCGATGCCCGCATCAGCAACACCGAATTGGCTCGGCGCGTAAACCTGTCGCCGCCTGCCACACACGCGCGCGTGCGTCGGCTTGAAGAAAGTGGCCTCGCTGACCGCTACGTGACATTAGTGAACAAAAAACAGGCCGGGTACGATATGCTTTGCTTTGTGCGCGTCCGGCTGCAACTGCATGATACTGAACAAGTGGAAGGCTTTCACAAAGCTGTTCACGAAATACCTGAAGTGCTTGAATGTCATTTTGTCACCGGAGATCATGATTATCTTCTCAAAGTGTTAGCACGCAATTCAGAAGACTTAGAAGATTTCCTGGTCAATCGTTTGACTCCAATTCCGGGAGTCGCACAAATCCATACCAGCCTTGTTTTAAGAGAAGTAAAAAATTCGACAATCATCCCCTTGAAATAAAAGGATCAACTCAACTCTAGGAGGCAGCATGTCCAATCACAAATTTCAAACCATGGGTCAGCAATTTGGCCGCCGTTCTTGGGCCGAACCGTGGAAGATTAAAATGGTAGAGCCTATCCGCATGGTCACAGCGGAAGAACGCACAAAGGCTTGCAAGGAAGCTGGCTACAATACTTTCCTAATGCGCTCTGAAGATGTGTATATCGATCTGCTGACAGACAGCGGCACTAGTGCCATGAGCGACCGTCAATGGTCTGGCATGATGATGGGCGACGAGGCTTACGCGGGCAGTCGCAACTATTACAACCTGGAAAATGCAATCCAAAAGTATTATGGCTATAAGTATGTGGTGCCCACCCATCAGGGACGCGGGGCGGAGCACCTGATTAGTCAGGCCGTGATCAATGAGGGTGATTACATTCCTGGCAATATGTATTTCACCACCACCCGCCTGCACCAGGAGTTGGCTGGGGGTACCTTTGTGGATGTGATCATCGACGTGGCCCATGACCCCACAGATCAACACCCCTTCAAGGGCAACGTGGATCTCGACAAAATGCAGGCTCTGGTAGATAAAGTCGGCGCCGACAAAATTCCTTATGTCAGCCTGGCGGGCACGGTTAACATGGCCGGTGGGCAACCGGTCAGCATGGCCAATGTCAAAGCTTTGAAAGAATTTTGCGACAAACATGGCATCCGCGTTTATCTCGATGCCACACGCATGTATGAGAATGCCTTCTTCATCCAAGAACGCGAGGAAGGCTACGCCGATAAATCTATTGCCGAAATCTTGCTGGAGTTCTGCAGTTACACAGACGCAGCCTGGATGAGCGCCAAGAAAGACAATCTGGTTAATATTGGCGGCTGGCTGGCAGTCAATCAGGCAGAGGTTGCCGAGAAAGCCCGCAATATGGTGGTGGTCTACGAAGGGCTGCACACCTATGGCGGCATGGCCGGACGCGATATGGAAGCGCTGGCCATCGGTATTGCAGAGGGCGTGCAGGATGATCATGTCGCCTCGCGCGTCCGTCAAGTTCGATACCTGGGCAAATTACTCTTGGATTGGACCATCCCCATCATGGAGCCCATCGGTGGACATGCCATCTTCGTGGATGCTAAGCGATTTTACGATCATATCCCCCAGGATCAATTCCCTGCCCAAACGTTGGCCGCGCAACTTTATTTGGACTCAGGTGTGCGCTCGATGGAACGCGGCGTCGTCAGCGCGGGACGTGACCCCAAAACAGGGCATCATCGTTTCCCGGCCCTGGAGTTGACTCGCCTGACAATCCCGAGGCGTGTCTACACCCAGGCACATATGGATGTGGTCGCTGAGAGTCTCAAAGCTGTTTATGACAACCGCAAACAAACCAAGGGCTTGAAGATGGTTTACGAACCAGAATATCTGCGCTTTTTCCAGGCGCGCTTTGAAGCCATTGAGTGACTAAAGTACAAATTTCCCCAAGTAAACGAAAAGGTGCGTACGGAATTATCGACCGTACGCACCTTTGTTTTACAGAACATGGATGACGCGGATATATCGAATTATCACGGATAAATTAATAACTCATGTTACGCACACGTAGCGAGGTTTCCCTGGGAATAGGGGGTCGGGGGCGAAGCCCCCACCCCCTATTCCCAGGGAGGTTCTCTTTAGGTTGCGTAACATGAGTTAATAATCTGCGTAAATCCGAATAATCAGCCTTGCCGCAGTCCATTTAGGATTTTTGTTCTTGAAGTTCGATGGCCTTCTGAAGCTTATACAGAAATTCATCGAGTGGGACCCTGTGAATTTGGGCAGCTCGCTCGACACTGATGGCTTTTGTAAGGAATCTGCGGAATGAGTAGCGGGCTACTCGTTTGATGCCGAGCACCTCCATGACGTCAGCAATATCACCATACTCTTGCAGGATTTCAGACACTTTTGTATCTTTAGTGATTTCCATTATTTTTCTCCTGATATACCAATAAATTTGTATTCCTCGTTACGCTCGCCAGGCGGCAATCATCAAGGCGAACCAACCAAAAACGAAAAAGACACCACCAATAGGGGTCAGAATTCCCAGGCTGATGCCGTTGTAAGCCAATTCCCCATTGGCAACCAGGTAATACAAACTGCCAGAGAACAAGATAATGCCCAAGACGAAGAACCAACTCGCCGCTCGGAGCGTGTTACTCCTGCTCCACCAATGGGTCGTTGCCCAAGAGATCATGATCAATGTTAGTGCGTGATACATCTGATAACGGACTGCTTTCTCCCAAATGGCGATCCGATCGGGTGTGACAATATCTTCCAGCCCATGCGCGCCGAAAGCTCCTGCCGCAACAGCTAAACCTGCCAAAAAAGCACCGAAGACAAAGAAATATTTTTCCATGGATCATCTCCTGAATAATGCGACTTACCTGGATTTTACTTGGATTTGTTTGATCTTTCGAGCAAAGTGCGATAATAAAGAAAACTTGCCAAGAATAAACTACCACCAATCCCCAAGTACATAGCGGCCAGATATGGTTTGGGGATGGGGGAATACTTGCGCAGAAAAATACCCAAAGAGATCATGAATACCACTAAAGGGTAACTTGTCCAACTTTGAAAAGCGAACATGCAAACCCGATCGTTTGCATATTGGTTGATGCGTTGGATATTTCGATTGGCAAATCTAGAAAATCCAAAAGCGTTAATGGCTATCGCCAGCAACACTCCGATTGTCGCCATGCCCAACCCAGTAATCCAATCGGTAGATTTCAGCCATCCGTAGGCAAGATAACTCAGCCATATGCCAACCCCTGACCAAATTATTCCAGCTATTAAGTAAAGCCAACCCTTACGGACAGCGGGATTCAATTTTTTAGCAAGAGAGTTTTTCACTGATAAATTAGACATCAGCGAAATTGTATCAGGGATTCATTAGATCGAACTTAGATTTCCCCTTATTTTCCTATCCCAGCATCTCGTGCTCGTAGGATGGCTTGCGTGCGATTGCTGACCTGAAGTTTGCCAAAAATTTTCGAAACATGGTTGCGAACCGTTTTTGGCGAGAGTACCAATCTCTCTGCAATGGCGGAATTGGTTAAACCATGAACAACGAGATCCAGAATTTCCAGCTCTCTCTCAGTGAGTTCAGGAAAGTAATTAGGTTTAGAATTTGGTTTGTGCTGCCTAAAATAGTTGATCAAGCGCTCAGCAACTTGTGGGCTGAAAATTGCCTCGCCGCTGGCCACAGCGCGGATTGCACGTTCTGTCTCTTCGGGATCAGCGCCCTTGAGAATGTATCCCAATGCACCAGCTTGCATGGCGTGGAAAATTGTTTCGTCATCGAACATTGTAATGATCAATATGGCAGTTTCAGGCCGGTTCTCCAATATTATGCGAGTGGCCTCGATGCCATTGATACCTGGCATATTGATGTCCATCAAAATGATGTCTGGGCACAATTGAGCGGCTTGCTGAACAGCATCTTGACCGGTTTCCGCTTCTCCAACTACTTCCATATCAGGAAGCGAGGTTAGCAGTGAACGCAATCCGAAACGATATACCGGATGGTCATCAGCGATCAGAACGCGGATTTTCCCCATATATGCTCCTGGGTAGTTTTAGCGGCAGCCGTACAATAACTTGAGTTCCACATTCTGGTGAAAACTCGATATTGAAAGTGCCGCCCAATTCTTCGGCACGCTGGCGCATAGAATGGAGTCCCACACCTGTGCTGTGCTCCGATGGAATACCTTGTCCATCATCCTGAATTTCTATCTCTAGAACATCATTCAGGTGAAGAGTAAGCTTGCAATTTGATGCACCGGAATGCTTTAACACGTTGTTGATTGCTTCCTGACATATCAAATAGCTAGCAACTTCCACCGCAGCAGGTAAGGGTGGCATTGTATCGGGCGCGATTAAACTTAGTTGAACTTTGCCAGTTTCGTATCGTTGAATGTGGGCTTTGAGTGCCCCAACCAATCCAAAGTCGTCAAGCGCTGGAGGGCGCAGGTCATAGACCACTCGCCGCACATCTTCGACTGCGTGTTGGGCATGACTTATCGCTTCCGACAGCAAGTCTTCAGCGGTCTTAGGATCATCTGCGAGCATCCGCTGGGCAGCGGTCAAGGTTAAAGTCTGGCTGGCAAGTTGAGGGCCAAGGCCATCGTGTAGGTCACGACGGATGCGGCGACGCTCTTCCTCACGGGTGGTGACCAGGCGTTGTCGAGCATTTTGCAAATCTGTAGTTAGGCGTGCATTGTACGCTGCTGCGCCAGCCTGACGAGCGATGTTTTCGAGAAGTTGCATTTCTTTGAGGCTGAATGATTCCTCCCGGGCGCGCCGGGCAACCACAAAGTGGCCGACTGATTCTCCCTGGTAAATCAAAGGTATGCGTACACCTTGATTGATGGGCACCCCGTAGCTGGCAACGATCTGCTCTTCAGCGCCTAGTTCGATGGCCACATAGGGCAGTTTGAGGGTTTGCGCGACAGTCTCAACGATGCCTGCCAGGATGGCCTGGGGTGTGCCCGTATTTTCAATCTGCGCTCCCAACTTGGAGAGCACTGCCACGGGGTCATCGCGTTCCCCGTACATCAGGCGGTTGACACCACGCTGCAGGCGGTCTCGGATGGGTTGAAAGAGGATTGCCACCAGGCCGGTGGTGAGGAAGGCAATAAATGAGTTGTTACCCAGGTGGAGCAAATTGCCCAGGGCGCCAACCATCAGGATATACAAGAGCATCGTGGCCAGCGTCAGGGCGCCATACACCAGGGTGCGGTTGATGACGATATCGATATTCCACAGGCGGGCGCGGGTGATGGCGATCGCCAAAGTCACTGGGATGATATTTAGGGAAGCCCACCAACCCACTTCAGAAAGCGAAGCCCACCAGGGACGCGGTGTGCCGGGTGGCATGCTTGTGAGATAGAAATAGGGATACGTCGAAATCAGGATATAGCCCAGCCAAAGCGCGAAGCCGAACAAAACCCATTTGGTCTGCTGGCGTTCATCCTGCGTTGAGACCCTTCGATAACGGTAGATCTGGGCGTACAGCCCTAACCCTAAGAGCGTGACCCAAAGTGATCCCAGGATCACCAGGCCAGTCATGTTCTCTGTAGAGATGGGAAAGAAGAGTGTCAGCAGGTTCCAGGGGATCGAGGCGATCAGCAGCCAGCGCGTCCAGTCTGGCACGAACCTTCCATTGGGGAACAAGACCAACAGTGCCACGGTGGGGGTTGCCATCAAAATGGCTTGTACGTCCACAGCAAAGTCGCTACTCCCCAACCAATAGAACCCCCAGTGTTCCAGAGGGCCGGTCATCACCACGCCGTACAACAGCAGATATATGGAGACCGCCGCCACCGCTGGATTCTCGAACTTGCGCCGGAAGAGCACCCATGACAATGCCAGCGAAAGCCCTCCTGATATCAGCGATATCAGACTGTTGAAAATCTGCAGGGCGATGAAACCCTGGGAGGGGTCTGCGACGGTGCCATGTGCTGGAGCGCCCGAGGTGATTCTTGACGCATATCCAGGTATGGAAGTGATAAAGATAAAAAGCGCGCCTACAGCCAGGGTGATCCATCCAATACGAGCAATCATCAGCCATTTTCCATGCAAATGCGAGCTAGCAAGAGCTTGATCGGTGGATTTTTGAAAAATTCTTACTTTTGTTGTCTGATTCATCCCATAAAATTATACCGCTCGTCTAGAGAGCGCAGATTAGTGGATATTTAGATTTGAATTGGACAAACCGCCCCATTTTGAAAGTATCCATCCCAG
The DNA here is from genome assembly GCA_016785015.1 of Anaerolineales bacterium. Lineage (GTDB taxonomy): Bacteria > Chloroflexota > Anaerolineae > Anaerolineales > UBA11858 > NIOZ-UU35. The sequence continues at coordinate 54,323 of JADHTJ010000001.1, forward strand.
GTAACCCCCTCCTATGAGTGCAGCGCCAACATTTCCAACCGCCAGCACAGTCAACATGGTTGCGCGTTCGGCAGCCCCTGGCGCGCCGACCACCCAACCAGCGGCTTCCATAATTAGATTGATCACCAAAAACGTGATTCCAGCGGTCAATCCCACCTGCCAGGATAACCGCCAGGCCAGATGAGATTGTCTTAAGCCCTTTCCGATGGCCCAAGAGCTGATACCTGCAATCAGGAATGCAGACGGCACAAAAAGCAGTGTAAAGACTCGATGAATTGGCTGTCCTACGGAAGCAAATTTGGCAACGATGGATTGTTCAGCTATGCCCAAACCAACTGCAAGAATAATTGAAATGGGCCCGAAACCCAACATACCAGCCCACATCATGCGTCGTGAATTATGCTCCCCCGCAATTCGCCCCATCATGACACCCCAAACTGCGCCGCCAGCTAAAAATCCAATCAGCGCAGGAACAGCTGCAATTGCAGCATGGCCGAGCTGGACATTGTCAACACTGCTGCCAGGGATGATCTCAAAAGTCAGGCTACCAGCCAAAAGTCCATGTGCCAAACCCCCAAAGAGGGTCGAGATTGTGAAGAGTGCACCTCGAAGTGCGGGTGTAAATCGTTGCATTTACGGAATTCCTTTATTCGACTATTACTTTGACCAGTCTCGCATATCCATGATAATCAATTGCCGGATAGCGCCCATATTGAAAGGCAATCGTATCCAAGTGTCTCCGTAATCCAGTGTATGCCAGACATCGCCATTACTCAACCCGGCATAAAGATGTCCAGGCGTTGTGAGGTCAGTGACCAGTGCGAAAGCCATATAGTCCAGGGGTTCAGGTAATCCGCCAGAGAGCTGTTCCCAGGTTGCGCCCCCAACAGAACGGTAGATGTGGGATTTTGCCTGCCATTCGTTGTGAGCTGGGGGACTGAATTCGCCGCGCAGCAGGTTTGGCTGTGCAGATGCAGAGAGGTACCATACCTCCGGGTGGGCAGGATCAGCGTCGACAGTAAACTCATATTTGCTCGCCAGGCCAGCAACGCCTGAGGCGACGCCTGCGAGCAAGTGGGCTTTTAAGCAAAGCCTCCATTGCGCTTGATCTTCAACCAACTTTCCATGTCTAAAAGTTCAGGACACACTTCCCGAGAATTATCCACGGTCTCCATGAGGCCTTCAAGGCCAATTTCTGCCATCCAATCCACCATCCAACGCCACATCATGACGAACTCATCTCCAGCCATTTTGTTGAACAACCCCAGCGGTAGGGGCAATCGCAAGGGTTTCTTGCCGTCGATGGCGGTAAAAATGGCCCGACACTCGGCCAGAGTCTTCACATCACCGAACAGCTCTACTTCGCGCCCGATCCAACGATCAGGGTTTTCAAAGATATTGGCGATGGCGATGGCGATATCTCGCACAGCCACCCAGGGCGTGGGTGTATCCCAGCCAAGCAACTTCGGTTTTACCCCCCAGGGTCCAAGTGCTGGGCAAAATTCCTTCTCTGAAAGCAACTCCATGAATGGAGCCGGGCGCACAACGCTAAACGGAAGGCCCAGTTTGCGCATGTAGGCTTCAACTACGAGTTTGTTATTGAAGTGGGGGATGCCCGTGTGCGGATCCCCTGTCCCGGCAGAGCCATAGACCAGGTGCGTTACACCGGCCGACTGAGCGACATCAGCAACCAATTTGCCTTGCCGAATCTCGCCTTCTACGCCGCTTGATGTCCAATTTTGCACGCTTAACAACCGCGCCATGCAATCGAAAACCTTCTCAAGAGAATCTCGATCGTCCATATCACCCTGAACGACTTCTGCGCCAAGTTCGGCCAGGGTGAAAGCTTTCTCGCTTTCAGGGTTGCGCGTCACGGCCCGTACCTGCCAGCCGCGTTTCAGAAGTTCTCTTGCAGCAGCGCCGCCGATATTTCCCGTTGCGCCGAAGATCAACACTTGTTTATTTAAACTCATTTTTTTCTCCTATAAATTGTTGATGTGACAAACCCGAATGCCCCTTCGACTTCGAAACAGGATCATTCTGAGTAAAAGTTATTGAAGTCGAAGGCTTAGTCGTGATCCAGCTTGGTAAGCCAGAACGGACGCTCCTGTTACTTCACTTAGTGAACAGTGGAGCATGAGCTGTTAAATCATGATCATGGTATGGTGGATGCCGCCCAGATTGAAGGGCAGCTGTTCCCACGAGTCGCCATAATCCTGAGTGTGCCAGACATCGCCGTTAGCCAGGCCGGCGTACAGGTGTCCGGTTTTTTGTAGATCAGGGATCAAGGCATAGGCCATATAATCCAAAGGTTCAGGCAAGCCGCCGGAGAGCTGCTCCCAGGCTGCGCCGCCCACCGAGCGGTAGATATGCGCCCGGGCCTGGCCGTCATTGTGAGCCGGTGGGGTGAATTCCCCGCGCAGCAGGTTAGGCTGCGCCGATGCCGAGAGATACCACACCTCCGGTCGGGCAGGATCAGCGGCGACAGTAAACCCATATTTGCTCGCCAACCCTTCTCTGGGTTGCTCCCATGTGTAGCCTCCATCCCGACTGTAGGCAGCGCCGCTCCTCAGTCCCGCACCGCCCTGGTAGACCCACTTGCCATCGCTGTGATGGAAGGTCAGTGAGTGGCAGTCCAACAGCGCCCCCCGACGGTGCTTGGACCAGGTCCGGCCGCCATTTTCGGAACGCAGCACACCGCCCAACTCGATTCCTGCCATGAGCACGTTAGGATCCGTGGGTGAATTCGTCAGGGCCATCACAAATGGGTCCCATTCGGGCGGTTCGGCTGGAGAGAACCACCACCAGCGCCGGGCACGCCGCAATCCGGTGAGTTCCTCCCAGGATCCCCCACTATCCTGGGAGACATACAGGGATACCGGCTTGCACCCGGCAAAGATGGTCCCAGGGAAATGGCGACTTATTGCCAGGGACCGTACTGGGGCCCCCGCCAGGCCTGCAGAGCGCCAGGTTTTTCCGGAATCCTCCGAAACCAGAAGCCCATCCCCCTGAGTCCCGGCGTACAACTGCGGGGGTTTCAAGGGGTCAGCAGCCAGACAGGTGATACGCGTACCTGAGAGTAAGGTCTCGATCTGCCAGGTACCAGCCAGGTATTCTGCGCGAGCTAACGATTTGCCCGTCGTTGCCAGGAAGATGCGGTTATCAGACATCACAATTCACCTTGTTTTACTCTATGCTTTGGCTTTGGAGGCACTGACGGATTTTCGAGCCGCGCTCCCAAAGAGTTGGATTCCCATTGTGCCGGCAGCCAGCAGGCCCGCCACCAGGCTGGCCCAGATCAAGATCTCACCCACCGGCCAGCCGGTGCGGCAGGGCGAGGGGCAGTAAGATACCAGGGTGCCCACGGCAATGATGAGCAGGAAAAAGAGGTTGAAACCGAAGGCAGCACCCAGGCCGCGGCGGCTGCCCTGCACTGCCGAAAGCAGCGCCCAAATCCAACCGCCGAACAAGGCCAGGTTGGCCAAAATAGTCAAGCCAACCATGCTAACGCTGAGAGCCATCTCTTCATAGACGAAATAGAAATCGAGGAACGTGCGGCCCAGAAAGACCATCAAGGAAATCACCGAAAGTGTGATGGCGCCGTTGAGTGAAGTGAAGATGTTTTTCATTTTGAACTCCTGTGTTATGACTTTGAAACTTTAGGACTTACGCAGTTTGAATGGGAAATCGCCGGGAATAGGGGCGACGCTCCCGCCCCCTATTCCCGGCGCACCAAAGCATCAAGTGGGCAACTCCTGAACTCATTGTGCAAGCGCGTGGTGCTCAACAGATGAATCGCTTAACCGCTGCCCAACTAGCCAGCACCAGACCGGATAGAGCAGCCACCCCGTCCCTGCGCCAGTATAAGAGATCCAAACCAGCGGTCCCTGGCTGAAATTCACCCCGCTGACCAGCATTGGGCCGGCCAGCAGGCCGAACAACATGGCGATGGCAGCGATGGTGCCCAGACGCACAATCCCAGAGGTCAGGAAAGGCTGTTGCTGGAGCAAACGATTGACAGCCAGCAGCCAGATGCCCTGAAGACCAAATCCAATCGCTGTATACATGCCGCCGGTCATCCAGCCCATCTGCCCGAAGGCCACCAGTACGGAGTTGCCAATGATAGCTGCGGCGCCAGCCCAAGCCACCAGCAGATAAAGCATGGCTGTGCGCGGAGCGTGCTGGCGTAACAAGGCCTGAAACTGCCAGACCAGCAGGGCGCTTAACAGTCCGTTGAGTGCGTTGGTCAGGTCGTTGATCGGACCGAAAACCGGCAGCCCCGCATAGAGCAGGGCCAGGGTAATGATGGATACTACGGCTGTGATGGCGATGGCAATGGCGTTTTGGCCAGTAATTTGTACTTTGAAAGTGTTCATGTGTGGTTGCTATTCCTCCAAAACTTGCTTGAGCTTGGCCAGATCTTTCTCCATCTGGCTTTGCTGCTGATTTGCGATCACTGGCTCAGCCAGCTTGAAGAAGCCACCCGGCTCGACATCAACGGTATCGGTCACGCGCACCTCTTTAGGGGTTGGCTCAAAGGCAGTTCCGCCGGACAGGGGGAAAGGTCCTTTAGTGGACTTCCAGGCATAGCGCACATGCGGCTCATAGGCTGTAATCTCGCCCTGTGTTTCAATCTTGCGCCCCATCACCTGGACGATGTACTGGTACGTTGTCCCAACGCCAATTGAGCCATTTGAAATAGCTTTGGCTGCGATGATGCCTGACTGCCACCGGGCAGCATTGTTGACATCGGTCACGAAGTCGAATATTTCCTCGATCGGATGGTTTATTATGATATTTGCTTCTATTGTAGCCATATAAATTCTCCTTTATTTCCAACCTGAAAGGTCTTGCGAAGCGCTTTGAACAAAGCGAACAGCTGAGACCTTTCAGGTTTTTAGTAATGACAGTGTTATTTCGAAGGTGTTTCCAACGCGGGCAGCGATTGCAGGTACATGAACATGGCCGTGAGATCGTCATCGGTCATGTTCGCAATCGATTTCCAGGGCATAAAGGCGGGGTCCAACTGGCGGCCGTAGGGCGTGGTTCCAGTACGCATGGTCTCGATGAACTCTTCTGCTGTCCAGATGGCCAGCACGCCGCCAGGGGTCAGGTTTGAACTGAATGGCGATCCAGGTTCTGGGGATTGCTGTCCAGCGAGATCGGGCCCATGACAGGTTGAGCAGTCCCCGGTGTTGACCAGGTATTCGCCATATTCAGTGGTCACGCCACGCGCTGGCGCTGAGGGGCGCGGTGCTTGGTGATCGATGACTTCTGCAGAAAGCACGTCTCCGAAGAGTCCCAGTGCGATCAAAATTTTGCCCATGGGTTTGGCTGCGTTCACTCCCAGTTCGTTCTCCACTGGGGGAGCCGATTTCAAGTAGGCAATAATGGCACCCAGATCCCCGTCGCTGAAATACCAGTATCCTTTAGATGGCATGATCATCAGCGGTCTGCCGTCAGCAGCAATGCCATGGCGGATGGCTCGTACGAAGTCCACATCGCTGTATGAAATGCCAACGCCACCTTTCCCAGATGTCAGATTGCCGGCTGGGGTATAGCCAATGGCGGGATCATCGAAGATCACTGTCCCTGCCAGGTCATCCCCATGGCAACCAGCACAGGAAGCAGCATAGAGATAGGCGCCCCGTTCAAGGGCGGCTGCATCCTCGGGGATGCTGATAGCAGCGGGTTGCACAGCATAAGTTTTGTTCAAGCGTGAGGTACCGATAGTGAACATAACACCGACGAAGATCACTACCAGGCCGACCAACACACCCAGTCCAATGCCTATCCATTTGAGAATTTTTCGCATGATTTTCCTCCGATAAATGAGATGACCCCATCTTACCGGTCGGATTTCCCTTTGTCATGATGCTGGTGTCCCGATTCTGTTCGGGACATTTTGTCCCGGTTTAAAACAAACAACCCCGACCTTCGAAGCGGCCGGGGCTGCATAAGATTGTTCGAATTCAATCGATATTATGCGATTGAACTGTTTTTGGCGAGAGATTTAGCAGGCGCAAATATGCTCTTAGCCAACAAACCCATACCAGCAATGATCAGTCCCCAACCGACCACGCTCATCGTCAGGTTGAAGGCATCGCCGTAGTTGATCCCATTGATGGTGTGAGTCGAGGCCATCATGAATTGGATGGTCAGGCTGAGAGAACCGGTCACGATCGCCGCCGCGCCGCCTGCGGTTTCAGAATCTTTCTTCTTGGCCTTGGTGAAATCAACTTTTTCCCAAACCCCGGGGATCTTGAAGATCAGGAAGATGATCAAAGTCAGCACCGTGGCGTAAACCACCCCATCGACGGGCATGGAGCTGCCGCGCAGGGCGCGCGAGGTAATGATATGGATCACTCCCACAACGGTGGCGCCAATCAGGCTGATCAGGCTGTAGCGATAAGCATTGTCGCGTCCCTTGATCAACAGCACCACAGCGCGCACCATCATCACACCAAATGCCACTGTGACAAGCACGTACAAAATATATAACCATTGGAAATTCGCAATGGCTGCAAATTTCGGGCCATATCCTTTGGGGTTCAAAGCCACGCAAGTTGTCCCCGCGCCCCCGGCAACATTGAAGAGGGCGGAAATACTAAGAAACAGAATACCAATGAAACGCAGAAACTTACCCATGATAGTGCCTCCTAAAAGTAATAAACTTAGACCTTTAGGGTTTTGGAAACCCTAAAGGTCTCTTGAACTAAACAAACGTAAATCCAGCCACAAAGGCCGCCGTCGTCAGCAGCAAAAGACCGGGAAAAACGGCCAGAATGCGCCCGCGTGAGAGCAACGGTTTTCCAGCCTTAAGAAACGAGAGCAAGAGCCCACCCAAACCGATCAACATGCCACCGATACCCACCCATGCAAATCCACCTGGGGTTTTAGCCTGGAATGCTATTACGATGGGGAGAAAGAAGATCGTCAATCCTGCCACCCCATGCACGACTGCCAAAGTGATTACGGCCAACTTTTTAGGTCCGACAAGGCGAGTAGCCACAATCGCCAGGAAGCCCATCACCGTAAATATACCGTATGGGATCAGGATCGGGCGAATGAATTGAGCGACCAACCCCAAGGCCAGGCTTAGGGGGATCAGCGTAGAAGCGATGACAACCAGCGGCGAATCGAGCACTTCAAACCCCAAGATGAGCATCATCAAACTGGCGATCACAATCACGCCGAAGCCAATTGTATAACAAGCAATCGCCATAGAACTCAGGCCAGCAATCCCCTGAACGACCTGGTACGAGGCCAGTAGCGCAGTAATGAGCAGCAGGATGCGGTCGAGTGGTTTCATATATAAATCCCCTCTCCCTTGGGGAGAGGGGCTAGGGGTGAGGTTTAGATAACATCCAGAACGATCATCACCATCGCCCCTAACATGAAGAGCGAGGCGTATTTAAACAAGCCAAAATTGACGCGCTCCGAGGGGCGTACCGACATAGCGATGGCCAGACCCAGCAGGCCCACTGAGAGCACGCCGATCAGTCGCAGATAGCCCCAATCCATGCCAATGCCCACTGCTGCGGCGATCATGGCTACAGCCGCGATCACGCTAGAGATGGCAATGGTTACGCGTGTGAATTGGAAGCCATAGGTTAATGGGAAGGTCGGCACACCGGCTGTTTTGTAATCATCAAAGTAGCGCATGGAGAAGGTCAGGATGTGTGTGGGGATCCAAAACAGGATGGCAAAAGTCAACGCCAGGCCAATCCAATCGATATAACCCAGGCCAAGGGCGCGCCCAGCCAACACAGGCATACCACCAGAGATACCGCCCCAAACGATGCTCCAGCAGGTGCGCCGTTTGAGCCAAATGGTGTAGATGACTACATCGAAGAACAATCCCGCAAAAACAATGGCGCCATAAAGCAGGTCGATGGCCAGCGCCCAGCCAATCCCCAAGATGGAAATCAACAGTCCAAAACGCAGGGCCTCTGGGGGCGAGATGATCCCCGCGGGCAAAGGGCGCCAGCAGGTGCGGTTCATGCGGGCATCGATATCGCGGTCGTACCACATGTTCAGCACCGTCGAGCCGCTGATGGAAATAAACAAACTCCCGGTCACGCTTAGTACCGTGCCAATATTAAAGACCGGACAACGGGCGCTCATATAGCCAGCCAGGCCCGTAAGCAATAATAGAAATGTTTGCAGGCTCTTGATGAGAGGCCAGTATTTGGCCTTCAGGGTGCGGAGTGCGGAGTACGATTTTGGCATAATGTGTTTGAATGTCGGTTCAGGTATCAGCAATGTGACACCATTATACCGAACATCTAATATCCAATACCTGATTACCTAAATTAATCTTGCGCACAACGGAAACCGGCCGCCGCGCTGTAGTATGTGGGACTGGCGCTGTTATTCTTCCAGACACGCAGGTCAACCTCATAGCTGTAGAAGCTGCCGCCGCGCAAATAACGGTAATGCTGATCTTCATACACGTCACCTGTCCACTGCCAGACATTCCCAGCCATATCGTAAAGGCCGTAAGGGCTGTCCGAATCCTGGGTTTCGTACCCTTCGTAGGTTTTGCCATTGTAGAAACCCACCGGGGTCGTATTGCCTAACTTGCCAAACATCTTCTCGAACAGGTCGAAGGATGAGTAAAAGTTGGCGTTATTGGCTTCGATCTCTGTGCCCCAGGGGAAGGGTAAGGCATAGCCATCTTCGCCGATTTCGGTGCCGCGGGCGGCCTTTTCCCACTCGACCTCACTGGGCAGACGCAAGCCGTAAAATTCGCAGTAGGCACTCGCACCGAACCAGGAAACCATGGTCATGGGGTGGTTGGCATAGGCAGGTATGGCGGCAAAGCTTTGCCCATTATAGGTCAGGCGTAGCCCGTCTTCGTCAAGAGGCACGTAGAGCTTATCGCCGGCTTTGATTTCTTCTTCGTGCTTGTAGCCATGGAATTCATCACCAGGGTAGTACCCGGCCACACCATCTGCAATATGCACACTTTCCCCGGCTTCTACTTCGACCTCGCCGATGCGAATTTCGCCAGCGGCTAAGGCTTTGTTGAGGAAGCTGGCATATTGTTCATTGGTCACATTAGTGACCATGATCTGGTATTCATCCACAGGAGTCATATGGTCGTGCTGCCCGTAGGGGAATTCACCTGTAGGAACAGTTACCCAGGAATCTGGATCAATACCCGTTTCGATATATGGTGGGGTGATAGCGCCAACATTGGGAGCGGGGGCACAGGCTGATACCAGCACAATGAGCGTCATAATGGTGAAGAGGGCGCGTTTCATTTTAACTCCTCCTCCAGGGCTGCTTCTAGTTCTTCGAGTTTGCGTTTGCTCTCAGCGATCTCTTCCTCTGCACGCAGCCTGCGTTCAGTTTTGAGTTCATCCGCCCAGCGGCCATTCGCCAGGAACAGATCGTACAAGCGCCACAACATAAATACAGCCAGAGCAACTAGCACCGCTGCCAGGCCGATGTCTGTCAGTAGCATGGTCCAATTGACAACATTCTGCTGCTCGATCTCGGTCACGAACAGGCGCTTCATCGAGAAGACAGTCACCGCCCCAAAGGCCAGATCAGACATGATGATCACAATCCAGCCGAACCACTTGCGGGCTTTGCCTTTCATCCCGGCAATATCAGCATAATAGAACAAGATGATCGTGGCGATGATGCCGGAGAGGATATGCCAGTGTCCGGTGAGCGTGATGCGTTCATCCCTGTGGGGCCAAACCCGAAAGATCTCGTCGAGCTTGACAGCCATGAAGATACCCACACCACTTACAGTGAAATTCATGAAAACCATTTGCCAGCCAGCACCGAACTTGAGCGGATCACGTAACAAGGCGGTCATTTTTTGGAAGAAATTAGGTTTATCGATGTCGGTTGTGCCTTCTTTGATGAGCACATCCCAGGAGTAAATTACATACATCAGCGCTGCGAACATCACCAATACTGACCCTACGTAGATGGTGGTATGCGCCCAGGGCAGCCAAACCACCGAGAGAGCACCGGCTGTGATCACAATCGTTCCAATGATCATCATGGGCATAGCAATCTTGTGGTAAATGCCTTTGAATTTCATCCAGTTGCCCACAATCAATGTCAGCGCCACGGCGATGAGAGTCAGCATGATGTGCAGGTGACCAATGATGGCTTTTTGCAGGGCAGTCTTGTGAGGCACGCGGATCAGGTCTTCCCCGAGGAAGGTTTCGTGGCCATTGCCCCAATAAGAACCAGTTACCGCGCCAAAGGTAGCAGACAGCAATGTTGCCACCGCCATCACAAAAAAGGCCACTCTTTCCAGGTCAACACCCTTCTTTGTCTTGGCTTTGGGGGACTCTGGGGGCAAAAGATATTCTTTATTCCAGGGCCACAAGGCTGCTGCGAAGAGGATACCGCCAAAAAACACCAGCGATTGACCCACCAGGAATAGTCCGTGGAAGACAAAGTTATGCCCAAAATACCCGAAGAGCAAACCAAATATCATTGCTGTCAGATACCCAATGGTAATCGTGGCATTAATAGTGGTCTGCTGATGCTTTTTCATGGGCAGCATGCCGGTAATGAAATAAACTTCTACAGCGACAACGGTCATGGCAATAGTGTGATAGAGCATGATGATGCGGCCCTCGCGTTCAGCTTGGATTAGAACCATGCCAAACAGGCGTACCACGACATCTCTAACACCCCATTCGACCATGGGACCGGAGAGCATGCCCCAGATGGCTGTTACCAGCGAAATCATGGCGATGGCAACCAACGCTAACCCTTTAGTCGAGCTAAAGAGGTAATTCCAACGTTGTTTCAATGCTTGCATAAAGAGACTCCTACGCGAGAGAGCGTCGCTTAGCGTACCTAAGTACGTCCACACGCTCTCTTGCTGCCCCGACGCAAGTGCGTCGGAGCGCTATTCGATTTCATTTGTGACTCTACTGCAAAAACTACCAGATGAAGGCTTCCGCCGGAATATATGGGGGTGGTTGCTCCGCAACCACCCCCATATATTCCGGCGGGAAACTTGCTTGGTGGCTTTTTGCAGTAGAGTCATTTGTGCAAAAGATAACATACTGCGCGCAAGTTGTCTTTGACAAAAGGCAAGTTCACAGGAGTCATTCTGAACAAAGTAAAGAATCCCCGCCCCGCTAAAAGCGCGCCTACGGCGGGGCGGGAGATCTTTCGCTCGCCACAGGCGCGCCTCCGGCGGCTCAGGATGACAACTTATTATTCAATTTATGCCTTCAAATCCTTCATGAAACCGAAGGTGAATGCCAGGGCCATCAGGAAGAGCAGCGGAGCCAGGATGGTGAAAACCAACTCTTTGGTAAAAATGCCAAACAGCGCTGCCCCGGTGATGGTCAGAGATGCCAAGGCGAGGCCGCCGATGCCGATCAGCGCGCCGCCAATGCCCACCCAAAAGAAGCCTTTGGGAGCACCTTTAGCCAGGAATGGGCCTAAGAAAATCACTAATCCAGCCACTCCGTGGAAAATCGGCACAGCAAATTTCTTGATGCCCGCCATACCGCCAATGCTTGTCACAGCAATCGCCAGAAAGCCCACCAGGGCGAACCAGGCGAAGGCCTTCTTCCAAGAGGGGAAGAATTGGTTAGCAATGCCCAACGAGATGCCCAAAGGGATCAGGCTGGCAACTGGCAATATAAATGGTGACAATGCAGTGCCGCCCAGGCCCAAGATGCCGTAACCCAAGAAGATCAACAGCAGGCCGGAAACTAATAGAACAATAAAGCCCAGCAGATAGTAGACATCATGCAGGGCTTTGCCTTTGGAGTAACGAGTGTAAAATCTCCAAATCAGGTAGATGGCCAGCAGGCCGGTAAGTAATAGAAAAAGATTGTCTAGCGTAAACACAGAAAGCTCCTTTCAAAAATATAGAATGGGATGATTCTTCACGCGGGGATACCACAAAATGCCCCGCCTAGCGTAGGCTATCATTGTGCCAGATTCCACAATCCAGGTCTGTGATTTAAGTCACATTATGGCCCCAAATATACTCCATCCTGGGGCAATTTTTGGAATACGCCGAAAGCACGTAGAGGAGATTCCCCCAAGGAACTCGGCTTACATTCATACGAAACTCGACCGCTGGCCAAAATTATTCTTCAGATTTATGATATGATAACAAGACAAGCTCATTCCAGCCCAATCCAAACACCCCAACTGATTCAATAATATTGCAGTCGGGAATGTACCGTTGGGTCAACTGGAGAATATACTCATGAATGAAAATCAGAATAACGCTCCTAATGCATCCAGGCACGCTGCTTTTGAAATTGTAGCCCTGGCCTCCTCGGCGGGCGGATTGAACGCCTTAAGCGTGGTGCTTTCTGGCCTACCAGCGGATTTCCCAGCCGCGATCGTTATCGTGCAGCATCTCGACCCGCGTCACCGCAGCCTGATGGCGGATATTCTCAGCAAGCGCACATCGCTGCCCGTCAAACAAGCTGAACGGGGAGATTTATTGGAGCCTGGGAAAGTTTTCATTGCCCCTCCAAATTACCATTTACTGGTAAATATCGGCAACACCCTCGATCTGACTCAAACTGAATTGGTGCACTTTGTGCGCCCATCAGCCGACCTGCTATTCGAATCGGCGGCTGGCTGCTACAAAGAGCGTGCTATTGCCGTGGTGTTGACTGGCAGCGGCAGTGACGGTTCGATGGGCGTCAAGGCCATTCATAAGATGGGCGGCTCAGTCATCGCCCAAGACGAAGCCAGCTCCGAATTCGCCAGCATGCCCCGGGCCGCTATTGCCTCGAAATGCGTTGATTTTATTTTGCCCTTAGATGAAATCTCCTCTGCTTTGGTCTCACTTGTCACAGGAGGGGAGTTTCTCAACGATCCACCTGAGTAATCTCGTCGGGTTATGATCCCGGCCTACAAAGCCGGGCACACGCAGTAACCCAAGCATCATTTGTTGAGGAGAAACACCATGGTCGAAGATACTGATCTAAAACTTGAAATCCTGCTCGATTATCTGCGGGTCAACCGCGGGTTCGATTTCACCGGTTATAAACGCTCGAGTTTGCAGCGCCGTATCGAAAAACGCATGCACATGGTTACCATCAAAGATTATGATGCATACCTGGATTACCTGGAAGTGCACCCCGATGAGTTTGCTGAGTTATTCAACACCATCCTGATTAATGTCACCAGCTTCTTCCGCAATAAAGCAGCCTGGGAATATTTAGCCGCGGAAACCATCCCGACCATTCTCGCTGAAAAGAAGAATCATGATTCAATTCGGGTCTGGTGCGCGGGCTGCGCCTCGGGAGAAGAAGCCTACGGCCTGGCCATCTTGTTAGTCGAAGCCATAGGGGAAGAAGTTTTCCGTGATAGAGTGAAGATCTATGCTACCGATGTCGATGAGCAGGCTCTGACCGAAGCTCGCCATGCCCGCTACACTGCCACAGACCTGAAACCAATTGGCGATGAGCTGCAAGAAAAATATTTCGATCAGGTTGGCGACGAATATACATTTCGGAGTGACCTGCGCCGGCAGGTTATCTTCGGTCGCCACGACCTGGTGCAAGATGCCCCCATCTCGCGCCTCGATCTGCTCTCCTGCCGCAATACCCTGATGTACATGAACGCCGAAACCCAGACCCGCATTCTCTCCCGCTTCCACTTCGCTCTGAAGGAAACGGGCTTTCTCTTTTTGGGCAAAGCGGAAATGCTGCTCACCCGCACCAATATGTTCATCCCTGGAGAACTCAAACATCGCATTTTCAAGAAGGTTTCCCGTGCAATGATCGGCCAATTTGACCCTCCTGTTTTGCTCCTCAACGAACGTGACAGAGATATAAAAATCTCCCACCAGGTGGAATTATGGGAGGGAGCGCTGAACACCATCGATTTAGCCGCCATTGTCGTCAACCGCGACGGCACGCTGTTGATGGCCAATACCAGTATGCAGGCTATGTTCGATATCGACCAGCGCGACCGGGGCCGCCCGCTGCAAGATTTAGAGGTCTCCTACCGTCCCTTGGAACTACGATCGCTGATCGACCGGGCTTATGAGACCGGCATGCCGGTGCTGACAGAGAATGTCGAACGGCACACGTCCTCTGGGGTGCTGCAGTATCTGGATATCAAGGTGGTTCCGTTACCCTTGGGAGCCACTGAAATCTTGGGGGCTGGGATCACCTTCACCGACATCACTCGTTTCCACCTTTTGCAAGAGCAGCTCGAGAATTCCAACCAGGATCTGGAAACAGCCAATGAGGAATTACAATCCAGCAATGAAGAGTTAGAGACCACCAACGAGGAACTGCAATCCACCAACGAAGAACTGGAAACCACCAACGAAGAGCTGCAATCCACCAATGAAGAGCTGGAGACGATGAACGAGGAACTGCAATCATCTAACGAAGAATTGGAAACCCTTAACGTGGAGCTGCGCCAACGTACCGAGGCGCTGAATATGAGCAATACCTTCTTGGAATCGATCCTGGCCAGTCTGGATACGGGAGTGATCGTGGTGGATTTGGGTTTGAATGTGATCAATTGGAACAACCTGGCCGAAGATACCTGGGGCTTGCGCCGTGACGAGGTCATTAATACATCCTTCTTGGGTCTGGATATCGGGCTGCCAGTAGAGAAATTGAAAGCGCCGTTGAAGGATTGCTTGAAAACCAGTCAACCCTGCGATCTGAGTCTCGATGCGATCAATCGGCGCGGGCAAAAGATCAAATGTATCGTGCGCTGCTCCCCCCTGATTTCAAGTGATGACGAAAATGTGGGTGCCATCCTAATGATACAGGCGCTGGATTCAGAGGATTAAGCTTAGGCATTATTCTATGGTAGGACGGTACTTAAGCGTGGACACTAAAATTTGCTATTAAGTTGTCATTCTGAGGAGCGCAGGAAGCGAAGCGGTTGAAGTGACGAAGAATCTTGCTCTTTGTGTGACAAATTTAGAGCTTCTTCGCTCCCACCGATGGTGTGTCGCTCACGCCACAGGCGGGCCTCTGGCCAAGACATATTGATAAACCTAAGACCGATAAAAATTTAGCGAACCATTTTAATAGGAATCAGATTAGAGGTACTTTATGGAAGCAGACGAATTCTCTCGCAAAATAGAAAACGCCAAACAGCAGGCTGAAAGTTTGCAGCATCATGTTGAGATGGGTGCTGAATACCGCGGCCAGATCTCCCCCGAAACGACTCAAGCCCTGGTGGACACCTTGGAAGAACTGCACGTCTCCCAAGAAGAGCTACGCCTGAGTAACGCCGAACTGATCGAAGCTCGCCTGGCTTTAGAATCTGAAAAATTGCGCTATTATGAACTCTTCGTGTTCGCCCCCGATGGTTATCTAGTCACCGATGCCTTAGGGCTCATTAAGGAAGCAAACTTGATGGCTTGCGCAATGTTAGGGGTTGAGAATAGTGATCAATTTAATGGTAAACCCTTGTCGCTATATATTCACGAAGACGATAAAAGAGCTTTTCGTCGAGGTTTGAACACCCTTAAGAATCAAGACTTGCTCACAAATTGGCAGATCACACTGGCACCTAGCAAAAAAAGTGACCCCTTCCCTGTATTGTTAACTGTGACCACCAACCGGGATGCTGAAGGCCAACTGGTGGGACTGCGCTGGCTGCTGCGCGACATCTCACTCCGGGTTAATGCGGAGCAAGCGCTGAAAGAATCGCATTCTGAATTAGAGGAACGCGTCGCCGATCGAACCCATAATTTGAAAATTATGGTCAGAAGTATGGCTGGCCGCGAGGTGCGCATGGCGGAGCTTAAGCAGGTTATCAAAAGTCTGCGCAACCAACTCATAGCGGAGGGGATCACGCCAGTGGCGGACGACCCGCTGCTCGAAAACTTGGATAATCATCGCTAAGGCACGTGATTGGTTTTATCATTCGCAGACGTTTCATGTCTTAATGTGAATGAAATTCTCCGTTTCTGTATTGGGTAACAACTGCTTGAACAATGTCATTGCGACTCTGCGTCTTGGCGTGAGATTAAACAGTGTTCAACGTGCTACTGACCCACACAGGATTACACGGATTTTGAAGTAGTCAAGAGCATCTTGAACAATAAACCTGTCATTCCGAGCGGAGAGAGGAATCCCTGATAATCTCCTTGAATTATTTCCTGCGCAGGCACTTGAATCATTTGCTCAGAGATTCCCTTCGACCTGCTCAGAGATTCTTCACTTCGCCTGGCTAAAATGCAGGCCAGGCTCCGTTCAGAATGACAATATCATGAGTGTTCAAAGTCCTTTTGACTACTTCAGAATCCGCGTGAATCTGCCCAATCTGCGTAATCCGCGTTCTAATTTTTAATATGTTTGCTCAAATGTACGGTAGCGAAACTTAAATAACGTACAAAAGTGGCCTCACATCTTGGGAAATGAGACCACTTTTTTTTTCAGACTAATTCGTTCAAACTTTATGCAGTTTGCGGGGCAGTCACCTTTTCCCACATTCCGGGCCAGAGCATCAGCACCAGCAGGATCAGACAGCAAATCGGCGCCAGGGAGAAGAGAGAGAAGCGGCCCAATTCCTGCGCGGTGACGATGGCCAGAGGAATACCAACGACGAGCTCGAGGGTGCCGGCTGTGATCCCCAGGACATAGGTCCACTCTTTGGGTTTGGTCAAAATCGAGACTGTGGCAATGCCCCAACCAAGCATGGCAACCCAGTGCAAGCGTTGGACCAACGAGAAGAAGGGCGCCCCAATGGTAATAATGCGGCTCAAGCTAGCGATGCCATTCATCATGCAGAATACCCAGGCCATACCGGCCAGGAAACCAAACATGGTGCGACCCCAAGACAGCTTGCCCACGGGCACCATGATCACGAAGAAAATAATCAGGAAAGGCCAGAAGATAGTGAAATACACTGGGGGCAGACCACCCGCCATAAAGGGTACGTTGATGAACCAGGCACCTTGCAATGAGAGCACAATGCCAATCACAGACAACAAGAAGGCCCAGCTTTTCTTATTGAAGAAGCCATAGGCGCTGACCAGGAAAATCACACCACCCAATATGCCCAAGTCAGCCATAGCGGGGTTGATGTATTCCAAAAGGATTTCACAGCCCGGTTCAGCGGCCTCAGCTGCCATGCCCTTGAAATACCAGTTTAGGAAAATGACAAAGTGTCCGATGATGCCCATAAGCCCGGCAAAGAGGGCGACAATACCACCAAGTTTGTTGTTTCGTTCCATTAGATTTCTCCTTTTATCCTTGATAAGTGTTTCATTGTGTGAAATATAATACAAATTAATCGGGGAGTCTTTGCGTTAAAGCAAATCGCACCATAGTGCCTTCTTAATTTTTAATAGGGCGGATCCTCTCCCGTGTGGCATGAACAGCCCTTGTAATAAGCGGCGTCATTGTGGGCAGCGACATAAACGACTGTGTTGGGTTCGATATTCAGGTTACAGCCCTGGAAGAAAAGCGGGTTCTCATCGGCATCCAATGCCGCTTCAGCAACCTGCGCATCACAAGTGACGTAAACCACCCCACTCCAATCGTCGTTGCAGATCGGATAATCGACCACTTTATCTACTTCCATCAGTTTGCCCTTGATTTCGACCTTTACCAGGGTTGAGGCTGTATCTGGAGCCGGGGTCATCAACAAATCAGTTAAATCCAAAGTGGCTCTGGGTGTGGCTTGCGGTGTGCAGACACTTTTACTGCGCTCGCAGGCTGCAAGAGAAAAGACGAATATCAGCGACAGTGTTATTAGCAATATTTGGGATCGTTTCATTGAATTCTCCATCAGGGATTAAGAATCTGATAAACTTCGCCGGTGTGACAGGAGCAGCCCTTGTAATGAGGTGAGTCGTTATGGGCAGCAACGTACACTACGGCATTTGGATCAATATTCAGGTTGCAGCCCTCAAAGAAGCGTGAGCCTTCTTCGGGGTCCCACTCGGCGACTTGGGCATCGCAACTGACATAAACGGTACCGCTCCAATCATCGTTGCAGGTGGGATAGGTTACAAGTTTGTCGACTTCGATTAATTTGCCCCCAATTTCGACCTTTACAGGTTCTGGCGCTGGTCCTGGAGCGGAGGTGTTCTTGACGAGATCAGCTAATTGAAAGGTTGGTTTGGGGGTGCCCGCCTCGGGCGTGCAAACAGTTTTCTCCCTGTCGCAGGCGGAGAGCGATAAAGTGATAATTAAAATAAATGCCAAAAGCAATATCTTCGATTGCTTCATTGATGAACTCCAAATAACTTCGCTTGATGTGTGAAATATATCTCAAATAAAATTTGGGGGCTTTGCTTTAACGCAAATCAGAGGCTAAATACTCTAGCCTCTGATCAGGAATGATTGGAAATTCTCTTATTAGTTCTCAGCAGGATAGCCGATATCGGCCAGCAGTTCCTTGATCTCTGCTTTCGTTGGGGATTTAATGAGTTCTACTACAGCTTGTTGGGCCGCGACATCCACATTGACTGAAGCCACCCCAGGGAGAGCGCCAATCGCCTGCTCGATTTTCATTTTGCAGTGAGCACAATTCACGGAAGGGATATCATAGGTCAGCGTAGTGAAATTATGATTTCCTATTTTCGAATTTGAAGCACCTTGTTGGCTCATCATGCCCATCGGGCTATTACTTCCGGTCATCCAGCGGAAAGCAAAGAACATCATCACCAGCATGAGCACCACACCCACCAGTGGGATGATCATCACGCCCCACATACCCAACCCCAAGCTGCCGCCGCTAGACATCAGCATTGCCATGGGGTTCATCCCGCCGAACATAAAACCAAAGGCGGCCATAAAAACGATCATACCAATAATCATTAACCCAAACATCACAGCGGGTTTCATGCGTTTGTGTTTCATTTGGATATCTCCTTGGTTTACTTATAAATTATTTGTAACCGATCAACAATAGACCGGATTATCCGAAAAAATGGTGTGCGTAGGGGGCTGCACCCCCTGCGCACACCATTTTTTCGGGAGATTTCTTGTTAGGCTGAGTAGTCGCAATTACTCATTCATTGAGGTAGCCGTACGGCCAGAAACGCAAGCTGCGTTTTGGCTTCAATGCCGCGCAAAGCACCATCGGGGACGACCACCGTTGCGCCGGCACTGACCCTGAAACTCTGCTCACCAACGATCATCTGACCTGACCCCTCTAAAAAGTGGAATATCGCCGGACCCTCGGGGTGGGGCGGCATCCCGCTGCCCGCTGCCAGGCCCGCGATGACCGATTTATAATTTTCTGTTTCGACCAGTACCTGAGGCTGCGCGCCTTTCTCAGGATAAACCACGATGTCTTTCCAGTTCGGGAATAGTATATTTTCTGTCATGAAGTAACTCCTTTACCGTTAATTTGAAGATGTGTTCATCTTACCCCCTAACCACTTATATGTCTTCGACTTTTGTCGGATTCCCTGTTGAGTTATTCCCCTAGCATAGCCTTTCTTTGCAAGCCTGCCCGGTCACGAATGTAGATTTGGTGCCGTTCGATCGTAATCAATCCTTCATCAGCAAGGCCCCGTAAAGCGCGGTTGAGCACATCAGGTACCGTTCCAAGGCGGGCTGCCATCTCGGCCTGCGTGGACCATCTGCGGCGATTTAAGACATCACTCGTAGAATGTTCCAGGAAGGTGCGCGCCAAGCGCGCTTCCACGGTCAAAAGGGAGAGATTCTCCACCAGGTCCATGAGATGTTGAACTTGCTCGGCGAGGTTTTGCGTGATGACACGACCGAAAGATGGGTATTTATCCATCAGTAGAATTATGGTATCGCTTTGGATAACCCATACTTTTGCGGGTTCCAGGGCTTCTACTGTAGTTTGGTTCAACCCGTCGGTAAAGATTCTTGCCGTGTTGAAGACTTCCCCTGGTCCCAAGAAACGAAAGATCTGCTCGCGACCAATCGCCGAAATCTTGACTGATTTAAGCCATCCTTCCTGAACGATATAGACACCGCTGTTAAGTTCGCCTTCCAGATAGACAACCCGTCCCGCATCGTAATATCGCTGCGTAGCAGCTTGGGCGAGAGCATCTAATATTAACGCATCTAAATCAGCAAATGCAGGTATCGTCGATAAAACTTCAATAACTTTAGATTTTGTATCTGACCTGGGCATGTTTTTCTATCCGGCTAATCCGACCTGGAGCTATTAACCTGGAATTGTTATAACACAGCTTCGAAAAGCTAGCTGTACGTATCTTGACGGGTCTCTAGGAATCGCCGTGGTAAGGGCCCTTGGTAAGGGGCCACATTTGGGTGTAGGGGGCGTGCGGAGCACACCCCCTACACCCAAATGTGAGGTCTCTCACGGTAATTCCCATAGAACCATCTTGACATTGTCCCATTTCGGAAACTTTTGGATTTTTTATCGACGTTTGCGCTGGCCTTTGACAATATAAGGTATCAGGAATAGATAAACCCCAGTGATCGCCAGGATGAAAATCAACAATTGTTGTACCATCTCAAATTGAGCGGGTGCGGTGAAATATGCACCTTTAGTGAGCCTGATAAATATCATGAGGGGTATGCTTAGAAAAGTGGGTACTGATAGCCAGCGGTGAATTTTTCGCAGCCATTTGTTCAAGAATTTTGTCATTGCTTAGCTCCATATGGAAATTATTCGAGTGTATTTCTAACGAGTGGAAGCTTTTCGGAGAAAGGGATGTGCGGGGGGGGGGGGAGCACTCCTGCACATCCCTTTCTCCGGACTCTCTTAAACTGAAATGAAACGCACCCAAACTATTCTTGTAAACCTACCTATTTATGGCAGGAACATCCTTCATAGTATGCTTTATCGTTGTGCGCTTCCACGTAAACAACCGCACCGTCATCAATATCGAGATTGCAATCCTGGAAGAAAAAGGCCTCAGTCTCCCATGCCGCGATTTGGATATCGCAAGTCACGTAAACCGTTCCGCTCCAGGTGTCATTACAGACTGGGCCAGTGATGACTCGATCGACCTGGGTTTCTTTACCCTTGATCTCGATCCAGGTTGGTGAGGAGTCCGCCTCAAGATCTGCTGCCGAAGTGATCTGCGTAAAGAGCGCAGGGTCATCCAGATAAGAGATACGTTCTGGAGGGCATTCTGCTTTACAGGCTGACAAAAGCAATGCCAGGAAAACCAACAGATAAGTTCTCATCGAAACCTTCCTCATTCATAAATTAGAAAAATGCTCTAGCCGACAGGAGATATTATTAAAATGACTTGGCAAGAGTACCATTTAGGTAAGTGACAAATGAAATTCTTTACATCGTTCTGATACGGTGCAAAAATCCTGTTTGGTTGGCCGGCCCCCCGCCCGTGGCGCGACTTGTTTGGATTAGAGTTTGTACAAAACAGGAGCCAAAGATTGATTCTCTCCAGCTCCTGTTTTATGATAGCAATATCTATACCATGTGCAATTATTCCGCTGGGCCTGTTTCTGTTTCGCCGAGCAAGGCTTTCCTGGAAGCTGGAATGGTGAGAGAGACGATCAATCCCGCGCCCAACAGGGTCGCCACGATGAAATCAGAGGTGTTCATCCGGATAAAATGAGTCGGCAGATTGGCCACTACGACAACGGAACCGGCGATCACACCCAACCACCAGCCAGACTCTTTGCGGGCGGCCAGCAAGGGTATAGCAATGATGCACAAGATCATAGCGATGAAGTTCATCGGTGCTTCCACCCCGTAGATGGCATGATCTAAATCAGTAAATAGGGGGCTCTCCGGGCGGTCCAGGATGCCCTTGAAACCGTGCATGGTCAGAACGTTGATATGGCCAGCCACGACGCCCAGGAAGGTGAAAGCGAAGAAGCGCGAGACTTTTTCGCCGCGCTCACCTTTCTTGAGCAGCAAGATTGTCCAATAGGCTGCCAGCCCAACGAGTAGAATGATTACCGTCGGAGGAGGGCTGCCGATATGAACAATATACGGCAAAATTTCAATGACGGCAAAAATCGTGGGAAACGAGATGCAGCTCAAAGCCACTGGCCAGGCCCAAGAATATCCTTTCCAAAGTGGGTAGACTGTCACAAGCAGCGTAGCGCTGGCAGCCACTGTAATCCCTAGCATGGCGACGAACCAGATCGCCAGCATCATGGGGGCCATTTCGAAATGTGGGTCTTCCACCATCAGGCGGACCAGCTTCCCCGCGAGGGTGTTGAATGTGTTGCGGGCCAAGATCGGCACAACGAAGATGCCGAACAACCCAAACACCGCCGCTACAATGACGGCTGCCTTACGAGCCTTGGGTGTGAAATCAATTTCGTTCATTTTACATTCTCCTTTTGTGATTGTGATAAGATTAACGAGCGCATTCAGCATACCCAGGTTTTTCAATTGAGTCTTTTCCCTAAGGAAAGTTGAACTCATTTTCATGCCGAAAACCAAGACATCGCTTTCAGATATCCTGCCCCAAATTCCAGTATTTTCGAAACTCACCCAACGCCAACGCGCTGATAGTAGCGATTTGGCTTTATGGAAATGGTATGCTGAAGGCGAGTTTCTGGCTCACCAGGGGGATGTTTGGCCTTACATCTTGATTCTCGCCGAGGGGTTGATCAATGTACACAAACTCTCACCAGAGGGGCGCAGTTTGGGAGCCTGGAGAATAGGCGGGGGAGAAGTATTTTGGAGTCCGTCTGTTTTTGATGATGGGCCGCTGCCAGCTACCTTAGAGGTGCGCCAACCTAGTCAAGTTTATCTTTGGCACTGGGAGCAGCTACTGCCCATTGTGCGCCTCAACCCCGAGGCAATATGGGAGCTTTGCGAGCTACTAACCCAGCGCATCCGCCAGGCCAGTGAAATGGTCGAAGACCTGGCATTTCAACCGGTAGCCAACCGTTTGGCACGCTTACTGATGAAGCAGTACGAAGAAACCGCCGATATTCATATGAGCCGCAGCTTGACCTTGGATGAAATGGCTACTATGATTGGCACTACACCGGTGATGGTTTGTAAGATCCTCTCCAAATTTACTGGCGAGGGCATCATCAATGTCAGCCGTACGGAATTTGAGATCATCGAATACAAGAAGCTAGAGCAAATGGCCAAACCATGCAACTAATCGAGCTGTTATCCCAAAACCCCATCTTTGCCAACCTTAGCAGTCAGGACCAAGAATCTCTCGCGAAATCAGCTATCACCCGCAATTACCAGAAAGGTGAATGGATTTCCCATCTGGGTGATGTCTGGCCTTATATCTTTGTAGTAGAAGAGGGGTGCGTTACACCGCTCAAAGAGTCTTCTGAGCGCAGCTTAATTGTAGTTGAATTAGGAGTGGGTGAAGTGTTCTGGGGGTTGAGTTTCTTTCTGGAAGCAGCACTGATGCCGGTAGCATTAGTCGCCAAGGATGTCTGCCGCATCTCCATGTGGCCGATCGATCATATCAAACCGCTTTTGCTGAAAAATGGGCAAATGTCCTGGGAACTAACGCGCCTGATGGTGCAGCGCATGCAATATGCCAGCGATATCCTTGACGAATTCGCCTTCCAACCCGTAACTGGCCGCCTGGCGCGCCTGTTATTAGAGCATTTTGATGATGCCGTGGGGGATTACGTAGCCCGCGATATGACCCTGGACGAAATGGCAGCGCGCATTGGCACCACACGTGAGATGGTCTGCCGACAGCTATATAAATTTGCTGATCAGGGGACTATTCAGATCAACCGCACGGAGTTTATGATCTCAGACCAGGAACGTTTGGAGAATATCGCTGGGAAAATATAGCCCCCTGATTCGCCCTGAATAATTTTGTTTAGGTATTTGCTTTATTCTTCCCCCATCTCCCCGTCCCCTCTGGAATGGGGGGGGTGTAAAAAATAGGTGTGTGTGGCGCACGGCGCCAGCACACACCTATTTTTTACTATTTCCCCTCACCCCATTGCTAACAAAATCCAAGATTTCTTGCACAGAAAAGCCCCCCAGCCCTAAAGATTCGACCGTGCGTCCGGTTTGGCGATAATCCGTCTGATTTACCACACTGGAGAGGGTGATAATGGCATCCATCGTGGGGGTTGGCACACCCGCCAATCTTCCGAAAGAAGCCAGCGGAACTAAACCGAAAGGCACATCCTCGGTCAGCAGTCGGCTGTTTGTGGAATGTGGGCCTTTGGCGTGCCCATGAATGGGGGAATCCCTGAACATCTCATGCAGGTTATCGCCGGACATGCCCTGATGCCCGTAGTATTTATCTAATTCTTCAAGAATTGAAGTTGCTGGGATAGCATAGGCTTTGGCAATGGCCAAACGTTCTTCGTCAAGCCTATCGCCAATTCTCCCTGTCCCCGGTGTGTACCCATCCGGGTAAAAATGCCATACTTTCTGATCAGGGTTTTCCGTAAATCCCAAGTTCATCAAAACCCCTGGGGGATGAACAACGTGATTGAGATTGTTGAAACTGGTTTCTAAAACATTGCCCACTGGAGAGAACTGGGGGAAAATGGGCGTAAGTTGATCAATGACCCTTTGCGTATGATGAACTGGCAGCGCCGCCAGGGGCAGATGTTTCTTAAACCCACGCGCCCAGACTCCATTGC
This sequence comes from Anaerolineales bacterium, assembly GCA_016785015.1. GTDB lineage: Bacteria > Chloroflexota > Anaerolineae > Anaerolineales > UBA11858 > NIOZ-UU35. Next base: position 78,799 of record JADHTJ010000001.1, read on the forward strand.
CATTTTCTTTTTTTACGGCATACATCAAAGATGTGGTCTCAGCCAGAATGACTTCATCTGAGCCGCCATGTTTGAGTAGTTCTTGGCGAAACTCTAGAGCACCACAAACGCAGCCCGGAACCAGCACCACAGTTTGACCTTTCCCTAAAAATGGCACGCAGGCGCGGGCGATGGGTTTGTGTCCTTGGGCAGTTGTGATCACCAAAATGATTTCGGCGCCCATTAATGCAGTCCCAATATCAGTGGTTACCAACGCTGGTTGTGCGAAGCCTTCCCCGGCAACACCGCGCAAGGCAATGCCCCCCTTTTTGAGCACAGGCTCGATGTTATCCGCAAATTCAGGGCTTTCATAAAGGCGGACTTCATATCCGCGTAAGGTCAGATCGGCGGCAGTGCAAAAACCACCATTGCCTGCGCCGATAATCGTAAAGACCGGTTTATCCATAATCAATGCTAACTCCAGTGTTGGCCAGGGAATCTCTTATTTCTAAAGCCATTTTTTTGACAGTCCGTCCGGAAAGGCGGAAATCTTCATCTAACAAATCACAAGCTTCATCAACAAACATCGAAACGGTTGGACAGGGCACACCGAGAAGTTTTGCCAGTCCTTCCAGGGGTACCATACCATAAGGAATATCTTCCTCGATGAGACGAACATGGGTGGTTGTGGGGCCGGGCACTGCTTCGAGGTGAATTTGTCCGCTACGAGAGCGCATGCGCGAGCGGAACCACTCATAAAGATTGGTCACTTCTACGCCCTCGAATGGTGGGTAGGCGTTTACCAGGAATTTATACAAAGGCATCATCTCCACATTGCAAGCATGGGCGATTGCAATGCGTTCTTGATCGACGATCTCCATCAGTTCACCCACTTCAGGCGTTATACCTTCTGCGTACAGTGCCCAGGCTTTTCTACCACGCACTTTGTCCAAATTGCGCAATACTACCACAGGATGCACAACCATGTTAGCGCCGGAAAGGCCCGTATAGAGCACATCCGGGAACAGGTTGATGTGCGGATAAACCTTGTATAACCAGCGCCTGAATTCACCCGGCAGCTTGTCAGAGGGAGAAAAAGACGCATCCAATGCTCCCTTTACACCGCGCACCCATACGCGACCTTGCACCTCTTTATCCAATTTAGTGGCGTAAGGCAAGATATTAAATTCACCAACGATGGGTAATTCGGTGCAGCCACCCGCGCGCAAAGAAGCCTGCATTTCCCAGGTCGATCCCAGGGTACCAGAGCCAATCATCATGATTTGGCTGGGTTTGATATGCTCAGCGATGGCTAGCCCAAGATGGTCAATAGCCGGTTGAGTGCCCGCCATTATGATCAGATCAACACCCTGAATAGCTTCCACGGGGTCATTTGTGACCACGGCTAATGGATATTCCCGCCCCTCGTCTCCGCCAATTTCACCGCGGGCGAAGATGCGGTTCTGATTTTCTCGGATAGGGTCCAGACGATAGGAACTGCGGTTATAGAGGGAAACCCACTCAACGTCACCTTTTTCTAAGAAATGGGCTGCAAAAGTAATACCGCCGTTGCCGGCACTCAACACCGCTACTCTTTTAATCTCACCATGCGCTGTTTTCTCCATGACTTACTCCTAATCAATTTTCAACCAATAATCACCAACCTTGTATTTCGACATCTTTTTTTCATCTAATTCTGCGCCCAAGCCCACGCGATCTTGCGGCACGATGATCTCTGCCCCATCGTAAAGCACCGGCTCTTTGAGAATATCATCCTTGAGGCGGCGCACCGATGTCAGCGCGTGACCGATTTCAAACAAGCCAGGAGTCGATGCAGCAAAATGCAGCCCAGACATCACGCTGACACCCATTTCGATCATCGAGTTGATGAACATCTTTCCACCAGATGCATCCACAAGGGCAGCAATCTTTTTGGCGTTGAGCAGGCCGCCCTGTTTGGTGGTTTTGATGCTGTAGAAATCGGCCGCACGCTTTTTGATGATGCGCAAAGCATCCTGGGTGCTAGAGAGACTCTCGTCAACGCCAACGGGGATATTAACAGAGCGAACAATCTCGGCCATACCATCCAGATCGTGGCGGGGAACCGGCTGTTCGATCATGGCGACGTTATATTCTTCGAGTTGTTTGATCGTGTTGATGGCTGTCCCCACAGTCCAGCCCTGGTTAGCGTCACAGCGGATATGGACATCTGTTCCAACCTCGTTGCGGACTGCTGCCACCCGGGCAATGTCTTGCTCTGGAGGCAAGATGCCCAATTTCAAGCCAATGGTGCCATAACCTTCCTCGGCTTTGGCTGCGGCTTCGCGGGCATTGACATCGGGCGGCTCGCTGCCCAAGGACCACATAATTGGAATGCGCTCACGTACCAACCCGCCCAGTAATTGGTAGACTGGAACCCCCAGTGCTTTACCCAAAAGATCATGACAGGCCAGATCAACGGCGGCTTTGGCGAAAGGATTTCCCACACAAACAGCATCCATGCGTTTGTGGATAGCCTCGATTGCTAATGGATCCATGCCCAAGACCGCCGGACCGAGGTGATGCCTTAGCATGGTCATCACAGTGTGCTGGCTCTCACCGGTGAACATCAAAGCTGGATCGGTTTCCCCAACCCCAATTAACCCCTCGTCCGTATAGATTTCTAGAATAATGGATTGTGTGCTGGTTATTGTTCCCATCACCGCGATGTGATAGCTTTTCAGCGTGGGGATATTGACAGCACTAATGTTGAGAGCGGTAATTCTCACAGGTAGCTCCCTTGGCAATGGGAGCATTCTACTACATTTATATTGTCCAGACAGATGTTTGCAGAATAGTTGTAGGGCGTATGTCCTTACACGCCGAGGTTTTATGAAAAATCTCGGCGGATATCGAAATCCGGTAGGACGGTACTTAACCGTGGATATTGAACTCAGCCGCAGAACTGTCATTCTGAGGAGCGAAGGAAGCGAAGCGGCTGAAGCGACGAAGAATCTTACTCTTTGAGTGACAAATACATAGATTCTTTGCTCCCACCGAAGGTGAAAGTGTTTGGGGACAGCCAACAACCAGAACTTAGTTTGAAGATCCGCTCAAAGGGTTCTGTCTCTTGAATAATAATTCTAATCCCCTGGCGCGTTCGGCTCTGGTTTCAAAGGTATCCAGGTATAACAGCAGAGCCTTACCATTGTGCGGGTCATTATTGAGCACAGTCAGCAAGAGCTTACGTGCATCAGCCTTTTTCCCTGAGTCGGATAACATCAAGGCCTGATTGAGCAATCTTTTGGTGGATGGCATAAACATCACCCCCTTCCCTTTGATTCGATTTAGAAATCTAAACTCCATACTCTTTCCCCTTTAATGGCAAGGGAGGGATCCCCCTCACCCATCCCTCGCCCTAGTACTAGTTATTTGTTGGCAGCCTGATTCTCCCAAATGATGACCATCGATTGCGCTGCGATAACCACATCCAAGTCGCCATCTCCGTCCATATCTCCAGCATCTAGCCATCTGGGTGACTCGCCGATTTCGCCAACATAGTCCTTTTGCCATAACCCCACGAAAGGTTCGGCATTACCTCTCCACAAGATCAATTCTGGGGCATCGTCCCGATTGTTGCTACCTGAGAATACATCCAAGAATCCGTCGAGATTGAAGTCTGCAATCGCGAAGGTACTGGCGTGAACATCGGTCTCACCGACATCTGTGCTTTGCCACAAGCTATCGAAGGGTTGACCATTGTTACGCCAAATCATGATTTCGTAATCCTCGCGGAAGTCACTGCTAGCTGCCAGGTCAGGCCAGCCATCCTGATCGAAATCGGCCATTATTACTTCCTGGATATCCCCCTCACTTATGCCAACATTGTTGGGCAGCCACATCCCATCAAAAGGGGCGCCATCATTTTGCCAAACAATGATTTCGAAATCTTCATCGCGGCGGCCACCTGTAGCAATATCTAAATCTCCATCCTGGTCGAAGTCGGCGGCTTCGAGATCGAAAACACTGTCGTCGGTGACGCCCAAGTCATATCCTGACCACTCGCCAGCAAATGATCCTCCAGGATTTTCCCAGAGACGCAACTCCACTTCTGCTTCGCCCGCCGCACCGGATACCAGATCAATATCACCATCGCCATCGAAATCCCCTGATGTTATGGTGCCCACATCATGGGTAGTCGCGCCAACATCGGTTGCGTTCCAGATTGCGTCAAAGGGAGAGCCGTTATTTTCCCAAAGGCGCACCTCGAAATCCGCCGGTTTCGTGTTCCCAGAAGCAATATCCAGGTCACCATCCTGATCAAAGTCGGCGATGGAAAGTTGGATAAAAACAGCGTTACTTTTACCAATAATGTGCTCATCCCAAGGGAATCCAATCAGTTCGCCAGGGTTTTCCCAGACCAGGATACGATTACGGCTACCACTATTCCTGGTGGTGATAATGTCCTGATCGCCATCGTTGTCGAGATCTGCCAGGGTAATAAAACGTGCTGGGTCTAAACCCGTAGCTACGACATGCCCAAGGGAGAAAGAATCTGAAAGGCTCTCAAATTCGAGTTGCGGTGGGGTGGTGATCACACCATAAACAGCTACATTATCCACGAGCATCTGGGTGCTGACAGATGACCCGCCGATGGATAAAGCCTGCTGTTTGTACACATCAAAATCTATTTGCGAAGTAGATGTATATTTATGCTCGCCATCGCGGAAGAAACTGATCGTACCATTTTCATTAACCTGAATACGATAATGGTGCCAGCTATCATTAAGCGGCTCGAACGATTCGAATTCTCTGTCACCAACCCCAAGCCGGTATTCCACATAATTGAAATCGCTTTCTGCCGCAATATAGATCTCGGCGATGTTCTCAGCCTGGCTGTCGATGCCCGTATAGCCCTTTGAATTTGTTTGACTGATGCCAATGTGAAGACTTTGATGAGTCGCTTCGCTGGTCTGACCTTTGGCCCAGAATTCAATTGCCGTACCCCCTACCAAATCCAAATTGAAGCGGGACACAACCCCACTGAGGTATTCAACATCACCGTTGGGGTTCAATGCCGTGCTGCTTTCGTAGCCCATTTCATTGCGCAGCGCCGGGCTTGGGGAACCCCAGGGCTTCCACATCACTCTGTCGAAGCCATTATCCCAACCTTCTTCGAATACCAGTGGCAGATCGCTGGGCTCATTAACACCAAAATCGATCAATCCGCTTTGCTCATCTTGACTTGATGAGGGTCTGACCCCGGCATTGAAGACGCAGGCGGAACTGATCAACGTGAGTAAAATGGATGTGATTAGAATTGAAAGGCGGACATATTTTCGCATTGTGGTCTCCTATCCACCGGATCCAGCATACCCACAAGAGAGTCGCTATCCCCCCAAGGGGGCTCATCCCCTCTCTTGCTGAGCCCCACATATACTCTGAATAAGGCAATTGCCAATCCAGTACTAGAGTACTCGAAACATCATGTTCAAGTCTTTACAGTTATATAGCAGATTATAACTTTTTTATTGCCGATTTTTATGGTTATAGTCGCTTATTCCCCCATTATCACGAAATTCGTCCTTCTCTTGCTCGAGTGTTTCAGAAATCGGCGCTTTGGGCAGATAAAACGTGACGATGGATCCTTGCCCAAAAACACTAGAAATTTGGATTGCTCCGCCATGCTGTTCAACGATTCGCTGGACGATGGGGAGTCCTAATCCGCTGCCAGGTCGCTGGTTTGTGCGGGCATCTGGTACTCGATAAGCCTGATCGAAGATATGTGGCAGCATTTCATCAGATATCCCCACACCATCATCAGATACTGAAACCTGAAGGGAAACTTCTGTTGGGCTGATACTGATGATGATCTCGCGACTGCCTAGGCGCGAATATTTCAAACCATTATCGACCAAATTCTCAACCACTCGTGTGATCCAATCTCGATTAGCCAAAACTCTTGGCGGGTGATCGGGGCCGTGGTAAGTCAATTCGATCCCCTGATCAGCAGCGCGATCGGCTTGCGACATGATCACACTGGCAATAACTGCGCGCATTTGCACCGGCTGCAATTTGATATGTAAGCCGGGGTTTTCGAGTTGAGCCAACATGCGCAAGTCGGCGGTCAGGCGCGAGAGGCGTTGGGTATCTGATTCTATCTGGTCAAGATAAATCTCACTGGGATCATCCACCCCAATAACCTGGCGCAGGTTTGCCAAACCACCAAGAATACTCTGCAGAGGGTTCGATACTTCGTGAGAAATATATCTCATGAAATCGAGATAGGCTTGTTCTGTTCTAGAAACGGGGCGATTTGAGCCAGCATAGTATTCCCCCAGTTCTCTTAGGTGTTTTTGAGCGCGGCGGGACCTGTTGAAGAAAATCCAGGTTGAGATAATCAATGTTGGAATAGCTATCAAGGCCAAGATGATAATCAGCAAACCAGGGAAAGCGAACTCAACATAAAATGGCATCTATAGGTCCTTGAATTTATAACCCCAACCATGTGCTGAGAAAATATACATCGGCCTATCAGGTTCAGGTTCTATCTTTCTGCGCAATCTTGCGATGCAGGTGTTGACAGCCATATCGGAAACATTGCCAGTAGTATCTTTCCAAACAAATTCAATCAAATCATCTCTGGTGCATGGCGCCCCAGCGTGATCCAACAGATAGAGCAATAAGTCAAATTCGAGCACGGTTAGGGAGGGATCATTATCGCCAGCCTTGATTTCCCTGCGATCGCGATGAATATGTAGGTAATCATCGATTTCCAGCCAGCCAGCCGTTTTCCCAGAACTATTCATACTGCGTGCCAGACGCAATAAGGCACGTACCTCAGCGACTAATACCGGTAATTCAAAGGGCTTGGTGATATATTTATCCGCCCCAACTTCTAGCCCCACCACCTGATCCAGGGTTTCCTTCTTCTCCCCAGAGATCATAATGATAGGGATGTAGTGCGCACGCCGACGGATCTCCCGGCAGACTTCCAAGCCATCGACTTTGGGCATGCGCACATCGAGGATAACAATATCAGGCGAAAGACTCTCCAAACAATCGAGGGCTTCTTCGCCATCAACTGCCAAGGTGACTTCGAATCCTTCACGCTGAAGATAATCGCCAAGAGAAGAGCGGATATTTTCTTCGTCGTCGACGAGTAGAACTTTGGCTTCCATCAGGAGATGAGTTTTTCTAAATTAGCTTTAGATTTCTCTTCAACCACAGCATGCAGGCTGTTGTTGTGCGAGTCCATAGTCACGACGACGGGGAATTCCTTGACCTGCAGCACCCAGATGGCTTCGGGAACCCCAAAATCCATTTTATGCACACCCAAAACCTTTTCCACAGATTTGGCGATTAGTGAAGCTGCTCCGCCAACTGCGTGTAAGTACACGCCAGGGACTTCATTACAGGCTTGTAACGTTAGCGCACCCATACCGCCCTTGCCAATGACACCTTTCATATTGAAGTGGCGCATCACATCACCCTGGTATGGTTCTTCGCGAATGCTTGTGGTTGGGCCGGCGGCGACAAATTTGTAGTCACCCGTATCCAGGCCAGAAACAACCGGTCCACAGTGATAGATCACCCCGCATTCCAGGATGGGTTTGATGGCTTCATAAACTTCCAGGTCATCGCCCTGGGGTTCGCGGGTCTTTTTGATAAAAGTTTCGATCATCCATTTGTGGACGGCATCGCGGCCAGTCAGCATCTGGCCGGTCAGGGCAATCGTATCGCCGACTTTCAAGCTGTGGATAACTTCATCAGAAATGGGGATATTGACTTTGCGCATGGTATTCTCCTACGATTTATTGCCGCAGAGACGCTGAGTGCACAGAGCAATTCAAAATGAAATCTCAGCGAACGCTGTGTCTCTACGGTGAAACTACTTCCGTAAATATTTGCTTACCAACAATCCTAGCTTGTCCTTCGTTTCATCAGGAATAACTTTTGGATCCGTGATCAATGCCGATGCCAGGGTTTCTCCGCAATCACAATCTCGCGCTGCTTTGAAGTTGCGTGCCAAATTTCGCACCGCTTCCTGCGCAAGCTCGGCATTTTGAAAAAGGGTCGCGATCAGCATTTCTACATTGACAGGTTCCTCGGTCACATGCCAGACATCGTAATCGGTAACATGGTTCATCACCGCATAGCACATCTCAGCTTCTTTAGCCAGAAAAGCTTCGGGAGCAGTACTCATGTTGATGGCCGACATGCCCCACGAACGGAAGATGTTCGATTCCGCACGCGTGGAGAAGCGCGGTCCTTCGATGGTGATCAGTGACCCGCCTTTATGGATCGTTCCTCCCGCTGATTTGACTGCGTTATAAACATCATTCCCTAAATCGCTGCAAAACGGGTCGGCGACGCTAATATGGGCAACCATCCCGCCCTCAAAGAAAGTGCGGCTACGGTCTTTGGTGAAATCGAAAAGTTGGTCTGGGATGACAATTTCACCGGGGGCATAATCTTCTCGCAGCGAACCACAAGCACTGACGCTGACCACGCGCTCGACGCCCAGGAATTTCAAAGCATAGATGTTGGCACGGAAGTTGATCTCGCTGGGGGCAATATGATGGCCTATGCCATGCCGGGCTAAGAATGCCAAACGCTGGCCTTCCAGCGTGCCCACAACAATAGGAGCACTGGGTTTGCCAAAGGGGGTATCGATATCGAACTCTTGCGAATCTTCAAATCCGGGCATATCGTAAAGGCCAGACCCACCTAAGATAGCAAGAACGGGATTTTCACTCATTAATTTTCTCCAAGGGGTTAATCGTCATCTTCTTTGCCATTGAACAAATCTAAATAACCATCCAGCTTTTCGAGATCAGTTGAATCCGTAGGACCCGTTTTGGTATCAATGGGTCTTGAAATATCAATCGGGCTATCGGGTATTCCCAAACCGAAGATGATCGGCACACCACCAATCGAGATCACATCTCCAGGTTTTAGAATGGTTGTTTGGCTGCGCTTGCCATTGACCGATGTGCCCACAGTTGAATCTAGATCAAAGAGAACATATTTTTTATCGATAAAGCGAATTCTGGCATGATGACGTGACGTGTGGGGGTTATCGATAATGATATCGTTGTCCTTCTTACGACCAATGTTGAGAGATTCCGTATCAAAGACAATTACTTTAACGCCATCGACGATCAGGAATGCCTCGGGGAGATTCAATTGGGTTTTATTCTGAGCAGACACGATGTTTTTATTCCTCGTTTGCGAAATTATTCTTCGATGGTGATTGTTGTCTCACCGCAGCGCAACTGATCACCAGGGGTCACAACTGTGGGTATCGAGACCCGTTCCTGATTGAGCAGCGTTCCATTGGTCGATTCGAGATCTTCCACCCACCATTGACCGCGGTCGAAATTAAGCCGGGCATGATGTGTGGAGACTGTTTTCGAGTCGATAACGCATTGCACAGTGGGGTCGCGCCCAATAATAATTTCAGGTGAAGAAAATTCTTGTTTACGTTTTGCACTATCAATTTCAATTACGACATTCAGCGGGGTGATTTGTTGTGCAACCAACGTATTCTGCTGATTTTTGAGATCACGCCAAAGCAACCAAAGCGCCCACCCTAGAAAAGCATACAGTGCAATTGTCATCGCTGCTCTCAATACCAGCAAGACAATGCCACTCATATCATGTCCCCTTTAGTGGGGTGTTCATCATCATGTCCCGTCGGCAGGTTGTACTGCTGTGTTTCATCGGCGGCTAATTCATCCTGGGCATAAACCAACGGCACCCCGGCCAACGAGATCACATCCCTGGGTTGCAGCGTACTTTGCGTGACTCGGTGTCCATTGACAAAGGTACCACCCGTAGAATCGAGATCAAAGATCACATAACGTCCCCGCGTGGCGCGCAGTTGGGCATGTTGGCGCGAAATGCGCGGATCGTCGATGATCAATTCGTTGTCGGACTTTCGGCCAATATTAATAACCGTATCTTCCAGGTTGAACACTTGGCTGCCATTGACGATTATAAAGGCATTTTGGGGGATATTCGCAGCCGCATCATCACCAGTTTCCATATCGATCGCCAGCGTGTCATCGTAAACGCTTTTGCTGATGCGCGCCAAAATGTCGCTATCTTCAAGATCCATTTCAGGTTCAGCAACCAGGTTAATCGTTAGGGGGTGCATGAATTCAAAATCAGCTTGATCCCCGGCTTGCTGAAGTAGATTGGCCAACTCTTCGAGCAGAGAGTCTTGTACGGGAAGTCCAGTGATATGTTGCGGATTCAATTGGATAAAAAATGTGTCCGGCGCTAAGTAATCTCCATCTTCTCCCTGTCGAGCCCCCGCTTGCATGGCTGCAATCAGCTTTTGCATCAGATCATCTCGCGATAATTGGGCTGGAAGTAAACGAGCGATATGGCCTTCAATCAGGGTCTGTAAACGAGCTTCGAGTTGGTCAAGTTTGTTTATGATGCTGTTCATGGTGCACTCGTGATGGAGCAAATCAATTATAGAAGAGAGGTGGCTATTGGGCAAGTAATATGGTGTATACTGAGATTATGGAGCGTAAAACCGCAGGATTCCGAGAGATCGAACACACTGCTGATTGGGAATTACACGTCTGGGCGCCAGACATGGTCACGTTGTTAGAAATGGCCGCCCAAGGGATGTATGAACTTTCCCATACCCACTTATCGGATGCCCAACAAGTAGATCGAAGCATCACCATTCCCTTCACCGACCGGGAAACTTTACTGGTCGATTTTCTCTCTGAGTTACTTTTTTATGCCGAGGATGAAAATCTGGCTTTCGATGATTTCCAACTCAAATTTGATGGTACTGAACTCAAAGCACAGATTAGCGGCGCATCCATCGCAAATCAGGCCAAAGAAATCAAAGCAGTGACATATCACCGCATGGCAGTGTGTGAAATAGAAAACGGCTTAGAAGTTAATATTGTCTTTGATGTTTGAACGGAGGTTGAACCATGGTTACGCGGAGAGATTTGAAGAAAATAAATGACTTTGAATGGGAAATTCCTAAGACCTTTCGGGCTGATATGCGGGTCTCGGTGAGGATTTTTGTCTCCGAGCATTTGCTCAATGAAGCCATGCGTGATAAATCCTTAGAACAGGCCGTCAATGCAGCCACTCTGCCAGGTTTGGTAGGACATGTGACCGTAATGCCAGATATGCACCAGGGCTACGGCTTCCCCATCGGCGGCGTAGCAGCGACTCGTTATCCGAAGGGAGTCATCTCCCCAGGTGCCATCGGTTACGATATCAACTGCGGCGTGCGCCTATTGGGTTCGCAAATAACTTTCGAAGAAGCGCGCCCCTATCTTGGCGATCTGGCCACCGCGCTGGATCGCAATTGTCCCAGCGGCGTAGGCAAAGGGGGTCAGCTAAGATTGAGCGAAAAGGAAATAAATCGGCTGTGCGTCGAAGGCTCGCGCTGGGCTTTGGGAAAAGGCTATGCCACCCAGGCCGATGTACGCCGCACCGAGGAACAGGGGCAGCTAAAAGGGGCTGATCCCAGCATGGTCAGTGAGCGCGCCAAAAAGCGCGGCCGCCCCCAGGTTGGCACGTTGGGCGCGGGGAATCATTTCATTGAAGTGGATTTAGTCGAAGAAATTTTCGATCCCCACGCTGCGCAGGTCATGGGCTTAGAAAAGGACAACCTGGCATTACAAATCCACTGCGGTTCGCGCGGCTTTGGGCACCAGATCTGCTCGGATTATGTGCGTACTTTTCAAGGAGCGGTCAAGCGCTACGGCATCACACTTCCAGACCGAGAGTTGGTTTGTGCACCAATGGATTCGCCTGAAGGAGAAGCCTATCTGGGAGCCATGCGCTGCGCGGCCAATTATGCCTTTGTCAATCGTCAGGTATTGGCACATTGGGCCAGAGAAGCCTTCGATGAAGTTCTAGGTCGAAGAGTGCGCAACGCCAATCTACATCAAATTTATGATATCGCCCACAACATGGGCAAGATCGAAACGCACAAGGTCGATGGCAAAGAGATGAAAGTCTGTGTCCATCGCAAGGGCGCTACGCGTGCTTTCGGCCCCGGTTATCAGGGGCTGCCGGAAGAGTACCGTGAGATCGGTCAGCCTGTGCTGGTGCCTGGCAGTATGGGCACTGCTTCGTGGGTGCTCGTCGGCACTGAGGCCAGTATGCAACGCTCCTTTGGGTCATCCTGTCATGGTGCTGGGCGCACGATGAGCCGCAGCAAGGCCAAGAAAACTATCTGGGGCGAAGACCTGCGCAAAGGATTGGAAAGCGAAGGCATTCACATCCGGGCTGGTTCGATGGCCGGTTTGGCAGAGGAGGCCCCCGCGGCATATAAAGATGTCGACTCAGTAGTCGATACCGTTACGGGCGCAGGGATTGCCAAGAAGGTGGCGCGCTTGAGACCAGTGGCGGTGATAAAGGGTTAGACAGTGGCTGGTTGGCAGTGGCTGGTTGACAGTGATTCGTGAACAGTAATTGTTTTGCAGTTTATAAGACCATTGTCTCACACAGCAGAATTAAGCGGCGAGGGAGGGACAAAAGCGTTGAATTTTTATGTATATAATGATAATATACAATTATGGAAGATTTCCGAAACCTTAAAGGCTTTGATTGGGATGATGGAAACCGAGAAAAGAACTGGATCAAACATCAGGTTTCATCAATCGAATGCGAGGAAATCTTCTTCAATACTCCGCTCGTTTTGGCAAATGACAAGCTACATTCAGTAGATGAGACAAGGTATTATGTTTTAGGTCAGACAAATCGAGAAAGGCGTTTATTTATAGTTTTTACCGTTCGAGATGAAAAAATTCGAGTAATTTCTGCCCGAGATATGAGCAGAAAGGAACATGAGATTTATGAAGAAGCCAATTCCTGAATTTCAAAATGAAGATGAAGAACGTGCATTTTGGTCAGAACATGACTCCTCGGAATATCTTGATTGGAGCCCAGCTGAGCACACTATATTTCCCAAACTGAAACCAGCGACCAAAACCATTTCACTGCGCATATCGGAGTCAATGCTGGGTGAATTAAAAGTATTAGCCAACAAGTGGGATGTACCCTATCAGTCATTGATCAAAATATTTTTACGTGAGCGACTTGATACAGAATTACAAGTGAATCCAAAACAGTTTGCAGTACGCGATGACAATGATTCAGAGTATCAAATTCAAGAATAAATTATGAAAAAAACTGTGCCCGAACCCATTTGGGTAAAAAGCACAGTTTTTCTAAATTTACACCAGCAGTAGCCTAGAGTTCCATTCCACTGTGTTCAGCCGCACACTGCTGCTAAAGATTTTTCTGTTTCGGCATTTTGAATATTAGAAAAAGTACAGGCGATAAAGGTCTTGGTTTTTTTTCCATCCCCATTGTACGAGTCATATACGTAGTATATGGCCAAAAAAATACTTAAGCCCCAATCGTTACCCGATTTCGCCCTTCCCTTTTTGATTGATAAAGGGCCTGATCTGCCTGATCCAGCAATTCATCAAAGCTAAGATCTGAGTCAGCATCAATACAGGAAATACCCATACTAATCGTGATCGACAAAGTAATTTGATCAAATTGCATATTTGTGTTGGCAACAATTTTTCGAAGCCGCTCAGAGATGAGTTTGCAGTCTTGGATATCAGTTTCAGGCAACATGGCGATAAATTCCTCACCGCCGTAACGAGCCCATATATCGTATTTTCTGAAATTAATGAGGCATAATTCGGCTAATCGAACAAGCACTTGGTCTCCAACCAGGTGTCCATAAGTATCATTAACTTCTTTGAATTTATCTATATCCAGTAGAATTATACAAATAGGGCGGTTTTTCCGTTCCGCGCGTGATAGCTCCCGTTCTGCAAGATCAAAAAACTGGCGGCGATTATATAATTTTGTTAATGGGTCTGTTGTGGCCTGAACCATTAATTTTTGTTCAACCGATTCTCGGCGGAGTATCTCTGCTTCTAATGCTAAATTTCTCTGCTCCAATTGCTTTTGCATATTCCGGATCGATAAATGGTTCTCGACGCGCATGAGAACATCTCTGGCCTCAATAGGCTTGGTGATATAGTCGACACCTCCGACAGAAAAGGCCTTTTCTTTATCTAACGTACCGTCTAATGCGCTGATAAAAATAATTGGGATATCTCTTAATGTCGGAGTGTCTTTGAAGCGCTGACATACTTGATATCCGTCAACTTCAGGCATTGAAATATCCAACAATACTAAATCTGGAGGGTCTTTTTCAGCTAATTGAAAAGCAGTGAGTCCATTATCAGCCATGCTAACACCATAATCGGACTGCGTAAGAAGACGCATCAACAAAAGCCGGTTATCATCCACATCATCAACAACCATTATTTGGTATTGGTGTGCTTGGTTACTCATCTCTTCACCCTACCTCCACTTTTCTACTTTGGTAATCATGTGGAAGAAAACATCATCTGGATGATCAATTCAACACCTCGATATTCGGTTCCAGGGGAATGCGTTCGATCAAATCCAGGAAATCAGCCTCGGTGACTTCAGACTGCGGTTTATCCATCAGAGCCAATAAGGTAGCTTCCATCACATTTGTACCAAAGCTGCGCCCTTCCAAGCGCGGTGTGGTGGTAACCAGAATATGCAAATTACGCTGGCGTAATTCTTCAACATTCTCAGCAGTGGTGGTATTGGTAATGACGATCTTGCCACTCAAATCGTCAGGCATATGCGTGCGAATAGAGATAAAATCTCCGGCCAGCACATCAGATTCCTGGTAGTATTTTTCCCATTTCGGTTCTGGGGCTTTGTCCTGTTCTGTTCCCAACGTATACAACCAATGAAAGGGAAATTGTGAAATCACCGGCAACAAAACTGCCGCCAATAGCCTGACAGACGCCAAACTGCGGATGGGAATTGGCAAACCAAAAGCGAACATAAAATCACAGGCTGTAACTTCACAACCAGCTTCGCCCAGCGCAGCAGCCATAACGTAACGATCGACTGCGTTGGTTTTCATGGCTTTCATGCCGCGCAGTGTTTTACCTTCTGTGTTGAGATGTTCCTCGAGCGCGATCAGAGCACGTTTCACCAACAAACCCTTGACCCCATTGCCATCGCCAACTTTGCTGATCTGAACCGCTTTGCGAATTCGCTTTGCTTCACGCAGGTAATAACGTTTATCACCAACCCCTAAATAGAACTCCAAACCGCCGACTCCAAAGGCATCTACTTTGCCATCATAGGCTTTATACATCTCAATGGCTTTATCTAAATCTCCATTGGTGCCTTGTCGGGAAAGTTCTACTTCTTGCCCGAAAAATTTTCTCCTTGTAGTATGATCCCGTGATGTTGAACCAATACTAACCGAGAGAGCCCTTTTCATGATCTCAGCCTCCTAAAGAATTGGAATGCTCCATCCTACCATGAAAAGATTGTATTCAGGGTAAAATAAATAAACGGTTTCGAAAGTAAAAAATCGAAAGAGATTGATCATGAAAAATACTAACAAATCTAAGGCCTTTTATCTTATTGTTATGGGGATATTCCTCGTTCTGAGTGCCTGCAATCTTCCAGTTGGTGATTCGAATCTGGAACCCGAGTTGATTGCAGCTCCCGATGAGATTTCCATGCTCCCCAGCGTTACCCAACAAACAGAAACGGCCACACGGACTCAAACTCCTATTCCACCCTCACCAACTGCCACAACGACCCTCACCCCAACATTTACAGAGACACCGCTGCCAACCGATACCCCCACTCCAACGGAAACCTTCACCCCAACAATTACACCAACCTATGCTATCTTGCGCGGCAAAGTCCTCCCCGAGCGCGCCAACTGTCGCTACGGACCCGGCGCGGCCTATCTCTATAAATATGGCTTGGTCGGTGGTAGCAATTTAGAAATCATCGGGCGCAACCAACTGGGTACCTGGGTGCTGATTCAGGCCATCGGCGGTGACAATCCCTGTTGGGTCAAGGGGGAACTGATGGAGATCAAAGATGATGTGATGAGTGTAGAGCCGGTTCCGCCACACATCATTCAGGCCTGGTCACCGTACTACGCCCCTTTGACCAATGTATATGCTAGCCGCGACAAAAACGATCCCAGTAAAGTCACTATATCCTGGTCACCTTTAGTGCTGCGCGCTGGCGACGACGCCGAGCAGGTGCCCTACGTGATCGAGGCGTGGATTTGTCAGGATGGAGAGATCGTCTTCAACCCCATTGGCGCATATGAAACGATTGTTCTTGTGATCGACGAGCCTGGCTGCAAAGAGCCATCACACGGACAAGTGTTAGGCGCAGAAAAACATGGCTACACAAAACCAGTCATAATCGTCTGGCCGTGATGTATAAAAAAATAACTGGGGTGTGCACTGGCGCAAAGCACCGTCCACACTCCAGTTATTTACCGTCCCAGAAAAGTAAATAATTATTCTGAGTCGATCTCTTGCAACATTTCTAAATCCGCTTTAAGATTCTTGAAACGCACAAAGTAGCTGACCAGATATACTAACATCACACCGAAGAAGACAACAAATCCACCGATCATATAGCTGGTGGTATCAGGGGGGGCTTGGAATAAAGACATCAACATAATTATTTCTCCAATAGAGTAATCCATCTACATAACTTATTCTTGCCATCATTGCGAGCGGAGCTAGCGTCGCGAAGCAATCTCTACCCCAAAACAGGGGATTGCTTCGGCGGCCTCCTCGCACTGAATTCTTGAACTAAGCCGAAACCTTCAAGCGCAGTTCTTCGACTTTAGCAGCCAGTTTACCCATGCGAACTCGGTGCCAGAATAAATCCACAAAGATCACAGAGAAAACGAACAAACTGTAGAAAAAGGTGGTTTTCATCGGACCGGTCATGCTGAAGCTGCCTTCACCGCTGGGGTCACTATTACCAACTACTACGGGGTGAATGGTGCGCAGCAAACGGATAGAGATGAAGGTCAGGGGGACACTGAGGAAGCCTAAAATTGCATACACCGCCCCAAAGCGAGCGCGGCGGTCGGGATCTTCAATTCCCTGGCGCAGCATCATGTAGGCAGCATAGATAAGCTCGACAATGGTCGCCGTGGTCAGACGGGGATCCCATGTCCACCATGTATTCCATACTGGTCGGGCCCAAATAGAACCCAAAATGATGGCGATGAAGAAGAAAACCAGGCTGATCTCAATGGCCGCAAGCCCAGCGATATCGTATTTGCGCTCATTCTTCACAAGGTAAAGAATGCCCACAACCGCGGCGACCATAAAGCCCAACATACCAACCCAGGCAGTCGCCACGTGGAAATAGAATACCTTCTGCACTGCCCCCATAGTGCGCTCAAGGGGGGCGTAGAAGAACACCATCACCACAGCAACCACAAACAGGATCGCCGTGATGGAATCTAAGATTGAAAGAAAACGGGGTTTTGATTCCATATAAATACTCCTATATTTTTACTGTCATTCTGAGAGCGCAAAGCGCTCGAAGAATCTATAGATCAGATGAAAAGGGAGACTCTTCGTTCCCGTCGGTCACTCAGAATGATACACAATAAGTTTTACTCTTCAACAACAAAATCAAATAACATAAATGCGACGGCCACGAAAATCACGTCATAGACAATTAACAAGTTGATCCAGGTGCTGACTTCGATCCAGGGCAAATCCTGCAGAAAACCACCGCTGGCCTTTACCGCGGCAATCATGATTGGCACCACTAATGGGAACAACAAGATCGGCAGCAGAATATCACGCGTGCGAGCTTGAACAGCCATGGTCGATAACAATGTTCCTACAGCAACATACCCAATCGAGCCAAGTAATATCACCAATAACAAGCCCGGTCTAAACAAGTTGATATTGTAGAGCACACTGTAAATCGGCAGGACAATCACTTCTACAACGAACATGAAAACCAGGTTGCCAATTGCCTTTCCGAAATAAATCGCGCTGCGATCTACCGGCGCTAACAACAAGCCATCCAGGCAGCCGCGATCTTTCTCGGTAGCCATGGAGCGATTGAGACCTAATGTGCCTGCAAAGGCGAAGGTTACCCACAAGACACCGGAAGTGACGCTGGCGCGGGCTCGGGCATCTAACTCTAAGGCAAAGTTGAAGATCAAGATTACCAGCAGAGCGAAGACCAGCATTGCAGTGAGCAGTTCACGGCTACGCCATTCAGCAGAGAGATCTTTCCAAACCACAGCCCAGAGCGCGCGGAAGAAGTTGGCGATTTGAGATTTACGTTTCATATCTCATGCCTCCTCAACCGCTTGACGATAAAAGGCCAGTAAATTGTTTGTGGATTCCATATCATCTCGCTGAACCGAGGCAACAATCTTACCTCTAGAAAGCACATCGAAACGCGAAGCTAAATCCGCGGTGCGGGCCAGATCGTGAGAGGTCATCACCACTGTGCGACCGCGGGCTGCAACTTCCTGCAAGACAGTATCCAACATCACGCTGGCGTCTTGATCCAAACCGGTGTGGGGTTCATCGAAGAGCATCACGTCAGGGTCGTGTAAAACAGCACGGCCGATGGCCAATCGTTGCTGCATACCACGCGAGAATGTGCGTACTAAATCACGCCGACGAGCAGCCAAGCCGACCATTTCCAGCACTTCCGTGATGCGAGGGGGCAGATCGGGGACTGCGTACATGCGTCCATAAAAACGTAAATTTTCCTCGGCAGTCAGATCACCATACAATAAAGGCAGGTGCGAAACCACGCCTAATCGACGGCGCACGGAAGAAGCCTGCCCCGGCAAGAAAAACCCAGCGATCTGCACCTCGCCCATCGCCGGGCGCGATAATGAAGCCAGGATACGCAAAAATGTGGTTTTCCCAGCCCCATTGGGACCGAGCAGTGCCACGAATTCGCCGGATTCAACTTCAAAATCCAGACCGCGTAGAACTGTCTTGGGGCCAAAGCGCTTAACTAACTTTCGAACGGTAATCATTCGTCGATTGCACCGGAGCTGGGGAGCAAAGGTGGCAGGGTGAAAAAGCATATTACAGGATCACCCATGCACCCTAACTCACCATGCACCCCGGCTCCTTATTTCCTTTTCAAAATCCACGGAGCTGGTCGATGAATCATGTTAACCAGTTTTCCAATAATGTGATCGTAAACTTGGCGCAATTCATTCCCGTCTTCCAGTAAAATGTATCCACACTTTACAGAGAAATCTAACCAAGTTTGGGTTTCGGCAGCTTCTGCTTCAGAATCATTTAGCTTATGAACAAAAGCAGCTTCGTAGCGACGCTTACGCCATGCCTCGGCAATATTGCTACAAACAGAGCGAGAAGAACGTCGAATCTGGTCAATCAAAGAATATCTTTCTTCCTTAGGGAAATTCTTTGTCACTTCAAATATCCGCATGGCAGCACCAAAAGCCATTTTGTAAACATCCAATTCTTCATGGCTCTGAATTCTACTCATTCACACATCTCCCATGCTCCCCAGCGCCCATACACCCTAGCTACTTACCAATTCGTGCAACCGCGACTTCAATTCATCCCGGCGTTTGAGATATGCCGCTTCGGGTAAATCGCCAGCCTTATATAGATCATCCAGAGCGATGATGGCATCCATCAATTCTTCTTGGGTTTCCGCCACTGTTCGGGATTCATCGTCCAAATCATCTGCGTCAACAATATCCCAATCATCATCTTCAATGCGGTTGCGCTGCCACAGGTAAATGCCTGTGCCAATGAGTACTACGCCCAAAGCGCCCAAGCCGATCATCAAGCTTGTAGTTGTATCGGTACCCGCAGAAGCAGATGTATCTGTGGGCAGCTTTGGCGTACCTGAAAGAGTGAAGGTCAGAGAATCACCAGCCTTGATGTTGTTGGCATTGTAGGTCCGATATGGGATACCCTGGAAGTCACGCGAGCCGCCATCTTGGAGCTGGTCGCTCTTCAGTTTGACCCCATCTTCGGGAGCAATGATAATCGCCGCAGCCGCATCCAAGGGAACTGGCAGAGAAATATCGGCCTTTTTCTTATCGTAAGGCATCTCAAAAGCGAAGGTAATATCATAAGGTTCGCCGGAGGGACGCACGCTGCCAACGCCAAAGCCGTCTTCGGTTTGGAGTAATCGCAATTGCATGCTTTCTTGAACTTCCAAATTGATAGCCCCCTCAGGCAATTCAAACTCAATCACAGGATTATCATCGGGAGCGGCGACTGTTTCTCCGCTCATATTTGAGAGCAACACTAATTCAATTACCTGGACAGAGCCGGGATTGATAAAATCGAAGAATACGTGCAAACGCTCAATAGCCAAATTACTGGTATCTGTGGTCGAGTCGAAAATCATCAAGCTCAAGTCGGCCTCAATATTTTCAGGTGAGACTTGGAAAATATCGGAGCCGTAGGCGACCTGTTCGTGTTCCGTAGTTGCCAGGAAAACTCGCCCTTCAGGCATGGGGATTTCTTCAAAAAATACGAACCCCTCTTCATTCAATGTGGCAGTTTGGGTAAAGGATTCTTCCATGCCGTCATAGCCGTGTAAGATGACATCTGTGCCGACAGGAAGATCGCCTCCGGAGCCATTGACAACTTGAACGAAAACTGTAGAAACTCTCTCGGCAGGATCGGCGGATTCAGCAGGAACTTCAGAGGGCGTTTCAGCGGGTTGTGTCGTACTCTCAGAGGATTCTGCCCCCTCAGAGGTCGCGTCTGAAGATTCATCTTCGGGGGTTGTCACATCCCCCGAGGTTCCCAGTGCTTCGGGAGCAACGAAAGTCAACGAGCGCAAGAAATCCGTCAGGGCCCAACGATCAGCTTCCCCCAAATCTGAAAAGGCATGCATCTCACCCATCCCTCCGGAGATCGAATCGAAGAGATCAGTCGCCGATTTATAACCCATATAAGCCTGATCAGTGAAATCGATCGGAGAAGATGAAAGTTCGCCAGCCTGCGGTCCATCCCCCTGCCCATATTCTCCATGACAAGCCGCACAGTTCTCTTCAAAAAGAGCCTGGCCTTGCGCGAGCACTTCATCCGATGTATTCAATGAGAATACATAGGCGATCACATCCCAACGCTGTGGAACTGAGAGACTCTTGAAAGGCGGCATGTAACGCTGGATATTGCCATTGGCAACCATCAGATACCAATCGGTGGATGTAGCCGTTCGGGAAAGTTCAATGCTGCCAATCGCAGCCACAGGATTGGGGAGATCGTCAGCGTCAGGGCCATCACCTAAACCGGTTGATCCATGGCAAGGAGCACATTTTTCAGTATAAATTGATGCACCGCGTGCCGGATCGGGGGGCAATACGGGAAAAACCAACTGCTCGTTGACTGGTTCGGTTGGAGGCGCAGTTGGCATCTCCGAACCTGGAGGCGGGGTGATATCTTCTGAGAGAGATCCGCATCCAGCAAGGATAAAAACAAAAACGAATAAGGCAGTGAATAGAATATTTTTACGCATAGTTTGTTAGGTTGCGTGTTGTGATTTAAATGTTAGGAGAGCGAATTTCCGCACTTTGGACAGAAACGGTCTGACTGCACCACTGCGCCGCCGCATTGCGGGCAGAACCCGCTGGATTTCTCCTGGTGTTCCCGGCGACGTGCAGCAATCAGGGTTTCGAGATCATCGTCTTGGTTTACCGCACCGGCATTTAGAGCAGTCTCAAGGCGTGCGCTGGTTGAATCGGAAACAGGTTCGTCCTGGTATTCATCAAGCTGTCGCAAAACCTCGGCACCGCGTTGAACAAGTTGTTCGCGGCGAAGCGGGTAATCCTCAGCAGGGATCTTCCCCAAGGTATTGTCGAAGTCTAATTCCGAGATAGCATTCAGAATTCGATCGCGTTCAGCTAATAGAGATGATAATTCCATCCCTAAATGAGCATTCGCCGTGGATGTGCGGTCATAGAAAGGCCGTCCAACATAAAGGGCTGTGAGCACTAAAACTGCAAGTATAAGAAAAATTGAGCCTATGTCCATAGTTTATTTACTGTCCAAGTAATGGATCAATTACCGCAGTGATTTGCAAGAGTGAGGTAAATGGTCCAATCTGGGTGTGGGTTAGAACACCATCTTGATCGATGATATAGGTTTCGGGAACGCCGCGAATGCGAAAAGATTGCGAGATACGCGTGCCTAAATCTGCCCCATTCGGATAACTGATGTTGAACTTATTCATATAAACCATTGCTTCGGGTTCAGTATCGACATAATCCACACCCAAGAAAACAACATCGCCGCCCTCTTGGTAATATTGCCAGGCAGTTTCCAAATCGGCGGCTTCTTGTTCGCAAGGTTTACACCAGGAAGCCCAGAAATTAAGCACGATCACTTTACCGGCTAAATCCGCAGAGTCGATCTCCTGACCATCGAAAGTGGTCAATACAAAGGCAGGTGCTTCCTGACCCGGACCAACTGGTCCTTCTTGAGTGCGCTTAAGGCCCAATGCCACAATGGTCAATAACACCAATAATCCACCCCAAACAAGCATACGACCCCATTTCGGGCCGGTGTTGGTTTCTTCTTCAGTTACAGTCTTTTCTTCAACTTCGGTCATAAATCACTCCAAGGGTTCAGTAGTCAGTGATCAGTAACCTGGCTCTGGCTATTGATCGCTGAATTCTGGTCACTGTTCGCTGCGACGCAATTCTTCCTCTAAGCGTGCCACATAATCATCTGTCGGTTTTTCTACATCTTGTGTTGGTTCTTCAACATCCGCATCATCTGGTTCGATTTGGCGCCAGCTCTGTACACCACGGAAAAGGATATATGCGCCGGCAAGGAAAGCAATCGGCGGCACAACATAAACTAACCAATTGAGTCCTTGGCGAGGGGGCTCAGCGAGCACACGGGCACCATACTGATCGACGAAATACTGCTTAATTTCATCTTCCGTCCAGCCCTCGTTCAATTTCTCGCGGATCAACGCGCGCCATTGGGCGCATGCTTGCGTACCGCAGACATCCAGGGGGACATTCTCACAAACCGGGCAATACATCTCTTTGGCAATAGCGTTGACTTCGTTGTCAGTGGGCGCGATGGGGTCGGTGTCTTGAGCCAATACAAGACTTGGAACGAAGGCTGCAAACACAATGGATACCAGCAGTGCCAAACGAATTGTCAAGTGTGAATTGTCAAGTGTGAATTGAAAAAATCGTTTCATACTTTTCTCTCAAATTTCTAAGCCGAATAACGTGTAAACGTTTAACTCCAAACGCGTTATGCCTTCACCGTCGCAGATACTCGTTTGCGGTTGCGCGCCGGAACGGGATCGGATTCTTTCTCCGGCCAGGCAGCCACCAGCGTACCAAAGATGAACAGCCAGGAGCCTAACCACATCCATTTGACCAACGGGTTGTGATAAACCTTGAAGGTCGCGTTACTCGTGCTGATCTCTTCCCAGTCCACGAGCAGGATATAGAAATCATCCTCGATGGTGCTGCGCACGCCGGGGATGGTCATGGGCTGCTGCGAATCATAGAAGAAATCTCTGCGGGGGTACAACTCACCTACAGGCTTGCCATTCTTGTTGATACTGACCACGGCGCGGGCCACATTGCGGCCATCTGGCGCGTCGAACACTGCCAGCGAGTCGTAGGTCATCGTATATGCGCCCAAAGCCAGAGATTCACCCTGGCTCAAAGTTCCCTGCGTTTCACTTTGGAAAATCTCGATACCGATAATACCGATAGCCAGCATGGCCATGCTCAGGTGAATAATATAGCCACCATAGCGACGGCGGTTGCGCTTGACCAATGTCCACAAAGCAACGAAGAAATTCTCTCCGTGGCGTTTACCGCGCGCCATAGCTCCGCGCCAATACTCATACACAGTGACTGTGATCACCAGGGCTGTCAAGAAGAAGCCGATCAAAGCATAGGGGTTGGTAATTCCTGACACAATGACGGCTACCACTGCAACTACAGAGACAATGGCCGGTTTCCAGATGGCGCGCCCCAAGGTTTTGATCGTCGAGTGGCCCCAGGCGGAAAGCGGGGCAATGGCCATCAGAAGGAGCAGCCCGGCAAACAAAGGGCCGTTGGCGCGCTCGTAGAAAGGCGGGCCGACAGTCACTTTTTGGCCGGTAAAAAGCTCCGAAATCAGCGGGAAGATCACACCCCAGAAGCAAACCACTAAAATACCAATAAAGAGTAAATTATTGAGCAGGAACAGTGCCTCGCGCGAGAGCATCGAAGTCATCTCCGTTTTGGCTTTGAGATCATTCCAACGGTGAAACAATAGACTCAACGATCCGATGAAGGTTATACCAATGAAAGCAAAGAACATAGGACCAATGGCGCTCTGGGCAAAAGCATGCACCGAGGAGAGCACTCCCGAGCGGGTCAGGAAAGTGCCGAAGATCACCAAAGAATAGGTCAGGATGACCAATACCATATTCCATTGCTTGAGCATGCCACGTTTTTCCTGGATCATCACCGAATGCAAGAACGCTGTCCCTGTCAGCCAGGGCATGAAGGCGGCAATCTCTACGGGGTCCCACCCCCAGTAACCACCCCAGCCAAGCACATCATAAGCCCAACGGCCTCCCAACACCAATCCCAGGGAAAGGAACATCCAAGCCCATAAGGTCCAGCGGCGTGTGAGACGGATCCAGCGGTCATCTGTACGCCCCGTCACCAAAGCAGCGATGGCGAAGGCAAAGGGGATCACAAAGGAAACGAATCCCAGGTACAGCATGGGGGGATGAATGATCATTCCCGGATGCCGCAAGAGAGGATTCAATCCCTGCCCATCACGGGGGAAAAACAAGGCCGAGCCCGCGGGCTGGAACATTTCTTCAATCACTTGCCCCGAGGGCAACTGCCACAAACGGGTGAAGGGATTCTCGACAAATATATTCAGCGATATGAAGAATGCCAGGGTAATCAAAGAAACTACGATCACCCAAGGTAAAAATTCGCGATCGCGGTCCCATTTTCGCAGGGTCACCGCCGAGGCAAAAGCCGACATCAACCAGGACCAAAATACCAAAGAGCCTGCCTGCCCACCCCACAATGCTGTGATCTTGAGATACATAGGCATGCTGCGGCTGGTCACACTGGCAACATATTCGACTTCGTAATGATCGGTGATCAATAAAACGATGATACTCAACGCCGAGAGCGTGAGCAAAGGAAAGGTCAACAACATGCCGTTGCGGGCGCTATTTACCCAGGCAGGTTTGTTCTGACGAACGCCATAAAAGGACGCTCCGATCCCATACAGGGAAACGATAAATGTGATAACTAAAGCGCCATAGCCAAGGTTTGCAATCATAAAAAGAATCTCCGTCGATAGTAAACAGTGAGCAGTAATCAGTGTCTACCTGCTGTACACTGTTTACAGATTACTGACTACCGATTAAAGCCCCTCAGCTTGTTCAGGAACTGCTTCTTCGTATTTGGTCGGGCACTTGAGTAGAAGCTCATCAGCATAGAAGACACCATCGGCGCCTAAGCGACCAGTCATAATAGCCTGGGCTTCATGCTGCAAGAGATCGGGCATAGGGCCTTCGTATACAACTTGCAAACGTGAACGGCTGGGGTCTATTACCGCGGCATGCAGTGCCTCGGCCAAACCACCTTCTGCATCAAGTTCTTCGTTATCTCCAGCTACATGGGCAACGAGAAAAGACAATGTCAAAGTCTCACGTTCATATTCGATTGATTCGCCTACCACTGCGCCTGAAATGCGCAGATCGCGGTCAAGAACTTCATCCCCCTTGGCAACAACCTCGTCAATGGTAAGGAAATATTGCGCGCTAGCCTGGGTTGAAGAAGCGATCAAATAGATCACCGCGGCTACGATAAGCGCACCGCCCAAAATGAATTTCATCCGGTTCGAAGAACCAGTTTGCATCGATGTAGATTCTTGCATTTCTAACTCCTATTTGTAGAAAAGAGAGTATTTACCAATAAAATCTAAACAACTCTTAAGAATTGGGTAAATCTGCCCGTATATTTTGTCACAATGAGATTAATATACGGTGAGTAAGCAAGGAAAATCCAATTAGTGTATTGAAAAATTAGCCAAATGTCATCTACTTTGGGGTCAAATTTCATACAAAAAAGAAAGCCAAGCATAATTTATCACCTGGCTCCAAATATTATGAATTTCATCGGCAGATTTAGAAACCCGCCCCACGTAGGTCAGATCCGCATAGCACCTGACAAACTTTTTTTTTAAAATATACTTAGTACCTTAACAGTGAAAAGTTTGCACAAAAAACAAGAAAATCAGACCTGATCAAGATGAGCAAGGGCTAATTCAGGGATGACCACCATCTCACGCAGTTTCAACGCCATCACGAGCGCCTGACGGCCAAACTCAG
>JADHTJ010000036.1 GCA_016785015.1 Anaerolineales bacterium
GATGGTCATGCCTGGTGACGATGTGAACATGGTAGTAGAATTGATAGTGCCGGTAGCCTTGGAGCAGGGACAGAACTTCGCCATTCGCGAAGGCGGCCTGACCGTTGGCGCTGGTGTTGTCACCAAAATCATTGAGTAGGTAAATAATGGCTGGTAAGAAAGGTATCCGTCACGTTGTGACTATGTCTTGCACCGAGTGCAAAGAAAGAAATTACCTGACGGAGAAAAATCGCCGTAATGACTCCGGTAGGCTGGAGTTGAATAAATTCTGTAGGCGATGTCGTAAGCATACATTGCATCGCGAGGTTAGGTAGTAGTCTGTTAGTCAAATAGTCTTATCGTCAGATAGTCAGTTTATAACTAAGCGACTTTTTGACTAATGACTATCAGACCAAAGAAGGCGAGTAGCTCAATTTGGCAGAGCAACGGTCTCCAAAACCGTAGGTTGCGGGTTCGAGTCCTGCCTCGCCTGCCTGAGAAATCACGCCGTCCTCCACCCTGGTGAAGGGTTTTGGAGGCGGCGTTTTCGCCGAAAGAACGAAGTTGCCTAGGCAGTGTTGACATTTCAGGAGAGAAATCACCAATTGTCAACACGGCCTAATCCGCCGATATTCATTCATGGAGTGGTTTCGGAAAAGGAGATCTGAGTGGCCAAGAAGAAATCAACTCGCGGGAACGCGATCACACGATTTTACCGAGAGACTATTGGTGAATTGAAGAAAGTCACCTGGCCCACGCGCCAGGAAGCCATCAACCTGACCAAGATTGTGCTCTTTGTAATTGTTGGGATGAGCATATTTCTTGGCGTATTGGATTATCTGTTTGCCCAACTGTTTAGGTTGATCTTAGGAATTTAGATCGAAAATTGTTCCCGTTGACTTTAGCTGTTAGGAATAAGTGGCTATGTTCGAACAAGATCAGGAAGAACAACTGATAGAAGAACCTGAAGAATCTGAAATCATTGTAGAAGATTCAGGTGATGCATCTTTAGATGCAGCTGCTGAAATCGAGGTTGAGACTGAGATTCCAGCAGAATTTGGTGATTCTGCTGATGTTGAGGATATCGATGATGTGCCTGTTGCTGAAGTAGTGGTCGATACCGAAGAAATAGCTGGCACCGAGGAAGTTTCCGAAATGGATGCGCCAGCCGATACTGAAACGGTAGTTATTACTGAGGCTGTTGACGATACTGATGCGAAAGCTGAAGTAGATGAGCAGGTATCAGATAAAATCTCTGCTAGCGATACCTATGCAGAGATCGATGATAACAACTGGTATGTTGTACATTGCTACTCTGGCTATGAAAACAAAGTCCATCACAACCTGATGCAGCGCATCGAGTCCATGGGCATGCAAAATATGATCTTTGATGTCGTTGTCCCCACTGAGGAAGAAATCGAAGTCAAAGATGGCAAGCGCCGCACTGTAGAACGCCGGGTTTTCCCTGGCTATATTTTGGTCAACATGCTTCTGACGGAAGAGTCTTGGTATGTGGTTCGCAACACCCCGGGCGTGACAGGCTTTGTTGGTATGGGTAATACTCCCATCCCCTTGCGCCCTGAAGAAGTTGCCCACATCGTGAAACGTATGGAAGCTGACGCACCACGTATTAAGGTTACCTTCCGCTTAGAAGAGCGCGTCCGAATTATCGAAGGTCCCTTCAAAGATTTCCATGGCACAGTGTCAGAACTGGATATGGAACGCGCCAAAGTGCGAGTAATGGTGAATTTCTTCGGCCGGGAAACCCCGGTTGAATTGGATTTCTTACAAGTAGAAAAAATGTAACTACATGTTACAAAAACCTCGTGGGAGGATGTAAACATCCGCCAAGCGAATGACAGTAATATTCGCCAACCACCAAGGAGAAAAAATGGCAAAGAAACTAAAAGCAATTGTAAAACTTCAAATTGAAGCCGGGAAAGCCAACCCCGCACCCCCTATTGGGCCTGCGTTGGCTGCCCATGGCATAAATCTTATGCAGTTCTGCAAAGAGTATAACGCTCGTACCCAGAGCCGCATGGGCGACATTATTCCGGCTGAGATCAGCATCTTTTCTGATGGATCTTTCAAGTTCATCTTGAAAAGCCCACCCGCATCGGCCTTGCTCAAGAAAGCTGCCGGAGTTGAAAAGGGCTCTGCTGAGCCCAACCGAGAAAAGGTTGCCACAGTTACCCGCAACCAACTGCGTGAGATCGCTGAGATCAAAATGAAAGATTTGAATGCCATCGATGTCGAAGGCGCCATGCGCCAGATCGAGGGCACAGCCCGCAATATGGGTTTCATAATAGAAAACTAACTCTCGTGGGAGGACTAACCTGTCCGCCATGCGAATGACACTGGCATTCGCCCACCACCAAGGAGTAATTAATGGCTAAGCACGGAAAGAAATTTACAGAAGCATCTGAAAAAATCGATCGATATAAGAATTACGACCCCGAAGAGGCTATCTCGTTGGCCAAGGAATTGGCCTTTGCCAAATTCGATGAGACTGTTGAACTGCATGTCCGCCTGGGTGTAGACCCTCGTCACGCTGATCAACAGGTTCGTGATGTGGTTGTTCTGCCGCATGGCCTGGGGAAATCTGTCCGGGTATTGGTTTTCGCCCAGGGAGAAGATGCCATGAAAGCGCGCGATGCTGGCGCGGACTACGTGGCTGATGATGACGAGATGATCCAAAAGATCCAGGATGGCTGGACCGAGTTCGATGTGGCCATCTCCACTCCGAGCATGATGGGCAAAGTTGGACGTTTGGGTCGGGTGCTTGGACCTCGCGGTTTGATGCCTAACCCTAAAGCTGGTACTGTTGCCCAGGGTGATGATCTCGCCAACGCAATTGATGAGACCAAGGCTGGTCGCGTGGAGTTCCGCGTTGATAAAACCGCAAATCTCCATGTGCCTATTGGCAAGATCTCTTTCGAAGGCGAGAAATTATTCGATAATTTGGCTGCACTGATAGGCGCCGTAAAGAAGGCTCGCCCTGCGGCTGCAAAAGGCGCTTATATTCGCCGCATTACCTTAAGCTCGACCATGGGCCCTGGCATCCGCATTGATATTGCCAAAGCCCGTGCAATGGAAGTCAATCAGTAGTATAATTTCGCTGTTCAAAAACTCTTCGCCAGAGACAGCAGGTGCCTTGTCCTAAGTGTAATCGAAGGATCCAGGCTTAATTTCCTGCCGAGGTGAGGCTTGATGCCCAAAATCGGGCAATTCCTGATGGAAAATTGAGTCTTTACCTCTTGGTGAGGTAAAGACTTTTTGTGTTATGGCGGCGCTCTGCGCACCCTCCGGGTGTCCAATCGTCATAACACCACTCCGGTTCAAAAGAACCGGCGGAGCAATGAAAAAATAGAAAACTCTCAAAGAAAGGAGGACGTTTCTTTGGCTATTTCAAAAGAACAAAAACAAGAACTCGTCAAACAGTACGGTGAATGGATCGAAGAGAGTAAGGCCGTCATTTTGACCAAATATATTGGTCTCTCTGTGCCCGATCTACAGCAGCTTCGCAGCGACATTCGTGAAGCGGGAGGTGAATTCCATATCGTCAAGAATACTCTGGCGAAACTTGCTGTAAAGAATGCTGGTTTGGAGATTGAAACTGAGCATTTCTTGGGTGATACGGCTTTCGGCTTTGCATTTGACGACGCGCCTGGGTTAGCGAAGGCGATTGTTGATTTTGCGGACGAGTCGGATTTCCTCGACATCAAAGCTGGTTACCTTGGTGAAAACCTTGTCAGCTCCGATGAGATCATCGCGCTATCTAAGGTGCCGCCGTTGCCCGTTCTGCGAGCGCAATTGCTGAGTACAATACTTGCACCAGCAACCAAGCTGACGCGAATATTGGCCGAGCCAGGACGCCAGGTTGCTGGTGTACTCAAAGCCTATTCAGACGCGAAAGCGGAAGCAGCTCCTGAAGCTGCATAAATAGCAATATCTAATCTAAAAACTAACAGAACGTTCAACGTTTTACGTTACACGTTCAACGAAAAATGAAGGAGCAATAAAATGGCTGATCTAAAGAAAATTATGGAACAACTGGGCGAGCTTTCTGTACTCGAGGCTGCTGAGCTGGTTAAGATGTTGGAAGAAGAATGGGGTGTTTCTGCTGCTGCCCCTGTTGCAATGGCCGCTGCCCCCGGTGCTGCCGCTGCTGCAGAACCCGCAGAAGAGAAGACTGAGTTTGATGTCGTTCTCAAAGACGCTGGCGCCAAGAAAATTCAGGTCATCAAAGTTATCCGTCAGCTCACCAGCTTGGGCCTGGCAGACTCCAAAGAATTGGCTGAGACCGCCGGTTCCAAGATTATGGAAGCTGTTAGCAAAGAAGCTGCTGAAGATGCCAAGGCGAAGATCGAAGAAGCCGGTGGCGTTGTCGAGCTTGCCTAAGTTATACATAAGATAGTAGGCTAAAAATGAAAGGGATGCGTAGTAGTGCGAAGCACTGCCGGCATCCCTTTTTTGCATCAAAGAGCATCGCTCCCGGGCAGTAGGTCCACCTTTGTTGTGTGTGCTTGCGGAGTACTCACCTTTCTGTGTGCTACATGAACTTTAGTGTAGTCCGATGCGTCGTAATCGGACAAGCATGTGTATCTGCTCAAACCCTTGGACAAAGGTAAGTCACCAGGAAAAGCCTGGCATACTTTACTTTTGTATAGCCTGTGGTATAGTTTTTTATATTCGGAGGTTGTTATGAGTGCTCGGATACTGATAATCGAAGATGATGAAGGAATTCTGACCTTTTTACGCCGCGGCCTGGCATACGAAGGCTATGAGGTCGATGTGGCTTCGGACGGGCGTTCAGGTCTTGATGTTGCCCGAGATAACCATCCCGATCTGGTGGTATTAGATCTCATGCTTCCTGGCATTGATGGCTTAGAGGTCTGTCGCCGACTGCGAGCAGGTGGAGATGTGCCCATTTTGATTCTTACCGCCAAAGACGGTGTTACTGACCGTGTCGTTGGCCTGGATATGGGTGCAGATGACTATATGGTAAAACCCTTCGATCTCGATGAAGTACTAGCGCGTATTCGCGCACTTTTGCGCAGAACACAACCTACCAATCGTCCGAAAGTGTTCCAATTTGCTGATCTAACCTTGGATACAGGCACTCGCCAGGCACAACGGGGTGACCGATTGATCACCCTGACAGCAAAAGAATATGAATTGCTAGAGTTGTTCTTGCGTCATCCTCGGCAGGTGCTTACCAGAGATGTGATCTATGATTCCGTATGGGGGTATGACTTTGGTGGAGAGAGCAATATCATCGAAGTGTACGTGCGCTATCTGCGGCAGAAACTCGAACACGGAGAAGAAGAACGCTTGCTCCATACAGTGCGCGGCGTGGGGTACGTGCTGCGTCAATCTTCTTAATGTCTCTACGCGTTAGGCTGACCCTGCTTTACACCTCCCTTGTTGGGGGGATCCTATTACTATTTGGCATTGTTGTCTATCAGTTAGTTAGCATCAATCTGGTTGATCAGATTGACGACTTGTTAGCTCGCACTGCCAGCGATCTGGTCGATAGCATGCGGCTGAATGCTGTGGGGGAATTGGATATGGAGTTGGCCCCCGATTTAGAGCTGGCTACAAATGTCTACGTTCAACTTTGGGAACGCAATACTGGTTTGCGCTTCGCTTCTGCCAGCATCAGCCATTTGCGTGAACCCTTAGATCCTCTTGATCAACTCCCAGCAGAACCTGTATACCGTGCCACCAAAGTTGGCGAAACAGACCTGCGCGTCTTGAGCGTGCCGCTATCCCTGGGCAACCGCTTGGTTGGTACCTTACAGGTTGGTGCCAGTCTGGCAATCGTAGAAGCCACTCAGAGAACGCTGCTCACGGTGTTGGCGATTGGCACAGTGGCGTCCATGGGTCTGGCGGCGATGGCCGTTTCCCTGACCACATATCAGGCACTGTCATCGCTGGAACGTGTCACGAATGTGGCTTTGCAAATCACGCGGGCTGATGATCTCTCTCGGCGCATCCCGTATCAAGGACCTCCCGAAGATGAGATCGGACAGCTCATCCAAGCCTTTAACCAAACCCTTGGACGTTTAGAAAATCTCTTCAACGCGCAGCGTCGGTTTGTAGCTGATGTGGGCCATGAGCTGCGCACTCCCCTGACTGTGATCAAGGGTAATGTCAATCTGATGCGACGCCTGGGCTGTGGTGATGAAGAGTCCCTCGGAAGTATTGATAGCGAAGTAGACCGCCTCACGCGCATGATTGGCGATCTGCTCTTATTGGCGCGTGTCGAGTCTGGTAAGTTGCCGTTGGATACCCAGATTGTCGAGATGGACACCCTGGTTCTCGAAGTCCTTCAGCAAACCAGCGTACTGGCAGAGGATCGTCTGCAGGTACAGCTGGGTGAAATCGATCAGGTTTTGGTGTGTGGAGATCGTGACCGCCTGAAACAAGTTTTGTTGAATTTGGTCGAGAATGCCATCAAATACACACCCGAGGGCGGCGAGGTAGTGGTCGATCTGGGCAAGTCGGAAAACCAGGCGCGGATTGTTATTTCCGACACCGGTCCGGGAATTCCCGCCGAAGATTTACCCCATATTTTCGAGCGGTTCTATCGGGCAGAGAAATCACGCACCCGCACAAAGGATGGCAAAGGTTTTGGGCTGGGCTTATCGATTGCTTATTGGATTGTGCGCAACCATGACGGACAAATTGAAGTGCAGTCTGAAATTGGAGAGGGGACTACTTTTTCTGTTTGGCTGCCCCTGGCTGAGGGGGAAGCTGATTGCCAACCCGAAGTCTAGTTCTGCATCTAAAGATACCCACCAAAAATTACTGCGAAATTCCCAAACGATTTCCAGCCTGTTTGCATAAACTCGCTCCCCCAAAGGCCAACCACTCATCTAGGCGGTCGCTGTGGTCTCTGCCTTTTTGGGCATCGGCATAAATTCCCGTTCCCCAATAAACATACCGGTCCATCTCATTCGACCAGGCGCTTTCTGGCCGCCTGGCTCCTGTGATGCCCCCGTTATACCCTGCTAACCCAAATTTGATGCTTCCTTCGCGAGCTTCCAGCGCGCTTTTGAGAAAGGATAACCCGCGCCGAGCGTTGGTCCCTGGTTGATAAGGATCCTCTCCGGAGACAAAATGATACTGCATTACCTGGAACAAACCCATGGCCCCCACGCCAGACACCGCTCGCGGGTCACCACATGATTCGATCTGCATTACAGTGGCCACCAGGTTTGGGTCCAGCCCCCATTTCTGGCTCCAGTTGATGATATCTGCACTCCAATATTGGATCTGCGGTGTAAAAAGGGCTGCGATGCGGGACTCTCCTGAAATCAATTTTTCTTCAGCCAGTTCGTCTTGTTCAACGCTGGCGATTTCAGCGGTCTGGGTATTGGAATCATTCCATTCGACCCTGGTGAGTACCAGCGCCAAGATCAATCCTACTACGACGACTGCCAGTGGGGGTAGGGCGAAAAAAGGTAGGCAGCCCTCGGAGGAGAATTCCACCAGGGGAGCCTCATCGGAATAATATACGTTGTTGCTGCGAGACATTGGAATAAGGAAAAAATTATTGATGATTGATTAGATCAAGCGGATTTACGTTTGCGCCCAGTATTTTATCAAATACATTTAGGTGAGTGTGGTAACCGCAGTTACGGCCCTGGCATGGTCTACCTTGCATATCCGTTGTATACCCTAAATTGCTTTCTGTCCCTACGACCTGACCGATGATAAGCTTTTCACCCTTCGATACTGAATACTTGCCATGAAGCATCATTACCCGGTAAATCTCGTTTTCAATTACCAATGTAGGGTTCCCGTAAACGTCGGTATATTTCTTTGTTACCATACCGTTAATGGGTGAACGGATTTCTGACCCTTTGCCTGCTGCAATATCTATTGCCAAGTGGCCGTATGAAGAGCCATGTACCCCTTGGGTGATCGTGAATTCATCATAAGGGGCGATAAACGATTTGTGATCTTCGATTTCTATTTCGAACGAGTTTTGCTCTTCAATTTCACTAGCGAGTGATGTGCTGATGTTTATTCGACTGAGTACCAGCGCCATGATCAAACCCACTACAACTACGGCGAGTGGCGGAAGGGCGAAAAAAGGCAGGCAGCCCCCGGAAGAATAGTCCTCGAGGGCTGCCTGGTTGGCATAATGTTCGGTGTCGATGTGTGCCATAGGAGTAAGGAAACACGAAGGTGAATTTTAGAATTGGGGCCTTTGACCCTCCCGGTTGCCATTGTAGTTACGGGAAACGGGATGATAAGTGGGCTCTTGTGAACCATAGTCGCTATCGACGTAGGTGGGCTTCGGCGCTGGGCTGAACGAAGAACGTGCCCGAGCGGTACGGCCAACTGGCGCATTGCGGCGGTTTGAGCCGTTAGGCCGATTGCGATTTGATGGCTTAGATGTACTGCGGCTGGTTCTTGAATTGCTGCGTTTTGCTCTGCTCAAGTTAGCCTCGCTGAAAAGGCGATCCCCAGCGACAGAGATGGTACCGATGATCAAAACGCGGATCAGCCAGACCATGATTGCCACGAAGATGGGCACCACTTTGAGCATGGTTCCCCTGGCGACAACGGCATTCCCAAGGGTTTCGTGGTTGAGAATGGCGATGGAAACGCCCCACCAGGTCAGCATGGCGTTCATCAAGGCGGCAAGCATCCAGGCCCCGAAGAGGTACCAGACCTCGGCGGGCTCATCGCGACCCTGTTCAGGGGTGAACAGGCGGGCGATGCCAGCGAAGTCAATACCGCAGAAGGCGATGGAAAGGATCGTCGCCCAGCGGATACCAACAAATGTGAGTTCGCCTAGCACATCGGTGAGGGCGAAATCGGTCGTCGAGTAGTTGAATACCTCGAAAGCCAGCAGGGCAGTGACGATCAACATGCCAAACAACAGGCCGCGACTAATTTGCATCTTTCCTCTAAAAATTGACATTTGCGATAACATGGTAAACCTCCTCCAGGTACATGTAAGGTAAACTGTCATCTGATAGAATTAGAACATGTGTTCTGCGGTTAACTATAGAACAACTGTTCTAAAAAGTCAAGAGGCAAACGCAATCTTTGGTTTCACTTCGACAAGCTCAGCACAAACGATACGTCTGACGGTTTTCGATACGCTCACTTCGTCCGCTGCACAACCAGCGCCGGACCGCTACTGGCGAACCAGCGGATGCTGCTCAAACCAAAATGACAATCATTTCATTAGTAGCGGGTATGTCTCTCAGTTCGAAATTTGTGTCAGAAATCCCCCCATTTACTTACCGTTTGACATTCTAGCCTGCCATAATTCTCTGCTACAATACCTGTCACTAACTCTTTTTCGTCAAAAGCTTACCAATTCTAATTTCGAATTCAGGAGGTTCTTTCATGTCCGATAAGCACACGGAAGCCGTCATTCTGAGCGCTGTGCGGACTCCCTCTGGGAGGTTCCAAGGGAGTTTGAGTGGGTTTACTGCCCCCCAACTGGGTGCTATTGTTGTAGAGGAAGCCGTCAAGCGTGCAGGCATTCCAGAACCCAAAGATATCGATGAAGTATTTATGGGTAATGTGGTTTCGGCAGGTTTGGGCCAGAACCCAGCCCGGCAGGCGGCTATCTTTGGGGGAGTGCCTGTTGAAGTGGGTGCGACCACCCTGAACAAAGTCTGCGGCTCGGGCCTGAAGGCAGTGATGCTCTCAGCCCAGGCCATCCGCGCCGGTGATGCTGATCTCTTCGTCGCCGGGGGTATGGAGAATATGAGCCGTGCCCCTTATCTCGTTGATGGGCGTACGGGTAGTTTACGTTATGGACATGCTCAGCTCACCGACGCATTATTGCACGATGGCCTGTGGGACCCCTTTGAAAATTGGGGCATGGGTAATGCGGCCGAGTTTATCGCCGAGGAATTTGAAGTCGGGCGTGAAGCCATGGATGAATTGGCATACAACAGCCATATGCGCGCCATTGCTGCCATGGATGCTGGGAAGTTCAAGGCTGAGATCGTCCCTGTTGAAGTCAAAGGCCGCAAGGGTGCGGTGACGATATTTGACACCGATGAAGCCCCTCGCCGCGATACTACGCTCGAGGCATTGGGTAAGCTGCGTCCAGCGTTCGTCAAAGATGGTAAGGTCACCGCAGGGAATGCGCCCGGTCTTAATGACGGCGCGGCGGCTTTAGTAGTTTCTTCCAGGACCAAGGCTGAAGAAATGGGCAGCGAAATTTTGGCGCGCATCGTAGGATATGGACAAGCAGCGGTCGAGCCTAAATACCTGTTTTATGCGCCTGCCAAAGCCATTCCCATTGTCTTGGAGAAGATCGGTTGGACCTTGGACGATGTCGATTTGATCGAACTGAATGAGGCTTTCGCAGCCCAGGTGCTAGCAGATGGTTACGCGTTAGCGGACCAGGGTTGGGATTGGGATAAAGTCAACGTGCATGGTGGTGCAATCGCATTGGGTCACCCGATTGGAGCCAGCGGTGCGCGCGTTGTGGTGACATTGATCCATGCTCTCAAAGATCGTGGTCTCAAGCGGGGTTTGGCATCCTTGTGTTTAGGTGGCGCGGAGGCGGTGGCGTTAGCTGTAGAAATTGAATGAGACAATTGTCGGAACGTTAAACATGAAACGTTCAACGTTCTAACGCTTTTAGGAGGTTGGTATGGGTGTTGAGATACGCGAAATGACGATCTTGGATTATGAGCCAGTCTACGCACTTTGGAAGGAAAGCGGGGACATTGGCCTCAGCGATGCGGATTCCAAAGAAGGCATCAAGCGCTTCATGGCGCGCAACCCAGGTTTCAGCTTTGTGGCAGCAGATGAGGGGAAGATTGTTGGGGCGGCACTTAGCGGGCATGATGGACGGAGAGGTTACATTCACCACTTATCGACGGCCAAATCTCACCGATGTCAAGGCATTGGGCGCTCCCTGGTGGGGCGCTGTATGTATGCCCTGATGAGAGTGGGTATTGGCAAATGCCACTTGTTCGTCTTTGGGGACAACCAGGGCGCTATCAATTTTTGGGAGAAAGTGGGCTATGACCAGCGGGTTGAACTTGTGATGATGTCCCATCAGATTGCGGGTGAGTGAACTGAAATATGATCGCAGATGAACGCGGATAAACGTTGATATAAAGAAGGAAAATCAGCGTTCATCCTATTTATCTGCGGTTTCTTTGCATACTGAAGCATGAGAGAATTAGTACTATGCAAATTAAGTTGTTTGAAGCCTACGTGCCCGGCGATGAATCACCGGGCTAAACACTGCAGCCGGATCAATCCGGCTGTTGGTCCAGTCGAGTTTAGCCGACTTCAGAATTTAGCCTGGGAATTCGATTCCCAGGCGGCCTTCGAAAAAAGCAGAAAGAATTTCTTTACGGTGTAATTAGCATTATTTTAGAGATGACATGATAATGATGAATTCGGCACCATTTCTCGCGGCTTGTGTTGGTCTTTGCTCGTTTGGAGAGGGCGCGTGGCTCTTCGATAGAAGAGATCGAACACGTTTCGCAGGGGGTGATTGAGAACAATGATGGCTGATGTTTTTTGTTGGACACGAGATCGTGTGAGAGCATAAATGGCAAAGAAGTCACCTAAGAAAAAGTCAAGACGGCTACCCAAAATTGTTGCGGGTAACCAGGAAGAAATGATGGGGATGTTTTTTGAATCCCTGCTCAAATCTTATGTTTTAGCGGATGAGCCGGAATTCGAGGACCTGTATTTCGACGAGGAAAAGGTCTTTGCCAGCGCGGAGAAAACCCACTGGAAATATGAAAAGAAGCTTCTTGTAGCAGAGAAGAAGGGGGGAGAAGAATTAGAAGTCTTGCAAGATGATATGCGCGCGGAGGCAATTGACAGGGTACTCACTAATCACATCCGAAAAGATATTCTCCATCGCTTAGACTTGTTGATTGAGCGACTGAGAACTAGTCCATTGGACGAAGATATTGAAAAGTTCATTATGGCTACAGCTGTTCATACAGCTCTTACGACAACAGATATCCCCTGGGGTATAACAACCCTGATCGCAGAAATTTTCCAGAGATCCTTAAAACCGGAGGAATTGGATGATGGTGACAATCAACTATTCGTGGAATTAGAAGATTTGCTTGGTGAAGAACTCCCACCAGAAGGGATCCTCGAAAAACTTGACGATCCGGCTTTCACGGAGAAACTTGAGAGAACAATTGATACGAATTCTGATCTGTACCAACGCCTTTCTGCAATTACGAACAGGATGATCAATGAGTTTGTCGATGCGCTGTGGGAAGGTAGCGTTGAACTGATTGTTTTCAGCGAAGATGAAGTAATGGGATATTTCGAAAGAGTGCAAGAACGATTCGAAGCTGCGGAGATTGATTTGGAAGATCGGGATGCTCAAGAAACGGGGGAGATATTGACCTCGACGTTAGATGAATATATTACCGAGATCGTTACACCGATAAAATATAGGCAAATCAAGAAGGAGCTTCAAAGGATCTCTAATGAATGGGTGCAAAAGAGGCATAAATACGCTGGCGCATTACTAGGAGAAATTCAGAGTCTTGAAGACGATGCGCTGGCCGATAATTTTCTAATCAGGGCAATTTTCACAAGCCAGATAAAAAATGCTTTCCCAGAACCCGAAGAAGATAGAATACTTGACCAAACACCGCGAAAGAAGACACGCAGAGGCCGACGAGGTCGAAGGAAAAAGAAATGACGTACAAAGATGAGAAAACATACGACTATGTAATCATCGGCTCGGGCTTTGGGGGCAGCGTTTCAGCCATGCGCCTGTCGGAAAAAGGTTATTCGGTTTTAGTGTTGGAGCGGGGCAAACGCTATGAAGATGAAGACTTGCCCACAACCAACTGGAATATCTTCAAGTTTTTGTGGCTACCGGCTCTGCGCTGCTTCGGCTTTTTTGAGATGACTTTTTTAAATGGCCTTCTGGCTTTGCATGGTAGTGGCGTTGGCGGTGGCAGCCTGACTTATGCCAATGTGTTGATGGAGCCTGATGAGCGTTTGTTTCAGGCCCCGGGTTGGCATCATCTAGCGGATTGGCAGGCAGTTTTAGCCCCGCACTACAAGACTGCCCGCCACATGCTCGGTGTGGCTACCAACCCCAAGCTGTGGTTTGCCGATGAGAAGATGAAAGAAATCGCCGAGGAATTGGGCTACGCTGATACCTTCATTCCCACCGAAGTGGGCGTTTTCTTTTCGGAACCTGAGATGGAGGGGGTAACTGTCCCCGACCCTTATTTTGGTGGGGATGGTCCCGAAAGGGCTGGTTGTACCCATTGTGGGGGATGTATGGTGGGCTGCCGGGAAAATGCCAAGAACACACTTCTGAAGAATTACTTGTACTTCGCTGAGAAATGGGGCGCAAAGATCGTCCCTGAAGTCAAGGTGAGTGATATTCGCCTTATGGCGGAGGATCAACCGGATGGGGCCAAATTCGAAATTGAAATTCGCAGTTCAACTACCTGGTTTGTGAAATCAACTAGGAAGGTGCGCGCCCGCAATGTGGTCGTTTCTGCTGGCTCTTTAGGCACACTGGAATTGCTCTTGCGCTGCCGAGACGAATCGAAATCGCTGCCCAAACTCTCTCCTCGTTTGGGAGATCATGTACGCACCAACAGTGAGAACATCTTAGGGGTGACTACGCGAGACAAAGACATTGACCATTCGGAAGGCATCGCCATCACATCCATCTTCCAGGCTGATGATGTCACTCGGGTTGAACCGGTGCGTTATTCTGACGGTTCATCATTTATTCGAACCCTGACGATGCCATTGGTGGATGGCGAATCACGTATTTTGGGTCAGTTTCTGAAGACATTTTGGGAGATCATTCGACACCCCATCGACTTTCTGTACGCCAAGTTCTTTTCCCGCTGGGCAAAATATACAACCATCTTATTGGTGATGCAGGTTACCGAAAATCTAACGCACGTGCGCCTGGGACGGAATCCCTTCACATTGTTCCGCAAAGGCGTAGTGCTCCAGGAAGATAGAGACACCCCCATACCACGCCAACTTCCCATAGGCAACCAAGTCACACGATCACTGGCAGAAAAAGCCAACGGCATACCCCAGGCGGCATTTACAGATAGCCTGTTCAATTTTCCAACTACGGCGCATTTTATGGGCGGAGTCCCCTTTGGGCAAAATGATCAGGAAGGGGTCATCGGACTGGATTGCCAGGTTCACAATTACCCTGGGCTCTATGTGGTTGATGGCTCGATGATGCCGGCCAACCCTGGTGTGAATCCCAGCTTGACGATCACGGCGCTGGCGGAATATGCCATGAGCCAGGTGCCAGAAAAGCGATAGCTTACTTTAACATATCTTCGATCGCACCGCAGGCTGTTAACCGTTTGAACGTGAGCGTGCAATGTGCAACTTGTGACTTGTAGCCTGTAACTTGTAACTTGCCACCTGCCACTTTCTAACGACCCATAACCAGCAGCGTTTCCCCCTCTTTACGCAGGATTTCCATGATGCTTGAAAGCTTCGAGACGCGCTGAAAATATTTGGGCATCTCATCAAATTCCAGCGCGCGAAAGCCCAATTTTTCATACAAGGTCCCCAGAGATGAACGGCACATCAAGTAGAGGGGACCCTGTTTGGAAGCAATCAAATCTTCAATGATGCCACGCGCCACCCCTCGGCCTCGCCAGGTATGATCCACTGCAATGGATGCCAATTCATGGGAACCATCTCGATGGGGTTTAATTTGCCCACATCCAATCAATTTTGCCTGGTCATCAAGGGCCACAACGAAGCGTTTCCAATCTAATCCAGTGGGGTTGATTCGGCCAGCAATCACCAAAGATCGGATGCAGGGAATGTCATCAATTGTCGCGGTTCGAAGGGTGTAAGTTTTCATTGGAGAGATATACCCATGCTATAATCACGTTTGCAAATTCACGATCGCAATTCGGCGATTATACTGCATTCATGGAGGATAAAATGACATCTGTTGGCCCAAATTTCACGCTTTCTGAAGAACACGAAATGCTTCGAATGGCGGCGCGCGATTTCGCTGAAAAAGAAATTGCTCCTATTGCTGCCGAGTTTGATGAAACGGGAGATTTCCCACTCGCGACGATCAAGAAGATGGGCGAGATGGGGTTCATGGGGATCGAAGTGCCAGAAGAATACGGCGGGGCGGGAATGGATACACTGGCATATGTGTTGGCCTTAGAGGAGATTTGCAAGGTAGATGCTTCGCATGGCACGATCATGTCGGTTAACAACTCCCTCTTCAATTATGGCATTCTCAAGTTTGGCACGGAAGAACAAAAACAGAAGTTCATTGCACCGGTGGCTAGAGGAGAAAAGATTGGTGCATATTCGCTGACTGAGCCCATGTCGGGATCGGATGCGGCGACAATGCGCAGCCGGGCGGTGCGAGATGGGGACGATTACATTATCAACGGACGTAAATCTTGGGTGACCAGCGGTCCGGTGGCAGATTTTGTTGCAGTTTTTACTATGACCGACCCCGAACAGGGACACAAAGGTATCACTGCCTTTCTGATCGATGCTGAAAAAGCGGGTTACTCACGCGGCAAAAAAGAGCCAAAATTAGGCATCCGCGCCTCGGCCACCAGTGAGATCCTCTTTGAAGATTATCGCTGCCCGGTGGAAGATCGTTTGGGTGAAGAAGGCCAGGGTTTCAAAATTGCCATGACAGTGTTGGATGCCGGTCGCATTGGCATCGCCTCTCAGGGGCTAGGGATTGCAGAGGCTTCATATGATGCTAGTATTAATTATGTGCGTGAACGCGAAGCATTCGGTAAGAAGATTGGCCAGTTCCAGGGCACATCCTTCAAACTGGCTGATATGAAAACGCGCATTGAAGCGTCACGGTTGTTGATCTATCAGGCGGCTTTGGCCAAGGAAGAAAACAAGAAATCCGGTAAACGTTACACTTTGGAAGCAGCCATGGCAAAACTGTTCGCTGCTGAAACAGCTATGTTCTGTGCGCATCATGCGGTACAGATCCATGGCGGCATGGGTTACTCCAAGGAATACCCTGTGGAACGCTATTTCCGGGATGCCAAGATCACCGAAATATATGAAGGAACCAGCGAAATCCAACGTCTGGTGATCTCGCGTATGGAAACAGGATTGCGCTAAAACCTCGTCAATGGGGGTGGGGAACTATGGAAAACTTTGCACTCTGGATGCTTTTGCTGCCATTCGTAGTGGCGGCTGTCTGTTGGATTTGGCTGTTTTGGGCGCGCTTCAAAGGCTATGAAAAGGGCCTTGATGAGCAGGAACCCCCTGAAGAAAAACCCAGCAGCACTGCAGGGGATGGTTCGCAGATCCCTTGGTATACGTCTATTTGGGGAGAGAAGTGGCTTTTAACCCTGGCTGTTCTGCTTATCCTTGGCGCGCTCTACTTGATCTTATTTGCTCCCCCACGCCTGGGGGGTGAAATCCCTATTCTTCCAAATCAAGCCGGCAGGCCGTTCTTCAGTCTGCATTGGCTGCGTGATTATCTGCATAAGAACGATAACCACGTTGGGCTGGCAATCTCATTAGCAGGAAGTATTTCCAGTCTGCTTGCTCTTGGGTGGGCGCAATTGCGAAAACAGCGTTATGCTGGTGAGATTGCTTTGCTGATTGCATCTTTGACCCTGGCGGGAATGGGTCAGTGGGTGCTCAGTTTTGAATCTCTGACCATGGGGGCCTTGCTCTATGGGCTGGCAATTCTGGGATTCATCTCGTGGGCAGTGACGGCGCGCCAGCGACTGAAAATAGATTTGGAAACCACCCTGAAATGGCCTTCTCGCACGGAGTGGATCGTTTTAGCGGCGATCTTCGCCTTGGCTGCCTTTGGAAGATTTTATACTTTGCCAAATGTGCCCTATGGTGTCGAGGGAGATGAATCTAAATGGATCTATGAAGTGGTTGCCATGATGGTTGACGGCAATTACGATTCCAGCGGAGAGTACCACCGCGACGCCTTGCCCGTGAGTTTCTATATGCAGGCGCCTTTCCAGCGATTGGGCGATGTGGGCATCCTCTCAGCGCGTGTGGGCGTAGTGCTGTATAGCTTGTTGGGAACGCTGGCTTTTTACTGGCTGCTGCGGCAAATTGCCCCTCTACCGCTGGCGGCCCTGGGCACATTTTTCTTGAGCATTTCGGTGATGGATATCAGCGCCAGTCGCCTGGCCAACGTCGAGAGTCATGTCAAGCTATGGCCGATCCTGGCTTTAGCGCTGCTGGCCTTGGCTTTACACAAGCAGCGTTGGGAGATCTTTGCACTGAGTGGCATGGCGCTGGCTTTGGGTTTGCTGACCTATGACACTGTACTGCCCATTTTTCTGGTGATGTTTTTGCTCCTGCTCATTGAATTAATTCGGCAGCGGGTGGATTTGAAGAAAAGCATCACCAATCTGGCCGCCTTTTTGCTGCCCCCCTTGCTCACTATTCCACTGTTGGTGCCCTATTTTTCAAGCCGTCTGAGTTATTACAAGATCGACGAGAAGGGTTGGGATAGCGAGTGGTGGCTGACACTCTGGGAGAACCTGGGGGAAGTCGTTCAATCGATATTT
Source organism: Anaerolineales bacterium (assembly GCA_016785015.1). Taxonomy (GTDB): domain Bacteria; phylum Chloroflexota; class Anaerolineae; order Anaerolineales; family UBA11858; genus NIOZ-UU35. The sequence continues at coordinate 17,514 of JADHTJ010000036.1, forward strand.
GTGGCAACGCGTTTCGATTTCATTTACAATCGCCAGGGTCCTTTCTTCAACGCTGCTTTGTTGCCTTTACTTGCCTTCGGTTTGTTAATCGCAATTTCTACTTTGCGCCGCCGCCTTTCTTTGTGGCTGCTGCTGTGGGCATTTTTGCTTTGGATCCCCGTGCCTGTGCTGACCGCGTCACCCTTTGGGCGCGTCTATTATCCCGGTGTGCCGGCGATGTATGCATTAATGGCTCTGGGTGGATTCATCCTGATCAAAGAAGTCGGACGCCTACTGGGATCGAACTTGCGCCCATTGGGTTGGATTGTCGGGATCGCCATTTTGGCCTGGTTGCCGCTTTATAACTTTTATCTATACTTCAACGCGGTTGGTGAACCCGCCGATCGGCAGATCCGCCGCGAAATTGGCGAATTAGCCCTAGATGCTGCGGAAAATGATGCCCATCTCTTTATGCCCTATTGGCCCGGAGCCGATGAGCCTCTGTCTGTTGAGTACCAAATCGCTGAGTTGTATTTGCGTCAGGAATTGGGCGCCGAAGAGGTTTATCAGACCTACACACAGATTCCCATACAAGACTTCTTGCCCCATCTGGCAGAACAATCCCAACGTTGGGAGCACGTGGATATTCTCCTTGATCAGGAAACATCCTCTCAACGCGAACAATGGGATGCCCTGCAGGAGACACTCTTCCGCTGCTACCCTGGGGGCAGTTTCCGGGAAGGCCATTTCTTCGACCGTTATCGCCTCGATGCAAACGTACTCACACAACCGGCGTGTATTCCAGTCCGCTTGCAGTTAGATTACCTCGATGAAGAAAACCCTACCCCGGAATTAGTCTGGGAGTTGAGCGGCGGAGCGACTACGTCTTTACGTGTGTCCTGTGAACAAGATCGAGAAGGCGTCATCTGGGTCGAGGCCGAAAAATTCACCTGGGGTCCAGGCTGGGGAGCAGACGTCGCTTTTGTGAGTGGGTGGGATGGAGAAGGTTATCTTGTAGATAGCTATGGCAGCCAGGAAGCTGAATATCGCACAGATTTCCCCGCCGGTGAAAATGCCTACGCTTGGGTGCGATACTACAAGCGCGTCATTGATGAGTCTCCTGGATATTTACAGTTGATGGATACAGCCTTGATCTTTGCGAATACGCCTGAAAAGAATACCAACCAATGGGTCTGGGAGCGTGTTGGCCCATTTGAAGTTTCCGAAGGCGATCAGCTTTGGAGCATCACCCGCCCTTATGATCAAGCCTCATTGGGTTTCATGGCGCTTTTTATCGATAGTGTTGTCTTTACCACAGATGCAGATTTCTCCCCAACGGCCAGTGAATATCGTCAAGTTTTCTACCAAAAGACGTACCCGCTTGCCAACCCCGCACAGCAGGGAATCGTCAATTTCAACTTGCCTTCAGGGCGCTATTTCTGCCGCCTGGGCGTCGAGTCAGATCAACCCTTGGTCGATGCCTATGGTCAGCCGGATGTCTGGTCAGACGATATCGAAATCGAGATACCCTAACGAACTTGTTTGTAGTGACGCACGATAGTGCGTCATGTAGGGGATCTACGGGCACTCTCGTAGGCAGTCTACGAGCACTCTCGTGCCCTACTACAAACCGCATCATTTTTTGGAGTATTATGAAAGCAATCCTCTTTCACGAACACGGACTCCCCGAGGTTCTCCAATATGCTGACTTCCCCACACCAGAACCTGGCTCGGGAGAAGTGCTGGTAAAGCTCAAAGCTGCGGCCTTGAATCGCCTGGATTTATGGGTGCGTGAGGGTTGGCCGGGCATCAAGCTCGAATACCCTCACATACCAGGCGCGGATGGTGCAGGAGAAGTCGCTGCCCTTGGGGAGGGTGTGGATAAGTGGGAGATAGGGGATCGAGTTGTAATCAACTCTAATCTGGGGTGTGGAATATGTGATTTTTGCCGTGATGGCAAAGACAATCTATGCAGCAAATGGCACTTACTTGGTGAAACTATCCGTGGCACCTATGCCGAATACGTGGTTGTTCCCGAACGGCAGCTGCACCCCATGCCCGAAAATTTTGATGCTGCCACAGCCGCAGCGGCAGCGCTGGTGTATCACACAGCCTGGCATTCCCTGATCACACGCGGCAACGTGCGTATGGGGGAAAAAGTGCTTATCGTGGGCGCTTCAGGCGGCGTAAACACAGCTTGCATACAAATTGCCAAATTGACCGGCGCGCTGGTTTATGTAGTTGGATCGAACACTGAGAAATTGGCCGTCGCTGAAAGTCTCGGCGCGGATTATTTAATCGACCGGAGTATAGAAGAGAACTGGTCGAAGGTAGTTTATCGCATGACCGAAAGACGCGGGGTGGATGTGGTTGTTGACAACGTTGGCACAACCTTCCCCCAAAGCTTCCGTGCTGCTCGCAAAGGAGGGCGCATCCTTACCGTAGGCAATACCGGCGGGCCGAAATTTGAGATCGATAACCGTTTTGTTTTTAGCAAGCACCTGTCGATTATCGGCTCAACAATGGGCACGCGTGCAGATTTTGCCACAGTGATGGATTTGGTCTTTGCTGGCAAACTCAGCGTTGCTATGGATATAACATTCCCGTTAGAAGAAGCCGCCACCGCGCAGTCTCGCCTGGAAAATGGGCAACAGTTGGGCAAGATAACCCTGACGATTAATGATTGATGAATTATGGTTGAAAATTTATGAATAGACGAATTGTGTTACTTCCGCTGGTGCCATTCATACTTTTGGCTTGTAATCTATTGGCAACAGCCTCCCCCACTTCTATACCAACAGTGATGCCTGATGATACAGCTACCCCAATACCGACCGCGGAGCCAACCGCTGTTCCAACATCGACGTCAGAGCCGACCTCAACGACCGCGCCATCTGCTACAGCTTCACCTCCGCTTCCACTGATACCCCTTCCTGAACCGGGTACAGTTGCTTACGATTTTGTTGCCAATGTCTGCGAGGCGCAATGGGCCAACAGCATTAGCTATATCTCACCCTGCCCCAGCAATTTAGACGAAATCGAACAGGGCTATATCACCAATACTCATTTAGCTTTTGCCGAGAGCAATACGGCAGTCGAAGTTCCATCACTGATAGTAGTACCGCAGCAAGCTGCTGGTGGGGGGACAGCCATCTTTGGCATTTACCCGCCCTTTGAGATTTGGCCGGGGGATCAATTCCGCGCCACGCTGTCCTGTCAGGGAGATGCTGCCTGTGACGTGGAATATTCGCTTGAATATTTTGATGCTGCGGGCAAATATCAGACTCCCAATTGGGTTTGGGATCACCAAGTTGGTGATGGACCACAAACAATAGCCGTTGACCTAAGCTCGTTGGCCGGTCAAACCGTCAAGCTTGTGCTGGCTGTGCGTGATGCCGATAAGGACCCTTCTTCCGATTACGCCCTGTGGATCGCGCCTCATATCTACCGCTCTATTGATGCGCAGCCGCCCCCTGCATCTTCCGACGCTGACGCGGACAACACCCCTGGCGTGATCTCGGGAGTGGTGGATATGTCATCGGCGCCACCCTACATGAATGATCCAGTGGTGGAGAATAGTATGCCTGTGGTGGTGGTCTTTTTCAACCTCGATGATGGCACCTATTGGTGGATTCAAACATCCCTAACCGGGCATCCCAATTATCAGATGACGGTCTATCCAGGCAATTATCACGTGGTCGCCTATGGTCAGGGTATGGGGGGAGAACCATATGTCGCCGCGGGGTATACCGGGCAAGTACCCTCTTGTGGGCAGCCGCTTGCTGAAGTCCTCGTTGAACCCAATGCCAAGGTCAAGGATATCACCATCGCGGATTGGAATTGGTCATGCGGTGGGGATGCCTACCGTCCCGAAAAGCCGATCGATGTTCCGCTTCCTTGATGCAAATGGCAATTGACCCTCAACATCCAATTTCTAAGCCGAAACGACCCTTTCCCGTAACGTTGTTAATCCTATTGGTGTTAACTTATACGTCCCTGGGCTGGTTTGGATTCATCGAAGCTGTGCGCCATTGGGATTTTCTGCAAGAATTACCTCTTGTTGTCCCGCCACTGTATTTGGCATCGAGAAACGCTTTTTGGGGGCTGGCAGGAATCCCTTTGATTTGGGGTTTATGGGTCGGCCGGCATTGGGCTTGGCGTGTAACTCAGATTGCTGCCGTTTTTTACACTCTCTACTACTGGCTGGATCGTTTGTTATTAGCTGATTCATCGGCCATTGCAGGTCGCTGGCCCTTTGCCTTAGGCCTGACAATTACATGCTTATTCTATACTTTTATTGTTTTATGGCTTCCTCGAAGCCGTCGATTTTACAATAGGGATTGAAACTGCCAGGTGACTGGTATATGGTTCAATAGTAGTTATCAATCTCAAGCAGAAAGGGTGAGTGGGGTGCACCCACACACCCTTTTTTCGAGGAGCTAATGGAGAACTTCATGTCTGATAATCCAAAGATTGAACGCTTACGCGCATTGAAAGCTGAAGCACGCTTAGGAGGCGGTGAAAAACGTATTGAACAGCAGCACCAAAAAGGGCGTCTGACAGCCCGCGAGCGCATTGACATCTTTCTAGACAAAGGCTCCTTTCGAGAAGTCGATACTTTTGTTACCCATCGGACTTCTGATTTCGGTTTGGACAAGCGCAAATTCTTGAGCGACAGCGTGGTGACTGGTTGGGGGACAGTTAATGATCGGTTGGTTTATGTGTTTGCGCAAGATTTCACCGTATTTGGTGGTAGTTTGGGAGAAGTGCACGCTGAAAAAATCGTCAAGATCATGGATATGGCGATGAAGAATGGCGCGCCTGTGATTGGTTTGAACGACTCAGGTGGGGCGCGCATTCAAGAGGGTGTGGTTTCCCTGGGTGGATATGCTGATATCTTTTTGAGAAATACGTTGGCTTCAGGCGTGGTGCCTCAAATTAGCGTCATTATGGGGCCTTGTGCCGGTGGCGCAGTATATTCCCCCGCGATCACCGATTTCATCTTTATGGTGCGCGGCTCTTCCTATATGTTCATTACCGGACCTAATGTGGTCAAGACCGTCACCCACGAAGAAGTTACCTTTGAAGAACTGGGCGGTGCTGATGTGCATGCCGAAACCTCGGGTGTTTGCCATGTAGCTGCAGATAGCGAGGCCGATGCTCTTTTCCTGGTTCAGAAACTGCTCAGCTATTTACCTCAGAACAATATGGAAGACCCGCCCTTCATTGATACAGGGGATAATCCGTTGCGGAGGGAAGAAGCATTGGATAGTATCATTCCTGATGATCCCAGCAAGCCTTACGATATCAAAGATGTCATCAGCCTGATTGTCGATAATGGCGAGTTCTTTGAAACGCATGCATCCTATGCTCAAAATATTGTCGTTGGCTTTGCCCGTTTGGGTGGGCATAGCATAGGCATTGTCGCCAATCAGCCGGCAAACCTGGCGGGCGTTTTGGATATCGATTCATCGGAGAAAGGCGGACGCTTTGTGCGTTTCTGTGATGCCTTCAATATTCCCATTCTGACGTTTGTGGATGTGCCGGGATTTTTGCCGGGCATGGATCAAGAACATGGTGGGATCATCCGCTCTGGGGCCAAGTTGCTCTATGCTTATTGTGAGGCTACTGTTCCCAAGCTGACCGTGATTACCCGCAAGGCCTATGGTGGTGCCTACGACGTGATGAGCAGTAAGCACATCCGCGGCGATGTCAACCTGGCCTGGCCTAGTGCAGAACTGGCTGTGATGGGCCCCGAAGGCGCGGTTGAGATCATCTTCCGCCACGAACTCAAAGAAGCAGATGATCCAGTTGCTCGCAAAGATGAACTTGTAGCCGATTACCGTGAGAAATTTGCCAACCCCTATGTGGCCGCTTCGCGAGGTTATATCGATGATGTCATCGAGCCGCGTGATACGCGTCCCCGGCTGATCAATTCCCTAGAGATGCTGGCCAACAAGCGCGACACGAACCCGCCCAAGAAGCACGGTTGTATTCCGCTTTAGTTGGATAGTCACTTAGCCAGATAGTCTCATAGTCTGATAGCCGCTAGCCAAACCTAATGTAAATCAGACTATCTGACTAAGTAGTGTTGAACTTTCAGGCATTTTCTAGAGAAATGAGTGCGATTCGAAAACAGCTTATTCTAGAGAGAAATCCCCAAATGTCAACACGGCCTAACAACTACCAGATTTATGAAGATAAACGGTCATAATCTACACGTTGAAGTTCATGGCTCTGACGAGAATCCATCAGTTGTTTTTCTCCATCATGGGCTTGGTTCGACGCGTGCCTGGCGATCTCAGGTGCCAGCGTTCGTCGAGGTAGGCTATCGTGTGATTGCATATGATCGTTGGGGCTACGGCCAGTCCGAATCGCGCCCGCATCTGGACGTGCCTGGTTTCAAAGATGATCTGGCTGATTTGCACTCCATACTTGCAACTTGCAACTTGCAACAGCCTGCCCTGAGCAAGTCGAAGGGTGCAACTTTAGTTGGTCACAGCGATGGCGGCACCCTGGCGCTCTATTTTGCTGAAAAATATCCTGATATGGTAACTTTTTTGGTTACCGTCGCAGCACACATCTACCTCGAACCAAAGATGGGGCCGGGAATTTTGGGCATCAAAGCAGCTTTCGAGCATGATGATCGTTTCCGTAGAGGTATGCAGCGTGCCCATGGTGAGAAATTCGAACCCGTATTCAGTAACTGGTTCGATGGTTGGCACAAACCTGAAGCAATGGATTGGGATATGCGACCATTGCTTACCAGGATTGCCTGTCCCGCGTTGGTCATCCAAGGTGAGGATGATGAACATGCTACACCCCAACATGCTATTGATATCGCTGAATCTATCCCCGATGCTGAGTTGTGGATAGAACCTGGCGCCGGGCATATGCTGCCGCAGGATCAGCCAGAAATATTCAATACGAGACTCCTGAGATATTTGAGTGCGATGTACGAAGTGCGGGGTGCGTAGGAGATTCGCACGTAGAACATCGCACACCGCACATCCGTAGGAGAACTTATGTTCAACAAAGTACTAATAGCAAATCGCGGTGAGATCGCCGTTCGAATATTGCGGGCTTGCCGTGAACTTGGTTTAGAGACCGTCGCAGTCTATTCCGATGCGGATCGCAAGTCGCTGCATGTGCGTTATGCCGATGAAGCTTATCTACTAGGCCCGGCCCCTTCGCGCGATTCTTATCTTCGCAGTGACAAGATCATTGAAATTGCCAAAAAGAGCGGTGCCTCGGCGATCCATCCTGGATATGGCTTCCTGGCTGAACGCGCCGATTTTGCCCAGGCGGTCATCGATGAAGGCATTGCTTTCATCGGGCCGAAGCCTTCGTCGATTGCGGCCATGGGCGATAAAGGCGTTGCCCGGGCGACTGTCACAGCCGCGGGAGTGCCAGTAGTACCTGGCACTGAAGCAGAAGGTTCGCTGAGTGATGATGACTTGCTCAAGGTTGCTCCAGAGATTGGCTTCCCCCTATTGATAAAGGCTACTGCCGGTGGCGGTGGCAAGGGCATGCGTGAAGTCAACAAATTGGAAGAGATGCCTGAATTGCTGGCATCAGCTCGCAGAGAAGCAGAGTCCGCTTTTGGGGATGGCAATGTGTACCTGGAGAAATTAGTTGAAGGAGCGCGTCATATTGAATTCCAGATCCTGGCTGACACGCACGGCAATGTGATCCACCTTGGGGAGCGCGAATGCTCGCTGCAGCGCCGTCATCAAAAATTACTTGAAGAATCTCCATCCCCCTTTATGGATGAAGACTTGCGTCAGAAGATGGGCGAAGTTGCCGTGCGGGCTGCCCAATCAGTGGAGTATGTCAATGCGGGTACGATCGAGTTTCTGGTCGATGGCGAGAAGAATTTCTACTTCTTGGAAATGAACACCCGTTTGCAAGTGGAGCACCCTATCACCGAAGCTGTTACTGGCGTTGATATTGTCAAAGAGCAGATCCGTATAGCCCGTGGTAGAACGCTGAGTCGCCAGCAAGAAGAAATTCAGATGAATGGTTGGGCGATAGAATGCCGGGTCAACGCGGAGGATCCATACAGCAATTTCATGCCATCTACTGGCTACATTTCGCATGTACTGCTCCCTACTGGACCTGGGGTTCGGGTAGATACGGGAGTTTATCCTGGATTTGAAATTTCTCCCTACTATGACTCCTTGATATCAAAATTGATTGTGTTTGGTGAGACGCGTGCCGAGGTCATTCTGCGTATGCGCAGGGCATTGGAAGAATACAAAATTGTCGGCGTGCGCACCAATATTCCCTTTCATCAGAGCATGATGGATTCTCATCGATTCATGGCCGGTCAGTTTGATACGCAGTTTGTAGAGAAGCGTTTTTCTATAGATAAGACACGAAAGGGGCAGGAAGCGCACCCTCATATAGCCGCTATCATGGCCACCCTAGTGGCCCACCAACACACACAGCGTTCAGCGCATGTCATCCAGCGCAATGAGCGCGATACCAGCAACTGGAAATGGATGGGACGTTGGGAACGCATCCACCGTTAGGCGAGAAATACTATGAAATATATTACAACTATTGGTGAGAAAGAGTTTGTAATCGAAGTTGTCGATGAAGAACACATCATTGTTGACGGCGTGGGTTGCAAAGTAAATTTTGAATCCGTCAGCGGGGAGCCGGTGTATTCTCTGTTGATAGATGGCCAATCCCATGAAGCCTATGTCTATGAAGACGATGAAGGCTGGGAAGTTCTGCTGCAAGGGTCGCTTTATCCAGCCACAGTGGTGGATGAACGCGAACATCGCTTGAAGTCAGCATTTGGCAGCGATCCTGTGCAAAGTGGGGAATTCTACCTGAAAGCGCCCATGCCTGGGTTGGTGGTTGCGATTCCTATTGAAGATGGTCAGAAAGTCGAAGAGGGGGATGTGTTAATAATCTTAGAATCAATGAAAATGCAAAATGAGCTGAAATCACCCCGCGCCGGTACCATTGCCCGCATACGCGTCGGTATTGGCGAAAACGTCGAACGCCGACAGACTCTTTTGAGTGTAGTTTAATAAATCCAGCAAGAGCACGAAGAAAACAAAAGGCACTTTGTGCTCTTGGGTGGATTCGCCCCAGTTGCGCCCCTAAAACCCCCGTGTTAGAATAATTTCCATTAACTCAATTAATGAGCGTACGCGGAGTACTCTATGTCTGAGATGGTAGAAGTTGTTATTGATAGTATTCGTGTCAGCCTGATGAACCAACAGCGCATTGTCATTTTGCGCGAACTGGAGGCTGAACGATATTTGGCAATTTGGATTGGCGTATATGAAGCGGAGCACCTGACGATCGCCTTGCAAGATGTTGAAGTCTCTCGCCCGTTAACCTATGACCTTTTTACCAAAGTGATCGAAGAATTGAATGCCGAGGTTTCTCATATTGAAGTGGTTTCACTGAAGGACGAGACTTTCTATGGAAATGTGGTAATCAATATAAATGGTAGTGTGCTCAACATTGACTCGCGCCCTTCTGATGCGATGAATTTGGCCGTGCGCAGCGGGGTACCGATCCTCGTTTCGCAAGAAGTGATGGAAAGCGCTGGGATTGTCCCCGATGAAGATGATATCTCCATGGATGACATGGAAGACATCGAGGCCTCAGCCGGCAAGGAAGATGCGCGCCTCTCTATCTTCGAAGATTTTTTGGAGCAATTGGATACCGACGAAGACGCCGATGTTCAGGCGGATGAAGAGAGCGATTAGTTAGCATCATTCGTTTTGGATGTTTCGACCGCTGACCAGAGCTGTCTATTAGCCAAAGGTCAGCGGTTTTCTATTCGCCGAAATTTTTAAGCTTAAAGTTGAGTGCCAAATGACTCGGAAATTCATTGATATGATATAAACGTACCTACTCAACTTCAAGTTCCTATTCCACTGATTGTATGCTATGAGTATTCACACAATTAATGAAAATGAAAGCCAAACAGCTGGCCCGCAAGTTGTCCCTCACAGCAGGGAAGCTGAAGAGGCCGTCATTGGTTCGATTCTGATCAACCCCGAAGCGTATTACGACGTTGCTGAGTTTTTACAAGGCGAGGATTTTTATATCCACCGTCATCGCTGGATCTGGCAATCCTTTTCTCGCTTGCAGCAAACCCGCACACCGATTGATTCGCTTACGGTGATGGAAGATCTGGACCAGCAAGATCAATTGGCTGAAATTGGCGGGGCTTCCTATATCACTTCTCTGATCAACAGCGTGCCGTCATCATTGCACGCAATGTCTTACGGCCGCATTGTTGAAGAGACGGCTGTTCGCAGGCGCATGTTGGAAGCAGCGAATAAAATTGCTAAACTGGCCTATGAAGAATCGACTGGCCTGGAAGCAGTCATGGATGATGCTGAAAAGGCCGTTTTCGGAGTCAGCGATCGCCGATTGACGCGCGATCTGGCACCCATTCAACAGGTGCTCAGCGAGTACTATGACGAAATCAGTGAGCTGGCTGGTAAGGATGAAGAGATCCGTGGAGTGCCAACGGGCTTTATCGATATTGATAATTTGCTTGGGGGATTACAACCCTCAGATCTACTGATTATTGCTGGTCGCCCCGGTATGGGTAAAACGGGTTTTGCACTCACACTGGCAAAAAATGCTGCTCTGACCCACAAAAAACATGTGGCCATATTCTCCCTGGAGATGGGCAACGATCAATTGGTGCAGCGTTTGCTCGCCCAAGAGACCGGGATCGATTCACAGCGTTTGCGCATGGGCAAGCTCGAAGAAGACGAGTGGGCGTTGTTCACACATGCCATCGAAGTACTCAGCGACACGACAATCTTCCTGGATGATACTCCCGGCATCACACCCCTGCAACTGCGCACCAAGTGCCGGCGCCTGCACCTTGAGCACCGCCTTGATTTAGTGATTGTCGATTATTTGCAGTTGATGTCTGGAGATAGACGTAATGAAAATCGTGTGCAAGAGGTTTCATATATCTCACGCCAGATGAAGATCCTGGCGCGCGAGCTCAAGGTTCCGGTATTGGCTGCGGCGCAGCTTTCTCGTGCCGTCGAACAGCGCAGCGATAAACGCCCGGTGTTGTCCGACCTTCGCGAATCCGGATCGCTTGAACAAGACGCCGATATTGTCATGTTTATCTATCGCCCTGAGATGTATGAAGACGACCCTGCCAAGCAGAACCTGGCCGAGGTGATTGTGGCCAAACATCGTAATGGTCCTGTTGGCAGCGTGCAGTTAATCTTCCGTAAAAAATTGGCAAAATTCGAGAACGCCGCCACCCGAGTTGTAGATTTGCAGCAGGTGACCTAATGACATTTGCGGGCTTCCCGGATGGGAAGGTGAGTTTCACCCGAATCCCTGAACCGTTTTTTAGCGAGTTATTGCCCCAGATTGATGATGTCGGGGAACTCAAGGTGACCTTATATGCTCTGTGGCGACTGGAGCGCATGGAGGGGGAATTCCGTTTTTTGAGAGAATCTGATTTTCGAGCGGATGAGCGCTTCATGTTTGGGTTGGCCCCCACGCTCGAGGAGGCTGAATCAACCCTGAGCGAGTCCCTTGAGCGTGCTGTGGGAAGAGGAACGTTTCTGCAAGTAGATGCAGATCAGAAAGGCGATGTACTTTTCTTCCTGAACACATCCAAAGGAAGGGCTGCGGTCGATGCCATCCAGAAAGGGAACTGGCAGCCAGACGATTCTCCACAGGTCACGCCTGTGCTTGCTGAGGAACGTCCTACTATTTACCACTTATACGAACAAAATATAGGGTTGATCACGCCGCTGCTTTCTGAGACGCTTCAGGAGGCTGAAGATACGTATCCGGCTGAGTGGATTGAGGAAGCCTTCCGCATTGCGGTTGAAAAGAATATCCGTAACTGGCGCTATATCGAGGCCATTTTACGACGCTGGCAAGAAAGAGGTTATGATGTCCGAAAAGATCGACGAGACCCTGAAGAACATCGCCGACAATACGCCAACTGGGAAGACGACTGATACGTCATCGGAAACTCCAATTCGCGATTTACCTGGTGATCCTTCCTGCCCTATTTGTGGGGGATTAGGGTTCATTCGGCAGGATGTCCCTGTAGGGCATCCGGAATTTGGAATGATGCATATCTGCACCTGCAGAAAGGGGGATCTTGATCGGCGCATGCATAAGCGCCTTTTTGCCCTAAGCCGCCTGGATGAACTGCAGCATTTGAATTTTGACAACTTCAGGCCGCGTGGACGCGTTGGTTTACGACCAGCTCTGGCTGACTCTTTAGAACAGGCTTTCAACCAGGCGCAGATGTTTGCGCGCACGCACCAGGGTTGGTTGTTGATGTATGGTGGTTATGGCTGTGGAAAAACACATCTGGCCGCGGCTATTGCTAATTTTGCAGTCGATATGGGCATTGCTACTTTGTTCATCACCGTACCAGATCTATTGGATACATTGCGCTTTTCATATGATGATCCCAATGCGACCTTTGAGCAACGCTTCGAAGAAATTCGCACAGCGCCTTTGTTGATCATGGATGATTTCGGTACTCAAAACGCGACAGAGTGGGCGCAAGAGAAATTATTCCAAATCCTGAATTTTCGCTATATCAATAAGCTGCCGCTGGTAGTAACCACAAATTTACTTATCGAGGAAATGGAGCCGCGTATTCGATCACGCCTGGATGATCCTGATTTGGTGACGCGTGTGATCATAAAATCGCAAGATTATAGGCGACCTGAAAATGACCGCTTGGGTCATTCGACCCTCTCTGCATCAATGGATTTTTTACATAAACTTACATTTTCTGCCATTGATTTACGCGATAAAGAGGACCTTCACGCCGACCAGCTCGAAAGCCTGAAGCGCGCCTTTGACGAAGCGCGCGAATTTGCCGAACAACCTGAGGGTTGGCTCGTGCTAACAGGCCCATATGGATGCGGCAAAACCCATCTGGCGGCGGCGATTGCCAATTTCCGCGCTGACCAGGGACATATGCCCATGTTTGTGGTCGTACCTGACTTGATGGATCATTTAAGGGCAACCTTTGGGCCGCGCAGCTCTGTGAGTATGGACCGTCTCTTCGAAGATGTCAAACGGGCGCAATTGTTAGTATTGGATGATTTAGGCACCCAAAACATGACTCCCTGGGCGAGGGAGAAGCTATACCAGCTATTTAATTATCGTTATAACGCAGAACTGCCCACGGTGATCACTACTCCGGAACTAAAAGATGAGATGGACCCCCGCTTGCTCAGTCGGATGAGGGATACACGCCTAAGCGAGATTTGCGCGATCACAGCGCCATCATACAGAGGAGCAAGAAAGAAGCGAAAGAAAAGAAAACGCTAGTACTTCCTCGGAGTTGAAAATGGAAAAGCCTGGTTGCGCAGTTTGTGGCCAGGCTTTTTACATGGGAAATTTTCAGTTGAAATAATGACACGTTATTGATTTTGAATAATGTAGATAAGAAAATTGCCGAACCTTTGTTGATAAACGAATTTTTCATCGATGAATGAACTCAATTGGGGAAAATCTTCCAATATTCTGTCAGTGTGGAACCAGGATTGCTCTTCGACGATGATGATTCGAACCTGATGCTCCTGTAACGCGGAAACAATCCAGGCATCGAGCATGGGATCATAGGTTTTTGAGTACGTGAGTCCGCTGTGGAACCAGAGCAGGGGCTGGGGTGGCTGGACCCCCAGTGTTCCATAAAGGATGGTGAAATCAGGAAAGACAAAGAAATTTTCTCCTTGAGTTTTAAGATAATTCACTATGTTATTGACATCTTCAACTGGGATGAGATTCCCCACTCGGGTTGGTACGGCCCAACTGAGTGCAGCGAGATTTTCAGATGTGAGTTGATGGCCGAAGACAGAGTTGCTGAAAATATTATGAACTTGCCGAGAGCAGGAAACGTTGAGTCCGTACAACGAAACAATAGCAATCAGTAGCGTGACGATGCCCCCGGTGATCAGTTTCATGGTCGGGGTAATCATTGCAGATAGGTTTGGGGATGATCTACTTCTCTCCTTACCTGGCGAGAGCAATCCGAAACCAATTGCCGAGATCACTCCAATGAATGGAAGTGCATTCTCAGGTTGATTGTTCGATGTGATCAGGTAGACATTGTGATAAAGAAATAGGGAAGGTGCTAATACCGCTGCTATAACCCGATGCGGAGAAGTTTCAGTATTCTTATCGTACAGAATTACTATGATAGCGATAAGCGAGGATAACAATGAGAGCACAATGATCGAAATTGGTGCTTCCCCAACAAAGATCGAATTCATCCATTCCATGAAACTCTCCGGTAAGCGGAATACACTAACTTCTTGAGCAGGAATCTCAAAGAAATACCTGAAGAAGAGTGAAATATCGGATTGGAGAGCGAGCCAAATCGCGAAGGAAATTAATCCTACGAACCATCCCCAAGAAAAAATTATGAAATCGATAACTCCTTTGCGGATATCTTCGATGTTTGGGAAGATGAAAAGGAGCGCAAAGACCGGCACAATGAAAGCCCCAGCATTTTGTTTGCTGATGAAGGCGCCGAACGCGACTATGCCGGATGCGAAAAACAAACCCCGCTGCCACTTTCTTGAGAGTTTGTGATCCAATAATCCAAGCATTGTCCCAAGCAAAGCAGCGAAAGCGAAGAAAAAGGCAGTTTGTTCAGGCCAGGGGGTTCCAAAAGGCGGGTAAAACCAAATTGCTGTAACACTACTTCCCAACCAGGCAACTAATTTATTCTCTGGAAAGATAATTCGTAGTATCCAAAAGCATATTCCAGCAACAAGCGCGTTCGTGAGCGCAGCCCCAAAAATATAACTTGCATAACTTACGCCAAAGAGCTTGAAGATACTCCCCTGAAACCAAAAGGTCATTGGTCCGAAAGGAATCACGAAATCCTTGAACGGGATTTGTCCTGTGAATACCCGATAGCTGCCATCGAAAACAATAGATTGGTCGAACGGGAAAAATCCCCTCTGCCCAGCAAAGAAATTAAAGAAGTATGCGAACGTGATGATGCAAAGGAAAATAAATATATCAATAAGTTTTAGATATTTTTGAAATTGAGTGGTTATGTTGATGAATTTATTGGAAAGAGAACGCACTTTTAAATTCCAGGCTGAAAATTATTGGTAGGTATCATTTAGCTTTTGGACCTTCTCTTTGAGAGATTCTAAGAGATCATTGGCTATGTTCTTGTGAGATGTGGAGAGGTTATATTCCTCATCAGGATCATTGGTGAGATCATACAGTTCAACAAATTCGGTATCCTCTTCAAGCTGTTCATAGCCAAAATACCACATTAGTTTGTAATCTCCTTGCATATATACAACCGTCGCTTCAGCTATCGATCCATTTTCGGCAAACTTCTCCACATGAATGGTTGAAATATCACGTTCCGATAGTGCATTAGATGATGAGAACGGAGGCAGTACCATTCCCTCAGTCCACTCGGGGATATCCTGGTTGGTTACATGTAATAGTGTGGGCAGTAGATCAATGGCACTTGTTTTGTCATAAATATCTACTCTCGTACTTTGTCCAGGGGGGAAGATCAGCAAGGGAATCTTCAGCATTGGCTGGTGATAAATCGGTGTTATGTGACCAATAATTCCCCTTTCAAATATCTCCCCATGATCTGACGTCAGGATCAACCAGGTGTTTTCCAGTAAACCAGTTTTCTCTAAGTTTTCATAAAGCCTGGCAAATTCTGCATCGGCATAGGGAATGTATTCATCGTACCAGCGTCGCATCTCATTCAAGCGGGCATTGCCAATATCTCGGCTTAAAGGGTGGATGGGTTTGGGTGTAGGTTGATAGCCATCATTAGCAAATATGTCATAGAAATCTGAGCGTGTACGATATGGCCCATGTGGAGGTAAAAAGTGGTAGTATCCCAAAAATGGATTTGGGGTAGTTTTTAGTACCTTAACAGTGAAAAGTTTGCACAAAAAACAAGAAAATCAGACCTGATCAAGATGAGCAAGGGCTAATTCAGGGATGACCACCATCTCACGCAGTTTCAACGCCATCACGAGCGCCTGACGGCCAAACTC
>JADHTJ010000198.1 GCA_016785015.1 Anaerolineales bacterium
AGGGTAGATTGAACACAATTCTGATGCAACTTTCACCGCTGAGACGCGGAGTTCGCAGAGTTTTTCTCCTGTAAAATGCGAGAATCTCCGCGTTCTCTGCGACTCTGCGGTGTTCAGCCTTCTATTGACTAATACAGAATTTCCTAAATGACAACACGGCCAAGACAACATGCAGTTTTGCAGGCTAAATTTCTCGGTACCAAAGCCAACCAAACCCTTTCTACGTCAAATTCAGCGACAGTGATGGGGGTTACTTCGCGAGGGATTTTCCTAAAACCAAAAACAAAGTGGGTGATATTTCTTTCTTTTGAAGATCATCGCGGCCCGATGACAATCAATCTAAAAGGCGATATTTCACCTTTGAGAGATTTGACTCCTGGAGAGCTGATTCAGATATCCCCAAACTTGATCACCGTTCCCAAACACAACCTGGCGATTTCTACTCAACATGCATCAATTTGGCAGCCCGTGCTCATCAATTCGGAAACTCATGATCGCCAGGATATGAGCCCGCGTCTCAAGGCATTTACTCAGGATGCCTATGCGCAAAATAGCGGCGTTGGACTCAGCGGATCGCTCCCCGCCCTCTTGGATTTCCCTGCTGAAAAAGGTCAAGATTCTGACGGTAATATTCTGAGCATTCGCAATCACATCAAGCACGATGATCTTATTGCAAGCTTGGAGCTTATCGAGAATCTTCTCGGACGCGGCAGCGGGTTGACCCCCTCTGGGGATGATTTCATTATCGGTCTGCTGCTGACTCTAAACCGCTGGAATGATGCGCTGGGAATAGGAAATGAACTTCAATCATTCAATGTGCGAGTAGTCGAAGCTGCCTACGCCAAAACCACCACATTGAGCGCCAATCTCATCGAATGCGCTGCGGAGGGTCAGGGAGACGAACGCCTGATCGCGGCCCTGGACTTTTTGATGACTGGGGAAAGCAATCAAGATCGATTGCTGAATGAATTGCTCAATTGGGGGAATTCATCAGGTGTTGATGCCCTGGTGGGGATGGTTGTGGGGATATCGCCAAAACTAGACTAATTTATGACAATATGTATCTTATTTGCACAATATGTGTTATATTCCTTTGTCAATATTCGTAAGCAATAGGAGACACAAATGAAGGTAGTGCAATATATATTATTAGTAATCATCATGGCGCTCGTAGCAACAGCATGCGCCGCCCCAGACCAAGCCCCTGAAGAAGATGTTCAAGCCGCAAACCCATCTACCATTTCAGTCAGTATCGGCGATTGGGATAGCACAGAACCCAAAAATCTTCCTGACTCTGTCAGCATTGGCGTGCTGTTCGGGTTGAGCGGAGATATCGCCGTCTACGGCGAAGTGCAACAGCACGGCGTTCAGTTGGCCGTAGAGCAGATAAACGGCAGCAATTATCTTGGTGCCGGCACAACCTTGGAAGCACTCTTCGAAGACACGGGCGCTACAGGCGAAGGCGCCATAGCCGCCATGGATACGGTGCTCGGCAAAGGTGTCGTGGTCGTGGTCGGCCCCACGCTCTCGACGCAAGCCTTCTCCGCTGACCCCATCGCTCAGGAGAGCGGCATACCCGTTTTAGGCGTCAGCAACACCGCCAACGGCATCACCAATATGGGCGACTTCGTCTTCCGTGATAGCCTACCCGAAGCTTCGGTAGTCCCTGGAACCATTGCCCAGGCAACAGAAATTCTTGGCCTGGAAAACGTCGGCATTATATGGGGCAACGATGATGATTTCACTGCCAGCGGATATGAGGTCTTCAAAGGCGCACTGGCCGACAACAACGTCTCAATTATCGCCGACGAAACCTTTGCCCGTGGTGACGTAGACTTCAACGCCCAACTGACTAAGATCATCGCTGAAAATCCTGACGCCCTTGTAGTATCAGCCCTTGCCCAAGAAGCGGCCCAGATCATTACGCAATCACGCAATTTGGGCTTCGAAGGCGCCATCATCGGTGGCAATGGCTTCAATTCGCCAGCAATTATTTCTCAGGCTGGAGAAGCCGCCGAGGGTGTCATCGTTGGTGCAGCCTGGAATATCGCCAGCGATGCTGCCATCAGTCAAGAATTCATTGATGCCTTTGAAGAATCCTTTGGTGCCGCGCCGGATCAATTTGCCGCCCAATCCTATACTGGCGTGTGGCTGATCGCCACTGCAATCCGCCGCGCGGACAGCGGCGACCCCGCCTCAATCCGCGATGCTTTGGCTGCGATCACCAATTTTGACAGTCCCTTAGGTAGTTTCAGCTTCGACGCCGCTCGCAATCCCGTCCACGATCCTGTTGCGCAGATCATCAAAGATGGGCAGTATCAAATCTTGAGTGTGGAGACTGCTCAACCCTAGGCTTAATACCCAACAAACCAAAACATCATCACCCTGAGCGGAAATCCGAGTCCTTTCGGATTGCAGTCGAAGGAGCATATCCAAAATCCATTCCTTCGACTACCACTTCGAATAGCTCTGTGTTCGCTCAGGAATTAATCAGCTTCTTCCTAAACACATGACCTTCCTCCAACAAACGGTCAATGCCTTATGGTTGGGATCAGTATATAGTCTCTTCGCTCTGGGCTATGCGCTGGTCTTCAGCGTCTTGGGTGTGCTCAACCTTGCGCACAGCGCCGTATTCATGTGGGGTGCTTACCTGGGTTGGCTGGCCGCAACGCAGATGAATTTGCCGCTGCCAGTCGCCGGACTGATCGCTATCTTGGGCGCGGGTCTGATCGGTGTATTATTGGATATAATCGCATTTGCTCCACTAAGAAAACGCAATGCCCCTCGAATTTCACAATTGATCAGCAGTCTGGGTGTCTCATTGATCTTGGTCAAGCTGGCCCAGATCATTTTCAGCGCGCAGCCCCAATTCTTTACGCTGAATTCGTCTCTCAGCCAATCGATCCCAAAGTTGCCGTTCAAAATTACCGTCATTCAAGGAACCATTTTTGTCATCTCGATCCTCTCGATGATCTTACTTCGCCTGCTGATTCGCCATACGCGGAGCGGCAAAGCCATCCGGGCAATCGCCATGGATTCTCAAACTGCGGCCTTATTTGGCGTACCCGTTGAATCGTTTTATCGCTTTGTATTCTTTCTCTCTGGTGTATTGGCGGGTACAGCTGGTTTATTGTATGGTCTGGCCTTCAATAATGTCCTGCCTTTCATGGGCGATTCCATCGCTCTCAAAGGGCTGACCGTAATTGTCATCGGTGGCTTGGGGAATATTGAAGGCGCAGTCATCGGTGGCTTTGTGATCGCTGGCCTGGAAATCGCCAGCATCGCCTTCGGTAGCAGCACTTACAGAGATGCGATTATCTTTTTATTGTTGATTCTGGTTCTGTTATTTCGCCCTCAGGGGTTGATGGGTGAGAAAACTGTCTCCCGAGTGTAGCTGAGATATATGCAAATCATCTGGGATTTCTTCGCGGATATCGGTCTGACTCAATCAGTGTTCCAGTTCATGCTGGTGAATATTATCCTGGCATTGAGTATCTTCATCACGCTCTATGCTGGGATATTTTCGTTAGCCAATATCGGCTTCATGGCAATTGGCGCCTACGCAGGCGTAATTAGCACCCAAACCTTCGGTCTGCCGCTTTGGGCAGGAATTCTCGTTGGCATGATCATCACGGGGACCAGCGCCTATTTTTTGGGCTTACCGGTATTACGTTTACAAGATATCTACCTGGCCATCGCTACGATTGGTTTCGGCGAAATCGTACGAATCATGATCTTGAACTTCGATTCATTATTGAGTGTTATCAGTGGAAAAACCATCATACTCACGGGAAATGCGCTGGGAATCAAAGGTATCCCCAAAATCACACAAACATGGCACTTGCTAGTTTTCATTTTCCTTGCATTACTAATTCTTCATCGTTTGGGCAATTCCCGATATGGCCGCGCCATGAGAGCTCTGCGCGACGACGAGCAGATCGCTTCGGGGATGGGCATCAATATTGTCAAAATGAAGAGTGCGATGTTTGTACTGAGTGCAATCTTAGCAGGAGCGGCAGGAGTTTTCAGTGGGCATCTGACCAGGATCATTAGCCCAGGTGTATTCAATTTTGCTCGCGTAGTGGACACTCTGGCGTTTGCTGTTTTGGGCGGCACAACCACCTGGGCAGGCCCTGTGGTTGGTGCTGCCATCTTGACAGCCATCCCTGAGCTGGCGCGACCGCTGAAAGCCTACAATCAGATCTTCAATGGCATCGTTCTGCTGCTGGTGATCGTATATCTACCTAATGGAGTTGCCGATCCCAAATTGTGGGGGAAAATAATTCGCAAGATCAAACAACGTAAACAGTAGGTTCCAAACGATTCGAGCACAGATAGCAATAAATATTAAATCGAACTGAGCAGCATCCGCAGGTTGAGTGCCCAGCTGGTTTCAATGTGCTCTCTAAGGTCGCGCTCATCCAACGCCGGATGGATCGAAGCCAAGGATGTTGTGGAGGTACTCGCAATGCCAGAAATGTCTGAACTCCTGTCCAAAGGTTGAAATAAATCACTTGACGGGGTTGCGCTGGTTTGCTACGCTATACCTGCTAACCAACTCAAAGATTTAAAGACCACCCCAGGGATAATTCAAAATGAACATCGACCCCCAGGCCGCCAAGATGATGCTGACCCACATGCTCAAGCCCTGGCATGAGGCTGTTGCCAATCCCCCAGAGACCCAAGAAGCAGTCCTGCACAGATTAATTCAGGATTACGCCAAGACAAAGTATGGCCAAGATCATGGCGCTGAAAATATCGATACCCTGGACGATTACAGAAATGCTTTCCCCATCACGCCCTATGAAGATACGCACAACGGGGGCGGATATAAAGCCATCATCGAGCGAGTCATGGGCGGGGAAGTCGATCTACTTTTATGGGAGGAGCCCATCGGCTGGGCCATCACGCGCGGGACAACGAAGGGCGAGTCCAAATTCATCCCCATGACACCCACCGACCTGGAGATGCGCGCTTCCGCTGGCCGGGCAGTGATGAATTACGTGGTCAGCAGCGGCAAATACGAGATCCTGGCGGGGGTCAATCTCAACTTGAATTTCCCTTCCGTGGTTGGGGCAGTGGAGATCAATGGACGCGAAGTTGAGTACGGCTATAGTTCTGGCATTTATACCAAACACGTATCGCGCTCCACTCCTGTGACCTCGGCCCCCACCCAAGAGGAGATCGATGCTTTGGGGGGCGGCAAAACCTGGAAAGACTGGGAAGCCCGCTTTGAGTTAGCGTACGAGAAGTGCAAAGATCAAAATGTCTCTCTGGTAGGCGGTGTTGCGCCCACTACGCTGCAATTCGGGAAATATCTAAATAAGGCGCATGGTGTCTACCCCAAAGATCTATGGAGCACGCAGGTCATGACTCTGGGCAGCACTCCAGGGATCAACACCAAACACCAGCCAGCTCTCAACGCCACGTACGGACGCCAGGCTGTGATCCGAGAAATCTACGGAGCCACCGAGGGCATGTTCGGCCAACAGCTCGATGAAAAGCGCGCCTGGGTGCCCAACTACGATCTATTTTTCTTCGAAGTAGAAACCCGGTCGGGAATAAAAATGCTCCATGAAATGCGTCCCGGCGAGATGGGCAGCTTAGTGGTCTCAACGCCCATCCTGCCGCGCTATAAGATCGGCGATCTCATACTGGCACGTAAAGCCCCCTACTTCCGCTGCATCGGCCGCGATCAGTGGTGGACGCTGTTAGATTATTTATGGAACGAGTTGATAAGCTTCAATCTGGGTCAGCTGTAATGTCATTCTTGGCTGCGAAACGATCCCCGCAGCAGAATCGACACGCCGATCACAATCAAGACCAGCGGCCAGATCACATTCCAGTTTCCCAGCCCAACCCCAAAGAACACAATCGCCAGGATAAACGTTCCCATGACCGGACGACGGTATTCTGGCACTGACAGGCGGATAAGCACCTCGATCAACAAGATCATCCCAGCCCCCATGAAGAAGAACGGCCAGGCGTCGGCGTAGAATGGGAAATCAACGGACCTGCCCACAAATGGAATGCGGATGCGATCCAACAACCCAAAGTTGGCGGCTAACATCACCACCCCTGCCCAAATCAAGATTACGGCCCAAATTAGGGCTCCCAGCGGGTCGCGACGATACTTCTCCTCGTAGCTCTTTTCCTCCGCAGATTTTTCATCGTGTTTCTGCATTTCTTTTTCGTTGTACTTCTCATCCTTTTCGTTCATGGTCTCCTCCTAATCACCGAGTCCAAAAGAAGCGGACAATCTCAACACCTTTGTACATAAAATTATACATCGGTATGGCGGGGTGTCCAATAAAATTTGTCCCAATATTATTAGATTTAGAAATCTTAAAAACATAAAACCGCCATTCTGAAAACAAAATGACGATTTTTTTGGGTCTATTATCTCCTACGCCCCTTCGCATGAGTTGAGCGACGGCGGCTTGGAAAATCGCCTCGCTCTAAAGGCGCCTCGGGGAGGATTGTGTGCGAGTGCGCTTTCTACGCGCACTCACACTATACCGACATATGAGTGCAAGGGCGAACTTGCAATATCTTTCAGAATTAGATATTTGCAAAAAAAGCTATCACACTCGCACAGTTGTGACAGCTTTTTAGAAACAATAGCTCCTCGGGTAAGATTCGAACTTACAACCTAGCGGTTAACAGCCGCCCGCTCTGCCATTGAGCTACCGAGGAATGCGGTGGGGATTATATAACTTTGCCCTATCAGTGTCAAGGAATGCCGCATAAATGCAGCAATTCTAAATATGGGGGGATTTTTCGAAGCGGAGATGCCTGAGGGCAGGAAAATATGAGTGTATGGCAAAGGGGAAAAAACGCTGTGGTGTCAGCACCTCCAAATACGAGAGAAAAAAGTGGGTTGAAATATGAT
>JADHTJ010000199.1 GCA_016785015.1 Anaerolineales bacterium
TAGTTCAGCGCTTCATTAGTCCTGAACAGCAGGGCACCTACTATGGCAATATGCGCCTGTACTCTTTGATGATTGCCTTACTAGTGCAAGCCCTGGCTGGGATGCTCTCAGATCGCAGCATGGCCAAATGGGGTAAACGGCGACCCTATATCCTGATTGGGTCACTGTTCAATGGAATAATACTGATTGCTATGGGCGCATCTCCAACCTATTGGATCCTCTTCACCACAGTGGTGCTCTCGCAAGTGGCATCCAATGTAGCCCATGGCGCCCAACAGGGCCTCATCCCCGATCTGGTTCCCGAAGATCGCCGCGGTCGTTTTTCTGGGATCAAAGCTGTTCTGGAATTACTCCCCGTTATCATCATCGCCCTGACCATTGGACCAATGATCGCCAATGGCAATATGTGGGGCGGAATCGGTGTAGCGGTTTTGATCTTGTTACTAACGGCAGGGATCACCATGTTCGTGCGCGAAAAACCCTTGGTTGAGAAACTGGAACCCCTGGATTGGAAACCCTTTGGACGGCTGGTGGGCATGACTCTGGTATTCCTGCTGGTTATCTTGTTCTCTGGTGAAGTGGTTAGATTTATAGGAAAACTGATCGATTCAGCAAGCGCACTCTCTACGCAATTAATTGTGATGGGTTTGGTAGGATTGGCCGGGATGATGTTTGCCGTTATCCTTGGAGTTTATGGCAGTGTACAGGTCAGCATTGGACGTCAAGCAGCCAGCGAGAATCCTGCCTTTACCTGGTGGGTGATCAACCGGCTGGCCTTCTTGGTGGGAGCAAATAACTTGTCGACTTTTGCAGTGTATTTCCTTCAGGGACGCCTGGGCTTTGAGGGGGATGCGGCTGCAGGACCGGCATCTCAACTTAAGTTGGTGGTGGGCGTATTGATTTTAGTTTTCGCTCTTCCCAGTGGTTGGTTAGCCGATAAGATTGGCCGAAAACTTTTAGTGGCCATTAGTGGAATTTTGGCAACCGCAGGTACAGTAATCTTACTGCTCGCACCCACCATGACCGTGATCACGATTGGCGGCAGTATTGTCGGAGCTGGTATTGGCATATTCTTCACTACCAACTGGGCTTTGGGAACGGATATTGTCCCCAAGAAGGATGCTGGTAAATTCCTTGGGATTTCCAATCTGGCTGGGGCAGGAGCTGGCGCTGTGGGTGCCTATATTGGCGGCCCAATCGCAGATTTCTTCACTGCCAACTACCCTAATTTGCCTGGGCTGGGGTATATGCTGATCTTTGGGATTTACGCGGCACTGTTCTTGGTTTCAGTGATAGTCTTAGCGAAAGTGCCAGAACAAAGAGAAGCTATTTAGCTCAGGCCGGCCTCACGACCGTGCCGACTGTGACACGGTCAGCGCCACGAGCGGGTCTGCGACCAGACCGATAACAACGTGTGAATGAAGGAGCCGGGTTTCATCGTCCGGCTCTTTTCATTCTGGATAATTTCCCCTATCCCTGCCGTAGCAGGTTTTTCCTAGATGGCTTTATCGACATCTTTGAGCAGAGCAGCAAATGAGCTAGACGATGGGGTTCAGCTGTCATCATGATGGAGAATTATTCACACTTCAAACTTTCCCTTACTTTTCCTTGACAGCCTGTCATTTCTAATATATAGTAATACGACCTTTTACATCCAATATATTACGTTTTAGGAGAATATCGTTATGGAATCCACTTTGACTGCATCCATCTTGAATTTTTTGAGCATGGCAGGTTTAGCCGTGGTTATTGCGGCTATTGGGTATGTCATCTCTGAATTGGTGTTGATCCGCTTGATAAAAGTTTTGCTGTCGAGATTTATCGAGAGTACCTGGATAGACTTCCTGACTGGAATCGTCCGCTTGGGACTTTTCCTGCTGACAGGCAAGATCATCATCGATCTGACAGGAACCGCCGGGGCATTAGTCGTTATCGTTACTGCTGTAACCGGAGCATTCGCGATTGGCTCTGAACGTCTGGCTTCAGACGTGGTTTCAGGGGTCAAACTGATGTTCTTGCGCTATTATCGCATCGGGGAGTATGTCACCTTGGGAGAATATTTTGGCAAAGTCACCGAAATCAATATGAACTCTACCAGCCTGGTGACTATCGATAAAGAAAAGATCATTATCCCAAATGCCGAAGCGATAGAAACGACACTCATCAATCACTCACGCATCCCGGGATATCGCGTCAAAGTGCGTATCCCCATACAGGGAGAACATGACAGGGGGCAAGTAATAGGGATTCTAGAAGAAACTGCCGCTAACTTCGATGCCCGTCTCACCGATGAAGGCTTCGACCCGATAATCTTATATTCTGGCATTGGCGCAGGTACGGATTACTATGAGGTCTGGATTTATGTAGAGCGCTGGCCGGATACTGTATATAAATCCAGCGATCTTCGCTTACAGCTGGTCGAGGCGCTCAGCGCAAAAGGTATCAGTGTGGGTGTCGCTCCGGTGTTTGCCTTCGAAGAAGGAGTGGAAGTTTGAGTTCTCGATACAACCGGAACCGGAGGAAAAAGAGCGCGCTGATCCGCTCGTTGCTGGCAACTGCAGTGACGACTTCGATGATCACAACCGGGGGGTTTGGCATCTTTCCTGAAAATAATCTCACAGAGGTCTTTCAACAAACCTTTGTTGAGTTTGCACCCCCAGAGATCAACCAGTTCTTTAGCCCATATTATTATGACTCAATTGACTGGGAGTTGCCAACGCTTGGTGATAGTTTTACTAGCCAGATTATCAACGAGTTCGAGAATTTCATTCAAACGGAAACAATAGAAACCAGGGTGGTTTTTCCGTTAGCGCTGCCCATCGGATCTGAGGGACGCAACACTATTGATGCTACCGAACGATATGGTAAACCCCAAAGCAGTCAAGTTGTTCAGCATGGCGTAGATTTCATTAACTCTGCGGGGACGCCTGTGTTGGCTGCTGCGTCAGGAAATGTGGTATTCTCAGGAAAGGACGATCAGGCAGAGTATGGCCCTTATGCTGAATTCCATGGTTTGGTAGTTATTCTTGAGCACAACCTGACGGGATTTGATCAGCCCGTTTTCACGGTGTACAGCCATCTCTCTGAAATCCAGGTTGAACTGGAACAATTCGTGAACATTGGCGACCAGATTGGTCTGGTCGGCTCAACAGGCGATACCTCAGGCAGCGAACTGCACTTCGAAGTGCGCCTGGGCGACAATCTTTATGGAAGCACCCGCAACCCTGAGTTATGGTTAGCCCAATTTAGTGAAGATGTTGTTCAACAGGGTGCGTTAGCCGGACGAATTCTAGATCAAGATGAGATGCCAATAATTGTGGAACAAGTTGTGCTTCAGTATTTTGGCGATGCAGAGCAGGACCCCTATTATTTGAAAATTTACGCAGACGAAAACCTATTGCTTCAGCCACCCTGGAATGAAACCTTTGCACTTGGCAATCTCAGCCCTGGAGAATACAAGATAAGTGTAATCTTACCGGGAGTAGGTTTATATAATAAAGTAGTCGAAATCAAATCAGGTCGGGTAACTGAGTGGGAATGGGTTGCAGGAAGTGAAGAATAAACCCAATAACCGACAAAGAAAAAAAGGCGCATTTCCTAAGGGAATCGCGCCTTTTTATTGGCCTTTATATATGTTGATAAATTTTTGATTGTCATCCTGAGCGCAGCGAAGCATCTCTGCAGAGACTCTTCGGTCGCACACACCGCTCCCTCAGACCTGTCCTGAGCTTGTCGAAGGAGTGACAAGCGTAATCTATTTGTGTGAACATCAATAGTTACACACAATCTTGGTCGTGGGTAGTTTGGACATATTTCTGCAAGAACTGTCCTGTGTACGAGTTCGGGTTTCCGCAGATATCTTCAGGTGTGCCCTCGGCGATAATCTCCCCACCGGCTTCGCCGCCCTCGGGACCCAGGTCGATGATATGATCGGCGACTTTGATGATATCCAGATTGTGCTCAATGATCAGCACCGTGTTGCCGCCATCCACCAAGCGTTGCAGAACCTCAATCAGTTTGTGCACGTCAGCAGCGTGCAAACCCACGGAAGGTTCATCTAAGACATATAAGGTGCTGCCTGTCGAGCGTTTGGAAAGCTCTCGAGCTAGCTTGACACGCTGCGCCTCACCCCCTGAGAGGGTCGGCGCGGGCTGTCCCACGCGGATATAGCCCAATCCTACATCGAACAGGGTTTGCAGGCGGTTGACCATGGGGGGGAAGGCTTCGAAAACTTCCAGAGCGCGCTCGATGGTCATATCCAATACGTCAGCAATACTGTATTCCTTGAAACGCACCTGCAGGGTTTCACGATTGAAGCGTGTGCCTTTGCAGACTTCACAGGGCACATACACATCCGGTAGGAATTGCATCTCGATGCGCAGTTGTCCTTGACCCTGGCAGGCCTCACAGCGTCCACCGTGTACGTTGAAGGAGAAACGCCCAGGTTTGTAGCCGCGGATTTTGCTCTCGGGTAGCTCGGCGAACAATTTGCGAATATGATCGAACAGTTTTGTGTATGTCGCCGGGTTGGAGCGCGGTGTGCGCCCAATGGGGGATTGGTCGATGTTAATGACTTTGTCGATCTTCTCTAACCCTTCGATCTGATCATGATCCCCAGGGAAATTCTTAGCCCGGTGGAGTTCTTTTGCCAGGGCCTGGTAGAGCACATCTACCATCAGAGTTGATTTGCCTGAACCCGATACTCCGGTGATACAAATCAACCGACCCAACGGAATTTCGACATCGATATTTTTTAGATTATGTTGTCGTGCGCCAATGATCTTGATCGAATCACCATTGCCGTTCCGGCGTCTATCGGGGATGGGCACTTGAATTTTCCCGGAGAGATAGGCGCCAGTCAGCGATTTGGAATTTGCTAATATATCATCCACTGTTCCCTCGGCAACCACCTCGCCGCCGTGTTCTCCAGCGCCGGGGCCCAGGTCAACCACCCAATCTGCGGTTTCAATGGTTTCAGAGTCGTGCTCTACCACCAGAACGGTGTTGCCCAGGTCTCGCAGTCCCTCTAAGGTGCGCAGCAAGCGAGCGTTATCTCTGGGATGCAGACCAATCGAAGGTTCGTCGAGTACGTACAGGACGCCCATTAACCTGGATCCAATTTGGGTGGCAAGACGTATTCTTTGGGCCTCTCCACCTGAAAGGGTGGCCGCGGAGCGGTCTAATGTCAAGTAATCCAATCCGACCGAAACTAAGAACCCCAAGCGTTCTTCCAGCTCGCGTATAATTCGAGAAGCAATAATTCGTTGGCGCTGTGTGAGAGGTGTGTCATCAGCGGTCATTTTCCCAACCCACTCAAGCGTGGTATGTACGGGCCAATCAGTGACGGTGATTATACTGGTGTCGAGCAGCGTCACAGCCAGGGCTTCTTTGCGCAGACGTTTGCCCTGACAAGATGGGCAGGTTTTCATGGTCATGATGCTGGAAATGCGCTCGCGCTGGTATTCTGAATTCGTTTCAGCATAACGCCGTTCCAGGTTGCCGATCACGCCCTCATATACGCGCTTGAATTTGTACTCATTACCACGGGCGTTACGGTAGGTCATGGTGATTTCTTTACCCCCTGACCCGTATAGCAGAATGTCGAGTTCTTTTTGCGGAAGTTCCTTGACGGGGGTATCTAAATTGATCTTATAATGTCGGGCTGCCCCTTCCAGGCTCTGCCAATACCAACCGCCTTCTTCTCGAGGCCCATCCCAAGACGAGATTGCTATTGCGCCGCCGTTGATTGAAAGTTCCTTGTTGGGAATGATGATGTCGGGATCGATCTCCAGTTTCCCACCTAATCCCTGGCATTCGGGGCATGCGCCGTGGGGTGTGTTGAAGGAGAATGTACGTGGCTCGATCTCTGGCAGGCTGATATGGCACTCGGAGCAGGCCAGGTGTTCGGAGAAATGGATGTCTTGGCCTTCTCCCTCTTTCGCTTCGCTCCCCTTTTCCCCTTGGGGATTGAGAATGTGTACTATCAGGTACCCCTCACCAAACTGCAGCGCGGTTTCTATAGAGTCTGTCAGGCGCGTGCGGAAATTCTCCGCCTCTTCATGATCTTCATATTTGCGGATAACCAAACGATCCACCACTGCTTCGATGAAGTGGATCTTGTAGCGGTCCATCTCGATTTTATCTTCCAGGTTGTAGACTGTGCCGTCGACGCGCACCCTGAGAAAACCAGACTTTTGAATCTCATCTAGGGTGGCTTGATAAGTGCCTTTGCGGCCGCGCACGACCGGGGCCAGGATCAGTATGCGCGCGCCCTGCTCGATGGATTCAACTGTTTCTACAATTTCTTGTGCGGATTGTTTAGCGACTTCGCGTCCACACTCTGGACAGTGAGGGATACCCGCCCGGGCAAAGAGCAAACGCAGATAATCGTAGATCTCAGTGACTGTGCCGACAGTTGAACGAGGGT
Organism: Anaerolineales bacterium; assembly: GCA_016785015.1. Lineage (GTDB taxonomy): Bacteria > Chloroflexota > Anaerolineae > Anaerolineales > UBA11858 > NIOZ-UU35. The sequence continues at coordinate 6,428 of JADHTJ010000199.1, forward strand.
TGCGCGAGGTTGCCCGTTGGTCAATGGACACAGCTGGCGAAAGACCTTCGATATAGTCAACATCGGGTTTGTCCATTTGCCCTAAGAATTGCCGGGCATAAGATGAGAGCGATTCAACATAGCGCCGCTGGCCCTCAGCGAAGATTGTGTCGAATGCCAGCGAAGATTTTCCCGAACCTGATAACCCTGTGATGACAACAAACTTGTCACGGGGAATTTCGACATTGATATTCTTTAGGTTATGAACTCGAGCACCAACAACACGAATGACTGGGGATGAAGACATAGCAATTTTTTCTCGTCGAATTTTATGTACGCATGAAAATCTGATGGATTGTGTATTGTAGCACACCTGTGCTAAGAATAAATTTGTATATGACAGGATCTCTAGGATTCGCTGTGGTAAGGGGCCACATTTGGGGGTAGG
>JADHTJ010000200.1 GCA_016785015.1 Anaerolineales bacterium
GTAGATTGAACACAATTCTGATGCAACTTTCACCGCTGAGACGCGGAGTTCGCAGAGTTTTTCTCCTGTAAAATGCGAGAATCTCCGCGTTCTCTGCGACTCTGCGGTGTTCAGCCTTCTATTGACTAATACAATTTATCCAAACTTTTGTTTCAATCCGCGTGAATCTGCCCAATCTGCGTTATCCGCGTTCCAATTTATAATATGTTTGCTCAAATGTACGCTAGCGAATCTGCCGCAAAATAGGTGGCCCTATTCGGGGATTCATAGCAAGAAACTCGCACAAATGCTAGAACCGTCATACTCCAAAATGATATAATTCAGAGACAATTAAGTTTACATTCCATGAGGGCCCAATATGATCCTTCTCAACCCCAACGACCACAGCCGTCATTACCCTGATGAATTTTCAAAGCAGATCATGGGGGTGACCATTGCCTGGTTCGAAAAGCGCGGCAAGCGAAAGATCAAAGAGGACGATCACGCCCGAACCTGGTACGCCGATTTTTTGGAGTTCATCAAGGAAGAGAAAATCTTCGCCACCCTGCTTACTCCCACTTCTTATGGCGAAAACGAACATTATCGCTGGGATACCTGGCGCAACTGCGAGTTCAATGAGATTTTGGCCTTTTACGGTCTGGCCTACTGGTATACCTGGCAGGTCAGCATCCTCGGTCTGGGTCCTATTTGGATGAGCCAGAATAATGTCTTAAAAGAAAGAGCAGCCCACCTCCTTAGGGAGGGGGCTGTTTTTGCATTTGGACTCTCAGAACGCCAGCACGGTGCGGATATCTATGCAACAGAGATGAATCTTGCCCCTCAGGCGGATGGCACCTATCTGGCCAACGGTGAGAAATACTATATCGGCAACGCCAACGCAGCTCCCATGGTTTCGACCTTTGGCAAAATCGCTGGGACAAATGAGTATGTCTTTTTTGTAGCCGACTATCGCCAGGACGAATACGATCTGATCAAGAACGTCACTGCCAGCCAAAATTACGTCGGCCAGTACAAGCTCAAAGATTATCCCATCGACGAGGATGAAGTGCTCTCCATGGGCCAGGCCGCCTGGGATGCGGCGCTCAACACTGTCAATGTGGGCAAATACAATCTGGGTTGGGCCTCCATCGGCATCTGCACGCACGCTTTGTACGAAGCTATCAACCACGCCGCCAACCGCCGGCTCTACAATATGTACGTCACCGACTTCCCCCACGTGCGCCAGATGTTTACAGACGCTTATGCGCGGCTGGTGGCGATGAAACTCTTTGCCCTGCGCGCCGCTGACTATATGCGGGCAGCTTCAGCGGACGACCGTCGTTACTTGCTCTTCAACCCCATGGTCAAGATGAAGGTCACCACGCAGGGCGAAGAGGTCATCAACCTGCTTTGGGACGTGATCGCCGCCAAAGGTTTCGAGCGCGATACCTACTTCGAGATGGCGGCGCGTGATATTCGGGCTTTGCCCAAGCTGGAGGGCACCGTCCATGTCAACATCGCCCTGATCGTCAAGTTCATGCCCAATTATTTCTTCAACCCCGCTGAGTACCCAGACCTTACCAGGCAGGACCAGCCCGGGAACGATGATTTCTTGTTTAACCAAGGACCAACCCGCGGGCTTAGTAAGATCACCTTCCATGATTACAGTGAAATCTACAAAGGTTTCAACCTCCCCAATATCGAAATTTTCAAAGCACAGATCGCCATCTATAAAGAATTTCTGGCCATGGCAACACCCGATGATGCGCAACGTAAAGACATCGATTTCTTGCTAACCCTCGGTGAGATGTTTGCGTTGGTTGTCTATGGCCAACTCATTTTAGAAAATGTGCCGATCTATGAAATAGATGATGCCCTACTCGATCAGATCTTCGACTTCATGGTGCGGGATTTCTCCAAGTTCGCCCTGCAGCTATACAGCAAACCCAGCAGCACGCCCGCGCAAATGGAATTCTGCCAGCGCATGCTGCGCAAGCCCAATGTGGACGAGGAACGTTACAAACAAGTTTGGCAGGAACATGTTTACGCTCTCAAAGATCTTTATGAAATGAATCCCTAATCATTCAGACCCTAAAGGTTTTGAATACTCTTAGGGTCTTAATTTATTCAGGACTTACGCACTTAGGGTAGCTAGCCCAACCCCTTCGACATGCTCAGGACAGGCGCGTTGGGCGTAGAACGGGCGAACCGACACCCAACGCGGCGATGCCCAGAGCTTAGTCGAAGGGTTGGGTTCCTACCCTGGAAATGCAAATTCTGCGTAAGTCCAGTTATTATCAAAGGAGATGCCAATGGATTTTCAACTCAACGAAGAACAGCGCATGTGGAATAAAGCCGTCCATGACTTTGTCGCCCAGGAAGTCAAAATTCACGCCGCAGAATACGCAGAGAAAGAAGAGCTCAACTGGCCCGCCATACAGAAGATGGGTCATTTAGGGTTGTTGGGCATGACTGTGCCCGAGGAGTTTGGCGGCTCGGGGGTGGATGCCGTCAGCGTCGCCATCGCTATCGAAGAGTTGGGCTGGGGAGATGGCGGCACAGCGCTCAACATCGCTGCCCATACCGGATTGGGCTGTGCGCCCATTGCCATGTTTGGCACGCATGAACAGAAAGAAAAATACCTGCCAAGAGCTGTCAGCGGTGAGGGCAAATTAATTGCATTGGGATTGACCGAACCTGGGGCCGGATCGGATCTTCAGGGCATCAAAACCAGCGCCAAACTTGAAGATGATGAATGGGTCATCAATGGCTCAAAAGCCTGGATCACAAATGCCGGCAATGCCGATCTAATTACCACGTTGGTTCGAACCGACCCCGCGGGTGGTTCGCATTCAATGAGCATGGTCATTGTCCCCACAGACGCTGCAGGCTTATACATTGCCCCGCATGAAAAGAAAATGGGCTTGGGCAGCAGCCATGCACATGGCATCACCTATGAAAATGTGCGCGTACCCAAGGAGAATTTACTGGGCGAAGTAGGGCGCGGACTTCAACAAACGTTAAAAACGTTGGACGGCGGGCGCATTAGCATCGGCGCCATCTCTGTGGGAATTGCTCAGGCCGCCCTGGAAGAAGCCATCCGCTATGCCAAGGAACGTCAATCTTTTGGCAAGCAGATTGCAGATCATCAAGCCCTGCAGTGGATGCTGGCCGAGGCAGGCACCGAAATCCATGCCGCGCGCCTAATGGTTTATTACGCTGCCTGGCTCAAAGATCAGGGCAAGCCCTTTACCAAAGAAGGGGCTATGGGAAAATTATTCGCCACCCAAATGGCCGAACGCGTCACTTACAATGCCATCCAAATCCACGGCGCTTATGGCTACAGCCGTGAGTATTCTGTGGAACGACTTTACCGTGACGCCCGCGCCATGACCATTGGGGAGGGTACAACTGAGGTGCAAAAAATGGTTATTGCTCGAAAGGTGCTGGAGGAGATTGTATAATCTTCGCTTTGCCCTTTAAGGTGCACAGAGGAGCAAACAAAACTCACCCCGAATTTAATATTCGGATGTATTTTTTCTTTTCTCACCCCATCCCCCCTAGCCCCCCTTCCCCGCCGGAAGGGGGGTTTTGTGAAAAACTGGGTGCGTGCGGCGCTTAGCGCTAGCACGCACCCAGTTTTTCACTATCTCTCCTCACCCGAATGTCAGGGGAGTACCCCAAGGGCATGCTTCGCGAGGTTCAGGAGTGGGGGCAAACTTCTCCATTTATTGCTGTATTCGATCTTGGATTAAAATGGGTTAACTCATGTTTGACTTAAAATAAAACCTGACGAAGCATGAGCTCTTTGCTTCGTCAGGTTTGGGCCGGGGAGAAGTTTCCAACTTACATTTTTTTGTCTAGATACCACTTGTATATGAAGTACCACAATACACACAGCGCAGCTGTGATAACAATTGCCAGCCAGAAATACAACTCGCCGAAAATTGCCAGGCCGGTCCCTAACGCTCCACCTACATAGACTGTTACTGCTGTGAATAGGATAATGAATGTGCCAAACAGCCAGAAGCGCATTAGCTTAAGCATAGTATCTTTTTCGTCCATAAAAACTCTCCTCCGCGAGCATTAGCTCGCATAAAACAGTACCCCGGCACTAATCATTTTAGCACAAATATGATAATTTCTGGGGAAATTCGTAAGGGGTCTCTAGGAATCGCCGTGGTAAGGGGCCACATTTGGGGGTAGGGTGCGTGCGGAGCACGGCACCCTACCCCCAAATGTGAGGTCTCTCACGGCAATTCCCATAGATCCTTCGTAAGAAATATTCAGTTACGTTTTTGGATAATAATCAGCGGGTGCTTTTCAGTTTCGTGGGGGGAATGTGGAAAAATGAAGCCATAAGTGATATGGGTCAGGTATCAGAATATGTTTCCACCCACAAACTGCCCCCCTAACCCCTAAACTTTAATACGCCCATATTCAACAAATTACTTGACAAACCTACTGTGCTAAGGTATAAACTCCGCCAACATTAAAATATTGAAAAACTGTGAAGAGGAAGAGTACGCGTCGAAACGACGGCTCAGAGAGCAAGGAATAGGTGTGATCCTTGCCCAAACGCCGACGCCGAATGGACCTCAGAGTTGCAAGGCGAACGCCCTGAGTTTATCGAAGGGTCAGTAACCCGAGCCGGAGTTGCCACCGTTATCAGGGTAAAGGGTATCGCTTTCACCAGCCGTACCCCATCAAGTGAGGCTGGCCTTTAGGGCTAACACAAGCATTTTTTCCCGTCGCATCACCGGCGGGATTTTTGGTTAATCTAACCAGCCTAAATTGGGTGGCACCACGGGAGTCTTATGGCCCTCGTCCCTTTGTGGACGAGGGCTTTTTTGTTACCCCCCTGGCCTGCGGCCATCCCCCCGAAATCGGGGGGACCGAGGGGGGTGAAAGGAGACAATATGAAAAAACGTTTACTAACCGGAGATCGCCCTACCGGGGCACTCCACTTAGGTCACTATGTTGGCAGTCTTGCTAATCGGATAACCGCGCAGGAGGAGTATGAATGCTTCTTCATCATCGCCGATATTCATACCCTCACCACGCGGCCGCAAAAAAAACACATCTCAGATCTGAAAGAGAACATCCACAAGATGGTGCTCGAATACCTTTCTGTGGGGATCAATCCCGACAAGTCGACCATCTTTGTGCAAAGTCTCATTCCTGAGACATTCGAATTGAACACCATTCTAGAAATGTTGGTTAGCGTACCGCGTCTGGAGCGCATCCCCTCACTCAAGGAGATGACCATCGCTGCTGATCTCAAAACGCAACCCTTTGGTCTGTTGGGCTACCCCGTGATGATGGCCGCGGATATCTTACTACCACGTGCCGAGCTTGTGCCTGTCGGCGCGGATAACCGAGCTAACCTTGAATTGGCGCGTGAACTAGCCCGGCGTTTCAACCGAATGTATGATGCTATCTTTCCCATCCCAGATTTCCAGATCGAAGGCACGCTCATTGGCACAGATGGACAAGCCAAGATGAGCAAAAGCCTGGATAATGCCATCTTTCTTACCGATGACGCCCCCGCTGTTGAGCACAAAGTCATGAGTATGTTCACTGACCCCAACCGTCTTAGTGCAGATACCCCTGGACGCGTGGAGGGAAATCCCGTTTTCCTTTACCACGATGCCTTTAATTCAGATCACGATGAAATCGCCGAATTGAAAGAACGCTACCGAGGTGGAAAAGTAGGGGATGTGGATGTCAAAAAGAAGCTGGTTCGCGTCCTAAACGACTTCCTCGATCCCATACGGGAGCGCCGGAATCAGCTCGAGGGTGATCCTGATTTAGTCAATGATGTTCTCGCCCATGGGATTCATCGTATGCGCCTCGAAGCGCAAGAAACCATCTTGATGGTACGTGAAGCCATGGATTTGCCCAGCTATGCCTATGCGAAAGCCCTGCAAGGTGTCGAACCCGTGCGCGGCCTGGCACTCGTTTAATCACGGGTGGGCTGCGACGCACTTCGCTCTGCGCGCCTTCGGCGGAAGTGCCGCGCAGCTCCCCTAAAATAAAGGAGAAAAAAAATGTCTCAAACAAAATTCCTACTCAATGAAAGCGATCTACCTAAAGCATGGTACAACATCAATGCTGATTCACCCGTTCCGCCAACGCCAGTGCTGCATCCTCAAACGCAAGAACCGGTCACACCCGATTTCCTCTCTGTGCTCTTCCCAATGGAGCTGATCATGCAGGAGGTCAGTGCCGACCGTTATATTGATATCCCCAAGGAAGTGCGCGAGATTTACAAACTCTGGCGTCCCACTCCGCTGATTCGAGCGAGAAGGCTGGAGAAGGCACTCGACACTCCCGCACATATCTATTTCAAAAATGAGAGTGTATCGCCATCTGGCAGTCACAAACCTAACACTGCGGTACCCCAGGCTTTCTACAATAGTGTCGGCGGCACAGGCTCGCTGACTACCGAGACTGGCGCTGGCCAGTGGGGTTCCGCGCTTTCATTGGCTTGCAACTTCTTCGATCTCCCCTTAGAAGTATATATGGTAAAGGTATCCTACCAGCAGAAACCCTATCGTCGCGTTCTGATGGAAACCTACGGCGCTGAAGTTTTTGCCAGTCCCACAGATCTCACTCAATACGGGCAATCTGTCCTCGCTGATAATCCCGATAGTCCCGGATCTTTGGGCATCGCAATCTCTGAAGCCGTAGAGATTGCTGCCACTTCGGGAGGCGCCAAAAAATATAGCTTGGGTTCGGTGCTCAATCACGTATTGACACATCAAAGTGTCATTGGCGAGGAAGCCATCAAGCAAATGGATTTGGCCGATGAGTATCCCGATGTGGTCATTGGCTGTGTTGGAGGTGGCTCTAACTTTGCAGGGATTGCCT
>JADHTJ010000037.1 GCA_016785015.1 Anaerolineales bacterium
AATCAATACCTTCGCCAAAAATAGCGTGAACAAAGAGGGTTTCTTGTAGTACAGTTGTGTTTCTCACAACCCAACCTCCACAAGAAACCCTTATGAACATTTTAGCACTTTTAGCAGTTTTATCGCCATATTTATCAGAAACAGATATTCGTCGTATGCGCTGGGTAGCTCAGGCGATGTTGAGCATGACAGGTCGAGTGACAATGCTTGGCATCTCTCGCTGGACAGGAAAAGGCGGCAGTTATCGAAGCATACAGCGTTTATTCAAGACAAAAATACCTTGGATAAAAGTGTTCCTTCTTTTTTTCAAAAAGCACCTGTTTAATGTCAAGTTCGAGTATCTTCTAGTCGGCGATGAAAGTGTGATAACAAAATCAGGCAAGCACACCTTTGGTATAGATCGTTTTTACGCTGGGCTACTGAAAAAAGTCGTCAAAAGTATCGCCATCTTTTCATTATCAATCGCTTCAGTTGAAGAGAGGCACTCCTATCCATTACAAGTTGAACAAGTTCTTCGTACGGAAGAAGAAAAAGAATCTGCAAAAAAAAAGAAAAACAAAAAATCGAAGAAGAAAAGTAATCCCAAAAAGAAGAAGTTGGGTCGTCCGAAAGGAAGCAAGAACCGAGATAAAACACAGGTTTCTCTAACTCCGGAGTTGTTACGCATCCAAAATATGATCAAAAAACAGCTTCAACTTCTCCAACCGCTGGTAAAAATCCGTCATATTGCCTTAGATGGACATTTTGGAAATAATAACGCTCTCCAGATGGTTTTGCTGTCCGGGCTGGACTTGGTTTCTAAATTGCGTTCCGACTCCGCTTTATATTTTCTCTACGAAGGTCAGCAAAAAGCTAGAGGGCCTAAAAGAAAATACGGGAACAAAGTAGATTACCGCAACATACCTGTGAAGTATTTAGTGAGCCAGAAAACTGAAAAAGGTATTCAGACCAAGATCTATCAAAGCAAGATGCTACACAAAAGTTTTGCTCAAATGTTGAATGTCGTCATTATCACAAAGACTAATCTCAAAACAGGTGCTTTTGCTCATGTTGTTTTATTTTCAAGTGACATGAAACTTTCTTTTGAGAAGATCATCGACTACTACAGCTTGCGTTTTCAGATCGAATTCAACTTCCGAGACGCCAAACAATTCTGGGGTTTGGAAGATTTCATGAACATAAAAGAAGTACAGCTGACGAATGCGCTCAACTTATCTTTATTCATGACCAATCTTTCTCAGGTACTATTGCGGGAGTTTCGGCACACAAATCCTGAAAGCGGTATTCTGGATTTGAAAGCCTACTATAGAGCAGCTAAATACTTCGAGGAAACAATAAAAATGCTTCCGCAAAAACCAGAGCCTATTTTATTTGAGCAGATTTTTGGACGCTTGGCATCTTTTTCATCCGTTCATACTGCTAATTCACCACTTTTACCGCCATAAGTGGCGAAGGTATTGTCAATATAACAATAATTTTCGTTATTATTGCGTTATTGCTGACTCCAATCAGTTCCGCATATGCAAATGTAGATCTTCCCGGCAACGGGGGTGATGGTGGTGACGTTGGAGGTGGCGACCCTGATCCTGATCCTGACCCCGATCCTGACCCCGATCCAGATCCAGACCCTGATCCAGGTCCAGGTCCAGATCCCAAAATTCCTCGTGTTCCAAAACCGCTGATATGTTTGAGTTCAGACAAAGCGCCACCTTGGTGTGTCGGCAACATATGTTTTAACCCAAGTTATTTTTTCGGGGGCGGGGTAATGTCGTTGGAGCAGGATGGGAGCAATGTAATAATTTCCACCACTGGAACAGTCTTTACAAATGGTCAATTATCGTTCCCATTGCCAAAGGGAGCTGATCCTAACAAATGCACATTTTATAAAGATGGAGTCGCCCTACCAAACACAGTCTTTCCAGCTAACGGCGGTAATGTTTTCGCCTACATAGGACAACCTCCAGGATCCATTAGTGGAACCTGGTCAGTTCAATGCGATAGTTAAGTTTGCATTTTCACACAAATACAAAGAGCAACAAGGCTGGTCTAATGACCGGCCTTTTGTCTTTAACGTGATTTATAATGAAGGGTGTTGGGGTTTTTGATAATTTAGGACAGATTTATCGAGCAGGGTTTCTAGTATCCGCCGTGGTAAAGGGCCACATTTGGGGGTAGGGGTGCGGAGCACGCCCCCCTACCCCCAAATGTGAGGTCTCTCACGGCAATTCCTATAGAACCATCGAGCAATTTCAAAGAGATCGTCTGGGGCGCGGTATAATGATTTCACTGTTTACCGATCACTTAATCACAATCCACTGAATATGACCGCCATTGACGAAGTAAAAGCCCGGCTCGATATCGTCGATATCGTCTCCAATAGCGTAGAACTGCGTAAAGCTGGCAAAAGTTACTCAGGTTTTTGTCCTTTCCATCATAATGCGCGCACGCCAGCTTTTGCCGTTTTCCCAGATACGGGCACATGGCGTTGCTTTGGCGAGTGCAACGAGGGTGGTGATATCTTCAGCTATGTGATGAAAAAAGAGGGCTGGGATTTTCCTACCGCGCTCAAGGAACTAGCTGAACAAGCAGGTGTTGAGCTCAAGCCGCTGACCCCCAAAGAACAAGAACGCTACGAAGAATATGACCGCTTGCGCGATCTATTAGAAAGCGCAGTGAGCTTTTTCCAGCGCCAATTACTTACTTCGCCAGCCGGGGAAAAGGCGTTGAACTATCTTCACGAACGCGGCCTGAGCGACGAAACTATCGAGGATTTTGGCATTGGCTACGCACCTGACTCCTGGGAAACGGCCACAAATCACTTCAAAGCCAATGGCTACACCGAGGCGGACCTGATCGATGCCGGAATGGTATCAGAGCGAGAGTCTGGGGGGGTCTATGATCGCTTCCGCAACCGCATTGTTGTGCCCATCCGCGATCAGCGCAGCCGCATGACCGGCTTTGGAGCGCGCACGCTCGACCCTGAAGGCCTGCCCAAATATCTCAACTCGCCCCAAACGGAGATCTTCGATAAGGGCAAAATCCTTTTTGGTTTAGACAAAGCTCGTAAATCCATTCGGACGGAAGATCGAGTTGTGATCGTCGAGGGCTATATGGGGGTTTTAGCTCCACACCAGCATGGCTATGCCAACGTGGTTGCGACTATGGGTACAGCCCTGACAGAAGATCACCTACGCTTGATTAAGCGCTTCAGCCGCCGGATTATCCTGGCGATGGACTCCGATGCCGCCGGAACTAAGGCAACGCTGAGGGGTCTCGAAGTAGCCCGCCAAACCCTGGATAGAGAAGGCGAGATCAGGTTCGATGCCCGCGGTTTGTTACGTCAAGAGGGGCGGCTTCAGGCTGATATTCGCGTTAGTACCCTACCCCCAGGCATGGATCCGGACGATGTGATCAACCGTGATCCGGCCGAATGGGAAGCAATTATTGCCGGGGCGAAACCTATCGTTGTGCACGTGATGGAAACCCTGGCCGCGGACCGAGATATTGAAGATCCTAAAACGAAAACTGAGATCGCCGCCCAGGTGATGCCGCTGATTGAAGATATCCCTAGCTCTATCGAACGGGATGCGTACCGCCAACAATTAGCACGGCTGCTGCGAGTGGATGAGCGCTCTTTAGTAGAATCGCGCGGGAGCAGAAAACCTTCCAGGCGCAGCTATCCTGCCCAACGGCCTCCGTCTTTCCAAACTCCACAGGTAATCACTACCTCACCTCTAGAGGCTATTTACTCTCGAGAAGTTCATCTACTGGGCATCTTGCTCCGTCGACCGGATTTGATTTATCATATCGATCGGCAACTTCAAGAAGACAGTCTCACTCGAGTGAATCGTCACGATTTCCAACATACAGATCATCAGGTACTCTTCCGCCTGGTTCAAGACTCACTTCACCAGGGGGAAAGCGAACCGCTGCATTTTGTGCTCAACCATTTGTCGGAAGCAATGATGTCGTTGGCTGATGATATACTGGCCCATACAGAAAAAACTGATCCTTTCGGGAAAGACGTCTTAGAAGATATACTCAGGGCATTACTACGTTTACGTACCAAAGGAATAAACCAACAACTGGATCATCTGCGTTATTTACAGGAAACAGCCCAAGATCAGGGCGATACCAAAGCTGAAGAGTTTCAAAAATCGATGGCACAATATGTCACATTGCTGGGTCGCTTGCATCGTGCGCAAAATCGTTATACTAATCATTCGTTAACCCACTAGGCAACCGAACTTATGACCCAATCTGATCCTCAACTCGTCCCTATTCCAAAACCCACAGATGATACGCTATCATCTGATAAAGAACTTATGTTTTTGGATGACGACCTTTCAGTTGTTGAGGAGGAAAATAACACATCTAAAAATCAAGAGGTTTCAGAAATTCCTGCTGAGAATACTGCTTCCAAAGAGCAGGCCGCCATTGCTGCAGCACAGGAATTGATTCCCAAACTAGATAGCGATCCGATTAGGCTGTATTTCAATGATATTGGTAAAGTAGATCTGTTGGGGATTGACCAAGAGTTCTGGCTGTCCGCTTGCATGATGGCCGTGCGCAGAATTGATAATATAGGACGCCAACATCCCATTGCTCGTAGAGGAGTCTCTCCAGTACAGGGCATGTACCGGGCAGTTTTTGCAGAATTAAGGACAGCCTGGAGCCGTGTCCGTGATGATATCAAGCGCTGGAAATTCGCCTGTCCCGATCTTTTGTCCATTCTCAATGAAGCCCGTAGTTTACGAGAATCTTGGGATATGGATCAGCCATCTTATCTGCGCAATTACCTGGACAACGGCATGTGGGGGAAAGACACTTTCTGGGACACTATTGCTCGCTATGCCTTTACAATCTTCATCTCGTTCTATGCCCTTCCTGATGAAGCTTCGCAAAAATTATCTGACTATTTAGAGAAACATCATAAGCTGCCTTCCAAACGAACTTTCTTCCGCTACCTGCCATCTGATGAAATCTTGAATCAGAATGTCCAACAGTTGCGCAATCTTTCTCGTGAAGCCCACAACATGATCATCCGCTCCAACTTGCGCTTAGTGGTCAGTGTGGCCAAGCGTTATACCGGCCGCGGCAACTCATTTTTAGATTTGATCCAAGAAGGTAATGTGGGGCTTTTGCGCGCCGTCTCGAAATTCGATCCTACCCGAGGTTATAAATTCAGCACTTATGCCACCTGGTGGATTCGTCAATCTGTCAGCCGTTCGATTGCCGATCAGGCTCGTACGATCCGTATTCCCGTACATGTGCATGAGACTATCAACCGGCTGGTGCGAATTCAACGCGATCTTACTCAGGAGTTGAACCGCGAACCTACCACCGATGAGATTACCCTGGAGTCCGGGTTTCTGAACCCACAAGACGTGCTGACCATTCAGCGCGCAGAGATTGACGGAGACACATTGCCCATGGAGTTAAATCGTCGTCTTCAAAGGGCATCTCGTAAAGTGACGCGCATTTTACAATCTTCAGAAGCACCGCTCTCATTAGATAGCCCGGTGGGCAATGATGAAGATAACAATCAATTAGGGGATTTCATCGAAGACGAAGAGGCCATGAAGCCCGTCGATGCGGCAGCGCGTGAAATGCTCCGAGAACAGGTCAAAAATGCTTTGGCAATCCTTTCCGAGCGAGAGCGTCAGGTGTTAGAATTGCGCTTTGGTTTGTTGGATGGCAAAGACCACACCCTAGAAGAAGTCGGCAAATATTTCAACGTGACGCGCGAGCGCATTCGCCAGATCGAAGCCAAAGCATTACGCAAATTGCGTCACCCCACGCGCAGCCGCCACCTGCGAGATTATCTCGAAACCTGATGACCAACACGGGTTCATAGCCTGGCCAACATCCCGCTTTCATCAAACAAACCATCATAAACCTCACTATCAGGAGATTTTTATCTAATGATTTCTCAGCGATCTGTCTATCCTATCGAAATTGCTGGCGTTTATCGGGAATTGCGTCTATTCGAAGTTCAAGCAGGATTGCGCATCGCTATTCTCAATATCCTTGGTGATACTGAATTAGTTTCTGCCTGTGCAGTAGTCCTGAGAGAAAAACTAGCTCAATTTGAGTATGATGTAATTGTTACGGCAGAGGCGAAGAGCATACCTCTTGCGCACGAACTTGCGAGGGTCAGTGATAAACCCTATGTGGTCTTGCGCAAACATTATCGCAGCTATATGGGTAAGACCATCCAGGCAGAAACGATCTCAATCACTACCGGACAAACCCAAAACCTGTATCTGGATGAAAAAGACATCTCACTCATCCAAGGGAAAAAGGCCATTCTGCTCGACGATGTAATCAGCACTGGTTCGACCCTGGAAGGCATGCAGCAAATCATTCAGAATGCCGAAGGGCAATTGATCGCTATGGCTGCCATTCTCACCGAAGGCGACCAAGAAAAATGGAAGGGCGTAGTCAGTCTAGGCCACCTTCCTCTGTTTACTGACTAAATATCTACTTGTGTGTCAACCGTGAATATAAAAGTTGCCGAGATTTCCAAATCACGCATCCTCAGGGGTCGCGCAGCGCACCTTTGGCGTAGAAACCCCGCCTACGGATAGTGTCTTTATGAATGGCTTTTGACACACCACTACTCTCAATTAGGAGATTTTCTTTATGAGTAATTTTGAGCTTACATACGCTACCATGTTCGACCCACCTGAAGAATTGCATACACGCTATGATGAAGCCTTGGCAAATGCCAGGTCGCTTTCGGGTACAGAATATGGCATGATCATCAATGGCAAAGAATCCTTTGCTAAACACAAATTCAAGAGTCATAATCCTGCCAACACCGAAGAAATATTAGCCGTATTCCAAACGGGAACTGCCAAAGACGCCAACGACGCTATCGCCGCTGCCAAGGCCGCTTTTCCAAGCTGGAGCCGCCTGTCCTGGCAAGAACGAGTCATTCTGCTGCGTAAGGCCGCCGAAATCATGGATGAGCGTCTCTTTGAAATTGCAGCGACGATCTCCCTTGAAGTTGGCAAGAATCGCATGGAAGCTCTCGGCGATATCGCTGAGACTCCAGCATTAATCCGCTGGGCCTGCGACGAGATGGAAGAGAACCAGGGTTTCGTCGTTCAGATGGGTAAAGATCCGCTCGTCGGGTACAACGCAACCAACTACTCTGTCCTGCGTCCCTATGGCGTTTGGCTGGTGATCAGCCCCTTCAACTTCCCTGCTGCACTAACAGGCGGACCTGTTGGCGCAGCTTTGGTGGCGGGCAACACTGTTGTGATGAAACCTGCTACAGACACCCCATGGACAGTGCGTCTATTAGCGGAATGTTTCGTCGATGCTGGGCTGCCGCAGGGTGTGGTCAATTATGTGACTGGCTCTGGGAGTGTGCTCGGGAAAGCGTTGGTCGATAACCCCGATGTGGATGGCCTGACTTTTACTGGTTCCTATGATGTTGGCATGGGCATCTTCCGCAGCTTCGCACAGGGCAAATACATCCGCCCTACCATTCTGGAATTGGGCGGTAAAAACCCGGCCATCGTTTCACGCAATGCCGATGTGGAGCGCGCTGCGCTGGGCATTGTGCGCTCAGCCTTCGGCCTGCAAGGTCAAAAGTGTTCGGCTTGTTCGCGGGTTTTTATTGAAGAGCCGCTTTACGATCAGGTAGTCGATCGAGTTGTCGAGCTAACAAGCGAGCTTAAAGTCGGCAATCCCACGGACCGCTCAGTATACCTGGGACCTGTGGTCAACAGTTGGTCTTATCGAGATTTCCTGAAATTCACTGATGAACTCAAAGAAGTTGGCACAATCCTTACAGGCGGCGAGGTGCTAACCGAAGGGAGTTTCATCAACGGTTATTTCTGCGCCCCAACCATTGCCGCGGATGTGCCTTTGGAAAATCACCTGTGGAAAGATGAGATGTTCTTACCTATCACCATGGTTCATAAAGTAGAGAGTCTCGGCGAAGCTATGGCTCTAGCCAACGATGTTGATTACGGTTTGACATCGGGATTCTACGGCAGCGAAGAGGAATCTCAATGGTTCTTTGAGAATACTCAGGCAGGTGTCAATTACGCCAATCGACCGCAAGGTGCTACCACCGGAGCATGGCCAGGATACCAACCCTTTGGTGGATGGAAAGGTTCTGGCTCTAGCGGCAAGAACGCAGGCGGTCACTACTACCTGCAACTGTATATGCATGAGAAAATTCAATCTTTGGTAGAATAGAAATATATATTTTCATATTATTGTCATTGCGAGGAAACGAAGTCGACGACATTTGCACCTGTGGCGCGTCTGCGGCGGCTCGCAATGACAAACCAATATTATATGGGCGCACGTATCGGTATTTTTTTCACCATTGTGGGGGGCTTTTTGTTACTGTTGTATAGTGGTTCTATTGGATCAGGAGAAGGGGTTATCCAGTGGTTTTTGTTAGGAGTCGTGTTGTTTGCCCTGGGGATATTTCTTTGGAACCGATACCGGGAGAAACCCACATCAAAGCGCTTTCGCACTATTCGTAAAATCATGTCCAGGGGGAGGAACGAAGAGTAAGATAAATTCCACTTCGGGGGATTCTTCATTTCTGGTACACTAAACCAGCTATAACCACAAAAAATTTCCATGAACATCAAATCAATCTTCACAAACCCGGATGAAGGTCGCCTGCGAGCTGGTTGGCGCTTGCTGGCACATTTCTGCATTCTGGCGGCTTCGTTGGTTGCCTTTGGGGTCATCGCCTCACCACTCTTTCTCTGGGCAGAGCGGAGTGGTTCATCCTTCTTGCTTCTCAATGTCTTAGTCGCTTTGGCCGGCATCACCACATCGGTGATCATTGCCCGTCATTTCGCTGACAAGCACTCATTTGTCAGTTTGGGATTAAAACTAGACTCAAAAGCTCTGCGCGATTTATTCTTTGGCTTCGCCCTTACAGCGGCTATCATGGGCTTCATCTATCTTATTGAGTGGGTCGCGGGCTGGCTGACCTTTGAAGGCTTTGCTTGGGATTTTCAGAGTCCCGGGCACGTTATCCGTGAAGTTTTGATTATGCTGATGGTTTATGTATTTGTCGGCTGGCAGGAGGAATTGATCAGCCGCGGTTACTGGCTGCAAAATCTTGAAGAGGGGATCAATATGGATTGGGCAGTTTTCATCTCCTCACTCTTTTTTTCACTAGCTCATTACGGCAATCCCGGCTTCGCCTGGGCGCCCCTGCTCGGCCTGCTGGTATCGGGTTACTTCTTGGCCTACGCTTATATCCGTACCCGCAGCCTGTGGCTGCCCATCGGCCTGCACATCGGATGGAATTTTTTCGAGGGAACCGTCTTCGGTTTCCAGGTCAGCGGCACCGAGTCATACCGGCTGATCCTGCAATCGGTGAGAGGCCCAACTCTTTGGACGGGTGGAGCGTTTGGCCCAGAGGCGGGGCTGGTGCTCATTCCGGGGTTGGCGTTAGGCATTGCTGCGATCTGGTGGTATACTCGCAAATCCAAGGAGAACACACAATGAGATCCCTAGAGAATATCCGAATTTTGGACATCACCCGCGCCTTGGCAGGCCCTTATTGCACAATGATGCTAGGCGATCTCGGTGCTGATGTCATCAAAGTCGAACGTCCGGGTCGGGGAGATGAAAGCCGAAGTTGGGGGCCACCTTTTGTGGGTGATCCATATGGCCCCTATCCAGGAGAATCGGCCTATTTCATCTCCACAAACCGCAACAAACGCAGCATCACAGTAAACCTGAAAGGCGCCGCAGGGCAAGAGATCATCCATCGTCTGGTCAAAATCTCCGATGTGATGGTTGAGAATTTTCGCACCGGGGTATTAGATAAAATGGGGTTAGGGTATAAAGATCTAAGCGTTCTAAATCCAGGCCTGGTCTACTGCTCCATCAGCGGTTACGGCCGCAGCGGACCTCATGCTGCGCGCGCCGGCTACGATGCCATCCTCCAGGCGGAAGGCGGCATGATGAGCATCACAGGACCGGTGGAAGGGCCACCATCCCGTGTTGGCATCCCGATCATCGACATCAATACGGGCATGTTTGCAGCAACAGCGATATTGGCGGCTCTGCGTGTGCGCGACACCACTGGAGAGGGTCAATTAGTGGATATGTCTTTGCTGGACACCCATGTAGCATTGCTGGCCAACGTTGCATCCAATTACCTGATTGGAGGGACAGAACCCCGCCGCTATGGCAATGCCCATCCCAACCTCACTCCCTATGAGGCCTTTCAAGCCCGGGATCGCTGGTTCGTCTTGGGCGCAGCCAATGACGGACAGTGGGGATTGCTGTGCGAGGTGATCGGCCGCCCGGAGATTAAAGATGACCCCCGCTTTGAATCCAACAGCCAGCGACTGGCCAACCGGGAGGCACTCATGCAAATCCTAAACGAGATCATCCTCACCCGGGATGCCAACGATTGGCTGGCTGACTTGAAGAAAGCTGGCCTTCCCTGCGGCCCGATCAACACCATCGCCGATGTCTTCGATCACCCTCAAGCCGAGGCGCGCAACCTCGTAATCAAGACTGAGCACAGCACTGCCGGCACGCTAAAACTAACCGGCTTTCCTTACAAACTGACCCAAACCCCAGCAGATGTGCATCACCCCCCCCCAACGCTCGGAGAACACACGAACGAAGTGCTCGTAGAGTTGCTAGGTTATTCTTCGGATGATGTATCAAATCTGCAAGAGCAGGGAACAATTTGAAAATCGGAACCAAATCGATGGGATGCAGATAGAGTGCAAAGCAACCAAAAATCCGCAGAATCTGTGTTGATCCGCGGCCATTAATGGTAGGAGGTTCCTGATGAAAGAGTTTATCGCAGCCTGTGTACAAATCTCCATCACCCCCAACGACATAGCAGCCAATGTTGACAAAGGAGTCATTTGGCTGAAAAAGGCCGTCTCTGAATATGAGGCAGAATTGGTTGTCTTCCCTGAGACTGTGACCACAGGCTATGAGACCGGATTCACAGCAGAAGAACTATGGGATCTGGTTGACGAAGCGCCTGGCCGCATCACCCACAAAATTCAAAAGACAGCCAAAGAATTGGGCGTCCATGTGGTCTGGCCCACCTATCGCCGAGGCGGGGAGCGCGGAGTTGTCTATAATTCTGCAATCCTCATCGGCCCTGATGGAGAGATTGTCGGTATCTACGATAAAACCCATCCTGCCCCATGGGAGCGAACCGATGGCGGCGGTTGGGCGGCAGTCGGAACCAGGGCGGATGTTTTCGAAACCCCGCTGGGCAATATCGGCATGATCATCTGCTACGACGGCGATTTCCCAGAACTCTCACGCCTGCTGGCTGTCAAAGGTGCTGACATCATCGTCCGAGCCTCGGCTCTACAGCGCAGTTATGATATCTGGTATATAACCAACTGTGCCCGCGCTTACGATAACCATGTCTATGTGCTGGCCAGCAATCTGGTTGGATCCGATGCCTGCGGAAATTTCGGTTTCGGCCACAGCATGATCGTTACGCCGATTGCCTGGCGGCTGGCACAGGCTCGGGGCACTCAGGAGATCATCGCCGCCAAACTCGATCCTGATCCCTTGAGATATATCACCTGGGGGAGTAAGAGCCCCCAAAATTTCGACCACCTTGAGGATCGCAACTTGGAACTCTATGAGGAGATTCTCAAAGAGGCGCGTTCGCGCTTCGAGCCGGGGATCCGTTATCCCCGCAAGCAAGAGTGATATCTCGGTCCCTTCGCTCTGAGATAGAACTCACCATCAATTCCTTATAACACCACTACATTCCTATCACGGTATCTATGTTCATTCTTGCCTTCACACCTATTGCGATTATATTGGCCCTGATGGTCGGACTCCGTTGGGGCGCTTCGCGGGCTGGCGCGGCTGGGTATCTCAGTGCGCTGGTTATCGCTGTGGCTTTCTTTGGTGCTGACCCCCGACTGTTAGCAGTCGCTCATACAAAAGCTTTGCTGCTGGCTTTTGACGTGCTGTTCGTTATCTGGATGGCATTCTTACTATTCCGCGTCGCAGATGAAGCTGGCGCGATAAAGGTTCTTGCAAAAGCTTTACCTCACCTAACCGCAGACAAAGGCATGCAGGCCCTGATCATCGGTTGGGTGTTCGCATCCTTCATCCAGGGCGTAGGGGGCTTTGGCGTTCCCATCGCTGTGATCGCTCCCATCATGGTGGGAATTGGCTTTGCACCCTTATCCGCAGTGGTGATCCCTTCGATAGGCCACTCCTGGGCAGTGACCTTCGGCTCGTTAGGCTCCTCCTTCAACGCCATGATGGCCGCAACAGGCCTGGAATGGCCCGTCCTGGCTTCGCCCGCGGCACTCTTCCTGGGCATTGCCGGGGTTGGCGTGGGATTGATGGTTGCTCACGCCGCCGGAGGCTGGGGAGCGATGCGCCGCCTAATTGTCCCTGTATTGATTTTGGGCGTTGTGATGGGCACGGCCCAATACCTGGCTGCTACCTCAGGATTATGGAATATCGGAGCATTCCTGGGCAGTCTGGCCGGATTGCTGGTGGCTTACCCCCTGGCACGCCGCTACCGAGGCGAGATCGAAGACGACGGGGAGTTGGATCTGCGCTCTTTGGGGATCGCCATCTCTGGGTATGCGGTTCTGATTGCCATCACCTTGGGCATACAGTTAATCCCGGGGATCAGGAGCACCCTCGGGGTCGTCAAGCTCAGCCTGGATTTCCCCGCGGTGGAAACCTCCTTGGGCTATGCCACCGCCGCGGGCGCGGGCCGCACCATCCCCATTTTCCGTCACGCCGGGGCAATCCTCTTGTATTCATCCATTTTGGCATTTCTGATCTACAAACGGGCTGGCTGGGACAGCGAGGGCGCGGCGAAGCGCATCGTCAGCGGCACAGTCAAGCGGGTGATGTCATCCAGCGTTGGGATCGCCTCGATGGTTGCCATGGCCGTTGTGATGCAGCACGCCGGCATGACCGAAACCCTGGCACGCGGTTTAGCCGAGGGCGTGGGGGCAGCCTTCCCAGCAATCTCTCCCTGGATTGGTGCATTAGGCGCCTTCATGACCGGCAGCAACACCAACTCCAACGTGGTCTTCGCCGCCCTGCAGCAACGTACGGCAGAATTGTTGGGCTACAGCGTTGCCCTGATCCTGGCTGCGCAGACATCAGGTGGGGCCTTAGGTTCAGTGATCGCCCCCACCAAGATCGTTGTTGGCGCCAGCACCGGTGGTATGGCCGGGCGCGAAGGCGAAGTTATGCGCAAGATGTTGGTGTACACTGGTTTGTTGATCTTATTAGTAAGCATTTTGACAGTGATTGGAGTCGCATTAGGAAGCTAATTATGGGTAAAACAGAAGATCTTTCAAAAATTCGCCGCCACGACCGGGCAAAAGACGAAGCCTGGATCCGTGCATTCATAGAACGAACTGCCTTTGGCACCATGGCCAGTTCCCACGATGGGCAGCCCTTCCTGGTGACCCGCAACTTCGCCTACGACCCAGAAGCCCACGCCATCTATATGCATGGCGCAAAGAAGGGCCGTACCATCGAAAACGTGCAAACTTATCCCCGGGTTTGTTTCAGTATCAGTGAGATGGGCAGGCTGCTGCCCGATGAACGCGCTATGGAATTCGGAGTCGAATTTGCAGGCGTAGTCGCCTTTGGGATTATCAGTGTGGTCACCGACCCCGAAGAAGCCAAACACGGCCTGCAGCTCTTGTGCGATAAATATTTCCCCCATTTGAAACCCGACGTTGATTACGAAACCACCACGGATACGGATTTGAAAGTCACCGCCGTATTGCGTATCGATATCGAAAAATGGAGCGGCAAAGAGAAAAAAGTCGCCGACGATTTCCCCGGTGCTTTTTATTTCGATGAACTCAAGATTTGAATCCACGAAGATCACAACGCTATGCGGACCTAAGGCTGATACATAAAAAAACATTCGTGATACTTCGTGCCCTACGTGGAAAAAATGATTTTCTTCTTTGGCTAATATTATGAACTGGATACGCGAACATAAATTTGAATCCCACCTGACAGCCTTCTTGTTGATGGTGATCCCTTCAGCGGTTTTGTATTTCACTTTGCAAACCAAGAGCGTTGGCTCCATCTGGGCATTATTGGGCGTAGTTATCGTAGGCAATCTGCTTGCGATGATCATAAAATAACCACGCTTCATTCCTTCAGACCAAAGACCGACATATAAATACACCCTAAGGCTGATGCAGCCTTAGGGTGTATACTGTATCCTGGGGGTAGAATCAGTAAGCAGTTGACCTATTAAAAGTCCAATAGATTGATCTCAATAAATGAGTAATACAAATGCACCCGAATACCAAATCAACAGTTTTAATTGTAGCCATCATTATGCTAATCATCTCGATGAGTTGTGTGGCTGTAACCAAGGCCCTCGACTTCAGCAGTACAGGTGAGGTTCCAACACAGCCTGCGGTCAACACATCAACACCTGTCGCAGATGCTGCGTCAGACGCGATCGCAGGATCCACAAACGAAGAGGCAGAAGAAAGCGAGGAAAGCATACCCCCCCAGGATTGCGACGATTGCGATTATTGGGACGATTTCGAATTCGATGAGAACGACCGGCCTATCTTGAGTGGGGATGAACTAAACCAGGATACGGAGCACTTCAAGATCCATTACACCCTTGAAGGCCGCGATGCAGTTTTATCCACTGATTATGTGGATGAAATGGCTGCCGCATTAGAATTCTCTTGGGAAATAGAAATCGCTCAATTTGGCTGGGCACCTCCGCCCCCCGATGATGGCATAGGCGGTGATGACCGCTACGATGTATATATCCAGAACGTTTTCGAAGATGGCACGGCCGGGTACACCGAGGGCGGCGATGAGCGCTATCGCGGGCCACAGCAGGGAGTCATCGGCGATAATCCGCTCACCGAGGCGGTCGAAACCCGGGCATCCGTTTCCTATATCGTCATGGACAACGATTATGCCGAACTCGACGAATGGGCTGCCGAGGACGGGGAAGTAAACACCATCGACCCGCTCGAATTAATGCGTTCCACCGTGGCTCACGAGTTCAACCACGCCATTCAATTCGGCTATGATGGCGAAGAACCCGCTGATTGGCTGTGGGAGGCAACCGCATCCTGGATGCAGGATGAAGTTTATGACGATATCAACGATGCCGAAGAAGATCTGCTAGCAGTCTTCAAATCACCCGACACATGCCAGTTAGCTTACGGCGGCGAGGAACGCGTCGAGGACGAAAACCACTGGTACGGCGAATGGATCTTTTTGCGCTACATCTCCGAGCATCACGGCCACGAAACCGTGCGCTCCATTTGGGAACACGCCCGGGATTTGGATGGTTACGCTGCCCTGGAAGCTGCTTTGGGGGATGCTGGCACCACGCTGGATGACACCTTCCGAGGCTTTTCCCTGACCCTGTTGACCCGTGCCTTCGAAGAGGGTGCAGGATATCCAATCTTAAGGTTAGAGGGTGAGGCTTCAATGGAGTCTGGCTTTGTTCCCAATGATGGCGTCGGTCAGATGGCCGCGGACTATGTGGAGATTCAAGCAAACGGTGTAGTAACTGTTGCCTTGAAATCTGACCACCTGGAGGGCATGCTTGTTGGTATTCAGGGAAATCAGGGCAGCGTTTTCACCATGGCTGGCAACCAGGGCAGCGTTTTCACCATGGCTGGCAACCAGGCCAGCGTAGACAGCAGTCATTTCGACCACCTTTACCTGATCGTACTCAACCTGGAAAAGGCTGACAGGGAATACGATTGCGAGTTCGCACCCTACACAGTCGAAATCACATCTGGCGACCAGCCCCAGGCTGCCAGTGAGAGTTTACAGGCATCCAACTTCCAAACTCCCGAGCCCGAGCCCCTGCTTGATCCCGAAGAATACTGGGGAGAAGGTTGGGACGAAGGCGCATATGAAGAAGTCGATCCGCCTGCTGAGTTGATCCCAAGTTACCTACCAGAGGGCTACGAGTTCATCGAAGCCTATTTGATGGAAGCCGAAGATTATGAATATGAATACGATGCAGAATTGATTTGGTATATCCCTGGTGAAGAGACGGCCACAATCATCGATTTCTACGGCCCCGGAGTTGACGATTTCATCGATATCACCGCCAGCGACAGCCCGTATGACACGTTGGATGAATGGCTCGATGCAGCCGAATATGATCCCTATGCTGATGAGTTGGCAAGCATCAATGATGTTGACCTCCTGCTAGAAGATTGGACAGATGAATTAGGGGCTTACAGCATTGCCACGTTCATCCACGCTGGCCAGTTCATTGTCATCGAAGGCACCATCTCCGCAGATGAAATGACCAAGGTCATAGAAAGTCTTCCTGTGTTACCATAGAAAGATTGAAGATACTTAGCATATGTCATTGCGAACGGAATAACGTGAAGTGAAGCAATCTCAGAGATATTCTTTCAGATTGCTTCGCTCCGCTCGCAATGACAGGACCCAAATATGCGCTCTGGACTGCAACGAAAACTCACTTTATCTCATCTAGTCGTCACCCTTATCTCTGTTGCCATTCTGGTCATTTTGATCTTGGTTGGCTACTTGATTTACTTGCGAACCGATTTGTCTGCACTCTGGATTGGCGATCAGGCGTATTTCATCGCCGAAGATATTGCCTATTATCTGGATGGAGCTCCCCTGAGCGAACAATTTTCAGAGGATTTTATCTTTGACGTCGGCTTTGACCCGATTACCGAAACAGATGATCCTGAAGATATCTACTATGAAGATTGGATCATAATCCTCGATCCTGAGGGGAAGGTGGTCGGCAGCAACGATGAATTTCGCTACTCCCTGGGTTCATCCCTTGATCTAGAACAACTCCCTGGGTTTGACCTGGACTTGTTCCAAACCCCAGCCAGTGAACTGGTTTCTGAAGATCCCTACGATTTAGTAGCCTATGCCGTTGAAGGGAAGGATCATATCGGCATGGCAGCAATCATCAACTATGAAAATGAACATATCGGTTGGATATTTTACCGGGCTGGCGGCGTCGACGCCCCAGTAAGTTCCACACAGACGATCACCGCCCTGGTAGTAGTGTTGATTAGTGCAGCGCTGATTGCTACGCTGATCTCCGGCATCGCCGGTGGATGGCTGTCTTTGTCCTTCAGCCGTCGCTTGCGCATGATGAGCCAGGTCAGTGAGGCGCTAGCCGAGGGGGATCTTTCTCGTAGGGTTTCGATCCAAGGAACAGATGAGATTGACCAGTTGGGTGTCCAATTCAATAGCATGGCTGATCAACTTGCGACACAAATGCACGATCTACGCACCTTGGCCGACCACAATGCCATGCTGGCCGAGGAAGCACAGGCTCTGGCTTCTATCGAGGAGCGCAACCGCTTGGCCCGTGAACTGCACGATGCAGTTAAGCAGCAAATTTTTGCCCTCAGCCTGACTGCAAATTCCGTTCGCCAATTGCTTGAAAAGGACACCGGTTTAGCAACCGAACGGTTAGCACAGCTCGAAGAACAAGCACAGGATGTGCACCTGGAGATGGATGCCCTCATCAAACAATTGCGCCCGGCTTCACTGAGAGATCAAGGACTGACACCAGCCATCAGCGAGATAGCGAAAAAATGGGAAATCCAACACGAAATTCCCATCGAATTGTCTATCCGTGGAGAACGTGAACTTCCACTGAATATAGAACAAGCGCTGTACCGCATCGCACAAGAAGCACTCAATAATATCGCCCGCCATGCCAAAGCCGGCCAGATCAGCATCGTGCTAGAATATGACACCAACCAAGTCAGTTTATGTGTAAAAGATAACGGCATGGGCTTTGATCTAGATGCTCGCCGACCTCCCCAATCTTTGGGCTTGCGCAGTATGGATGAGCGTGCTGCGGAGGTTGATGGGCAGTTGGATATAAGAAGTTCGCACGGAACAGGTACGCAAGTACAGATCATCGTACCCACAAGATAATGGAGAGAAGGATGACCGACAACGCACCCCAACGAGCTCGATATCTTTTCAGTACTGGCGGTTTCTACTGAGCGGAAAGCGTCCTTTTGGCAGTTGCCGAAGCGAAAGGTATCCAATCCGACTTGATCCCCAAGATTGCCACAGGCTTTTGCAGCGGCATCGCCCGCACCAGCGGTCAATGCGGCGCATTGAGCGGCGCAATCATGGGAATAAGTTTGATGACGGGGAGAAGCGACCCAGATGAATCTGTGGAAGAGAACTATCGATTGGTTCAAAAGTTGATGACTATGTTCGAAGGTGAGTTTGGTTCAGGAAACTGTGGAAATCTGACGCAAGTTGATCTAAATTCAGAAGAAGGTCAGGCTGCGTTCAAAGCCAGCAACCAAATTGAAAACTGCTACAACTACGTTGAATTTGTAACCGAAATGACGCTGTCTTTATTGGAAAATGAATAATAAACGCCATGTGCAAGTATTTTTCTTATGACTGTCATCCTGAGCGAAGCGAAGGATCTGGAACTTTTTTAGGCGAGATTCTTCGACCTTGCAGGGCTCACGCCGAAGGCGGGCCTGTGGCCATGACAATTATTTTGTAAAACTTGCACACCAGGTTATTAAGTAATTTAAGACCCTAAAGGTCTCTGCCCACTCACTTTGCTCGGAGTGCTTATCGAAGACCTTTAGGGTCTCGAGAGTTTTGCTATGTCCAATACCATAACCGTTTTAATCGTAGATGACCACCCTATCGTACGCCAGGGTCTGCGCCAGTTGCTTGAAGTTCAAGATGATCTTGAAATTGTTGGCGAAGCTGAAGATGGCGAAACGGCTATCGAGAAAACTGGTGAACTGATCCCTGACGTTGTGCTGATGGATTTGGTCATGCCGGGGATGACAGGGGTTGAGGCTACGCGTGAGATCCGCCAGATCAGCCCGCATACACAAGTAGTGGTGCTTACCAGCCATCATGAGGATGCCCTGGTATTCCCAGCTATCAAGGCTGGGGCTTTAAGCTATATGTTGAAAAGCTCCCTACCCGAAGAAGTCATTGAAGCTGTCCAGGCCGCAGCAAGGCACGAAGCACGGCTGCATCCCCGCATCGCCAAACGGCTCATGGAAGAAATCTCGGGGGATGCTCCATCATTGGAAAGCCTCACCGCGCGCGAGCTGGAAGTCTTGAAGCTCATCGCTCAGGGGCAGGGCAACCGCAATATCGCCGCGTCCCTGGTGGTCAGCGAGAAAACTGTCAAAACCCATGTCAGCAACATCCTCAGTAAATTACAACTCGCTGACCGCACCCAGGCCGCCATCTTCGCCATCAAACAACGCATCGTCCCGCTGGATGATGAGAGTTGATAGATTCTGAGAGGGGAAAAGAAGATAATAATCATTAATTCACCGCAAAGACGCTAAGCTCGCAAAGAATATTATGTGAAATCTTGGCGTGCTTGTCATCTTCGCGGTAAAAACGAGGAATTCCATGCGTGAAGTTACTATCATAGGAATCGGGCAAACCCCCGTATCAGAGCATTGGGAAAAATCCCTCCTGGTTCTAGCAGGAGAGGCTGTTTTCGCTGCCCTGGAAGATGCAGGTTTAAAATCCACGGGTGCTTTATACGTTGGCAATATGCTCTCAGGTGTGCTGGATAAACAAAATCATATGGGCACGTTGATCGTTGATTGGGTAGGGATGCGCGGTCACGAGGCTTTCAAAATTGAAGCTGCCTGCGGATCGGGAGCAGCGGCCTTTCGCATGGGGTTGATGGCTGTGGCGTCAGGGGAGATCGATAGCGCGGTGGTGGTCGGCGTGGAGAAGATGACCGATTCGCTCCCTAAGAAAACCACTGCCGGCCTGGCCACCGCCGCCGACGCCGATTGGGAAATCATCCATGGGTTGTCCTTCATCGGTATCAATGCCCTGATCATGCAGCGCTATATACACGAATACGGCTGGAAACACGAAGATTTCGCTCCCTTCTCGATCAACGCACATAACAACGCTTTGCACAATCCCAACGCCCGCCTGCATATCCCCCTGACCAAAGAACGCTATCTCAAAGCCGCTATGATTTCTGATCCTATCAATTTGATGGATTCATCAGCTATCGGAGACGGCGCGGCGGCAGCCGTCATCGTCCCTGCAGATGCAGTGCATCAACCAGATGATCTACCCAAGATCACTGTGACTGGTTCTGGGGCCGCCACGGATTCCATTGCAGTGCACGACCGGCGCGACCCACTATGGTTGACTGCCGCTGAGAAATCTGCCAAACAAGCTTACCACCAGTCTGGCGTAGGACCCGAAGATATCGACATCTTCGAAGTCCACGATGCTTTTTCAATCATGTCGGCGCTATCGTTAGAAGCTTCTGGCTTCGCTGAGCGCGGCCAGGGTCCTCGGTTAGGGTTAGATGGAGAGATCGGCATCGATGGGCGCATACCCATCACCACGCGCGGCGGATTGAAGGCCCGCGGCCATCCCGTTGGCGCAACAGGGATGTACCAGATCGTAGAAGTGGTAGAGCAGCTGCGCGGGCAGGCGGATGGCTCACAAGTTCAGGGGGCGAAGATCGGCATGGCGCAGAATATCGGCGGCAGCGGGGCAACGATATTGACGCACATATTAAAATCAGAGTAATCAGTAAACGGTTACCAGTGATCGGTTTACCGAACATTGAACACTATGAAACTGATACCCAACCTCACCCCAAGCTCTAATGCATCCGACCTCGGGCGTGGTGCATGGAAACTAGAGATTCCGCCAGGCCCCAAGGGGCGCTACCGCTTAGCCCAACTGGATGATTATTCATCACTAGACAGAAGAGCTTTTCCCTGGAAAACTCCTCTGTCATTGTCACTCCAAGCCCGTGCCTCAAATCCAGATATCCCTGGCACCTGGGGGTTTGGCTTCTGGAACGATCCCTTTAGCCTGTCGCTGGGCTTTGGCGGCGGCTCGCGTCGATTGCCTGCATTACCCAACGCGGCCTGGTTCTTCTATGCTTCCCCACAAAACTATCTTTCATTTCGAGATGATCTCCCTGCCAATGGCCTCCTCGCAGCGACATTTCGTTCCCCATCGTGGCCACCAACGATCTTAGCACTGGGTGTGCCAGGAATTCCTTTCCTGATCTGGAAACATACTTCCAGATTAATCCGTCGTTTGGCCAGCCGCATAATTCAGCAGGATGCAACCCAAATCAATATCGACGTAAGCCAATGGCATCAATATCGTTTGAATTGGCAAAGAAATTTGGTCTGTTTTGAAATTGATGGTGAGAAAGTTCTCAAAACGCAGATAGCGCCAAAAGACCCCCTGGGGTTAATCTTGTGGATAGACAATCAATATGCTGCATTGCCCCCTACTGGTGGATTGGCCTATGGAACTCTCCATACGGAAAAGCCCGAGCTGTTAGAGATAAAAGATTTGCAACTTGAGATGAACTAGGTAGTGTTGACGTTTCAGGCTTTGTCAGGAGTAAATGACAATTTTATGAAGCAACGTTTCCAGAGAGAAATCTCCAAATGTCAACACGGCCTAATCTTCCACGAAGAATAACAGGAAAGCAGCTGCTCCACAAATAAGCAATTCATCGCCTTCGACCTTCCCTACATAGTCATCCAGTCCGAGAGGTACGTGACGATATAGTTTGCCATCTGACTCAACTCGCCCAATGTAATCATCCGGTCCGAGACGTTGGAGATAAATGCGGCCGTTATCTTGATTAACATTCCCGATGTAATCATCAGGTCCAAGCAAGCGCTGGTAGACTTTGCCAGTTTGTAAGTCAACACGCCCGACTTTTTTATCTGGCCCTACGCGGGTCGCATATATGTTTCCTGTTTCAAGATCAATACGTCCAATTTGTTTATCGGGGAGGGCCATTCTATGACGAAATATCTTAGTCATTTTTCTTTCCTAGTTTTGTTGTGCATAGTTATTAAAGATTTACCTCACAGTGTATCATAAGAGTATTTAATAGTAATCTTAGTAGGGCCTGGGGATATGTGGAGGAACATCTATTTAAACGCTAAAGGGGGCATATATGGGGGGGTTGTATCGAAAGCAAACCATATGAGGGGTTGATTGACAAGTTTTTTATCCCCAACGCATCAGGGGATAGATCGCGAGGTGATTTACCCTTTTGGGGATAGAGTTGTATCTGGGTTGACTGGCACAGCATAACCCAGATATGGGGGTATGCTGTTTATGAAAAGAGAATTAATAGAACGAGTTTTCAACAATTAAAAGCAGTTATCCACAGTTTTAGGCCAGTTATCCACATGGGAGTGAACTAAACCTGTTCTCATGAACAAATATTGTTACCCCAAATATGGGATTCCCCAAAAAATGATATCTTCAAAAATGTGAATTAATTGACACCCACCTGGAAGAGGAGTATAATCTCTGAAGTTAGATATATATCTAACTTAGATAGGTGTCTAAATGAAAAATCCAACATTATCTTGGGATTTTGGAACAGGCTACGATTTTTTCGTTTGCCTGTATGTTTTGCATGAACCCGATGAGTTTGGCCTGCGTCCTTCCTGGGCTGCGGGGGTGCGCTCACGTTTGCCAGTTGAAGATCGTGAGATATTGGAGCAGGTACAAACTGTGGTGCATTTTCCCTTTAGTTGGGTTTATGCCCTTCAAGGTACTAAAGACAGCGCTGCTGTGATTTGGGCTTTGCGACAGATGGATCCTGAGGAGCGCATCCCAGCCTTGGCGAAATCATCGGGGATGCCAAATGAAGTGTTGAATCTACTCGAGGGGGTTGCAAACCGTGGAAACTGGGATCCCAAGGAACTGGATTCTCTTCGGGAACAGTTCAAAGCGAATAAATTGCCAGCCCTCACAAAGAAAGCCGAGAGCATCCTTGATCTTTGGTTGGACCTCTCTACCTTTGGAGAGCGCTATTTTGCGGCTTTGCAGACATACCGAGATGTCTTTTTCGCAGAGGAAGAAGAACGCATTCAACCGGCCTTGCAGGTGGCACTCCAAATCGCTCAACAATGGGCCAAAGAACTGACCTTTGAGATGATGATTGAGCGTGTATCACGCGGGGTGCGTTTCGAAGAAGGCCTGGATGTTGCCGAATTGGTGATGGTGCCTTCGTATTGGATCACACCTTTGGTGGTCAATAAAGAGCTTGCGGAGGGCAACAAACAGTTGTTTTTGTTTGGTGCGCGCCCTGAAGATGACTCGCTTGTTCCCGGAGCACAGGTTCCGGATGGTATGCTGCGTACGTTGAAGACATTGGCTGACCCGACTCGATTGCGAATATTACGCTATCTCTCGCAGGAAACTATGTCTCCAGCGCAGTTGGCCAGGCGCTTGCGTTTGCGTGCGCCAACTGTAACGCATCATCTCAGTGCACTACGCCTGGCAGGATTGGTGTATCTCACCTTAGGTGAGAAGAAAGGTAAATTATATACAACTCGTTTTGAAGCGATTTCAGGGACGTTCTCAACGCTGGAAGAGTTTCTGAGCGAAAACTCCGAAGATCGTTAGAGGAAAAGAATGTCAACAACTTGGATAGCCTCGATGGATTCGACCCTTCGAGAATATGGTGCACGTTTACGTGCTTTTCGGCCGAATGCCCGCCTGTATTTGATCAATGTGATCATAACTGGGGTGTCGATGGGGATATATCGGCTGTTATTCAATTTTTATGCACTCAGTTTTGGCTTTGACGAGGCGCTATTAGGGCGTTTGATTACCACTGCCAGTTTTACAGCACTGCTTGCTGCCCTGCCGATGGGGTATCTGGCGGATATTATCGGTAGGAAATTCTCATTAGTGTTGGGTGGTGTATTCATTGGCTTTTCCGTTTTTGGGCTTGTTCTCTTTCCCAGCGTGCCTATGTTCTATGCCATGAATATCCTATCAGGAATTGCCCAGAGCTTGTGGGGAATCACCATGGCTCCCTTCCTGGTAGAGAATAGCGGCGAAAAAGAGCGTACCTACCTTTTCAGTTTCAGCCAAGGTTTGCAGATGTTTTCTGCTTTCGCGGGCAACTGGGTTGGTGGATATCTCCCCGGTTGGATGGGCACCTGGCAGAATGTTTCGGCCACAGATAGCGTGGCTTATGGTTGGTCGCTGATTATTGTGGCGATTACTTTCACCCTGGGAATCACCCCGTTGTTCTTTCTCAAACGACAGCGTTTGGAGAGTGAACAGCGTTCTGTCTTTGCCCCATTGAAATATGCTGCTGAATACCCTGCCATGTTGGGCAAGTTGGTTGTACCGCTGTTGATCACTTCCATTGGTGCAGGATTGATTATGCCTTTCATGAACGTGTTCTTCAGGCAAGTCCATGAGCAGCCCGACCCGGTAATTGGCACCTTGTTTGCCTGGGGATCGTTGGCAATGGCAATTGGTTTCCTTATTGCTCCACCCATGGCTGATCGCATGGGAAAGATACAGTTTGTGGTGGTTACGCAGGGTTTGTCGGTGCCCTTTCTGGCGATGCTTGGATTCTCGCCCTGGTTCTGGTTGAGCGCGGGGGCTTATTATGTCCGCTTGGGTTTGATGAATATGAGCACCCCTGTTTATCAAGCGTTTGTCATGGAACAAGTAGACCCTTCAGCCCGGGCAACAGTAGCCAGCCTGACCAGTATGGCCTGGAGTTTTGGCTGGGCTTTCAGCCCGACAATCAGTGGTGCTCTACAAGTACGACATGGTTTTGATATACCTTTCATGGGTACGATTAGCCTTTACGTTGTTGCCATCAGCATGTATTGGTTCTTTTTTTGGCGCAAACAAACAACGACTGACCCCGTCCCCGTGAGTAATTCGTAGAGATAACCATGGCCCTAAAAATTATTAAAAGAACCAGAAGTACATTGGGGGAGTATGCCGCGCGAGTGCGTATGTTCCAGCCTAACGCGCGCCTGTATTTGGTTAGTGTGCTGGCAACAGGCGCGGCAATGGGCGTTTATCGGCTGCTCTTCAACTTTTACGTGCTCAGCCAGGGATACGATGAAGCCTTATTGGGCAATCTGATCACGACACATCAGTTCACAGCTTTGATTTTATCCTTGCCATTGGGGTATTTGGTCGACAAAGTGGGGCGAAAACCTGTGTTGATGGCGCGCAGTGTGTTGTTGGGTATATCGGTTGCTCTCATGGCGTTGTGGCCCTCTATCGTGATGTTTTATGCCATGAATGCCCTCTTTGGGGTTGTGCAAGGTATTTCTGCGGTAGCGCAGGCGCCATTTCTAATGGAAAACAGCGGTGAAGAAGAAAGAACTTATCTCTTCAGTCTCAGCTCTGGTCTGCGCATGGGGGCCGTATTTGTGGGTAGTTGGTTGGGAGGCTACCTGCCCGTGTGGATGTCCGCTTTCCGCGGTATTGATCCGACAAGCAGCGCGGCTTATGGAACGTCTTTATTGACTGTGGCGGTGATCGCTTTTGTAGGGTTTGTACCCTTAGTATTAATTCGCCCAACTCAACAAGCGGAGAACGAAGAGTCTGCGAGATTCGCTCCCTTCCAATATGCCCTCAAGCAACCTAAATTGCTGGGGAAGCTGTTATTTCCCTCCGTGTTGATCTCGATTGGGGCAGGCCTGTTCATGCCATTTATGAATGTCTTCTTCCGAGTGGTGCACCACCAGACGGATCAGGTAATTGGTAGCCTGTTTGCCTGGGGATCTCTGGCTATGGGCATAGGCCTGATGATCGCACCTCCCATAGCGGACCGTATTGGAAAGATCCGCCTGGTGATGATCACACAGGGCTTATCGATTCCATTCATGATTATGCTAGGATTTTCCCCGCTATTTGGTATCAGTGCCGGAGCCTATTATGTGCGCATGGCATTGATGAATATGAGCAACCCCATTTACCAGACCTTCGTAATGGAGCAGGTAGATGCATCTGCCCGGGCAACTGTCGCTAGTTTGGTCAGTTTGGTGTGGAGTTTTGGTCGCTCTTTCAGTCCAACAATTAGTGGTTATCTGCAGGTGCACTACGGATTTGGACCGCCCTTTGCCATTGCGATCTCCCTTTACGCTGTTGCTGTATATCTCTATTGGATGTTCTTTGTTCGTCATCAACGGCGAATTGCGGTTGCGCCGATCCCTGGTGATTGAATTTTGTAACCTTTTTGAATAGCTTGCATCTTATCTATAGGTGTTCACAATTGAGCATCTATAGAAATGATTAGAGAACAGGAGATTTTGAAATTATGGAAATGATAATTGATTTTCCCGGCGGCGCTCGAGTAGATGCCAGCTTTGGCCCCTATACTGTGATGACAGACCAACCCCCTACGGGCGGCGGCGAAGGCTCAGCCCCGACTCCCTTTGCAATATTCCTCTCTTCCCTTGGAACCTGCGCAGGGATATACGTTTTGGGTTTTTGCAAGCAGCGAGGATTGTCTACTGATGGCATCCGCATCGTGCAGCGCGCCATCCCTGACCCTGTCAATCGCGGCATGGTTGGGACAGTCCAATTGGAAATCCAGGTACCCCCTGAATTCCCAGAGAAATATCGCAGCGCCTTAGTTCGCACTGCAGAGCAGTGTGCCGTCAAGAAGCACATGGAGAATCCCCCTAAATTCGATATTCTGACAACAGAAGTGGCTCTTGTATGAGATAATTATTCAACAAAAATAAACTCCCGCATATCAACATAAATGCGGGAGTTTATTTTTTTCGCAGGTTTTGCACCGTTCCAGGGGAAGGTATCAAACAACTTTATCATAAGCTTTTTGGCCATAAATCGCCTAACGAACTACTTTATTGCAAATAGCGGCGTCTAGGCTTCCCTATAGACCCCAAATCAGCACATATGCGTTAGATAGTAGATATTCTTGCAACCTAAATTAAGATAAGGTAGCTCGTCTGAGCTGACAAATTCAGCATGAACATTTTGAATATCTGAAATTCTCAATATTGGGAATCGATAGGGGGTATTAATCAAAAATAGGCACAGAAATTTCGCCCAAACTCTAATTCTACTGAACGAGATACAACCAAAAAACTATACAAAGAATTGTGCCAAGATATTTCTTATGGATGAAAAGGAATTTAAATGCAGTTATTTAATACTTGTTAAAAAATTAAAATTT
This sequence comes from Anaerolineales bacterium, assembly GCA_016785015.1. Lineage (GTDB taxonomy): Bacteria > Chloroflexota > Anaerolineae > Anaerolineales > UBA11858 > NIOZ-UU35. The sequence goes on from JADHTJ010000037.1 coordinate 26,999, forward strand.
CATGATAAATATAAACATAATCGAAATTTTATAAATATTCTTACATAAATTGACCTCTTTAATCCGAAAATAAACCGAAAGTACTATTGTGGATTCATTTTTTTTGAATATGCTGAATATAGGGTTTTTTATCACTCATTCTAAGAGGAGGAACGTGATGAACTTCAAAAAATTCCCAGTTGTTATTTTCATTGTTTTGGCTTTGCTGCTCGTTTCGACGACATCAGCATTCGCCCGGCCCGAATTAGCCGAATTCACGATTCAAAATAGAAGCGGTTATACCAGCTATATTTATATGAATGGTGCAGGAGGAGAATTCTATTATTTGACGGTTCCCGCGGGCACGTCAAAGACATTCACTGTAGAGCGCGTTGCTTATACCTATACATTGAATACATGCAATGGTGCATCTGCAGATGATTCCATTGATCTCACCAACGGCGGGAGATTGGTTGTTCCGGCGACTTGCGAAATGCCCTCTCCATTTGATCAGACATTGTTTGCTCGCCCACAGTTGGCCCGCTTTACGGTCAACAACCTGAGTGATCAGACCGCTTACCTTTACATGTATGGCGCAGGTGGACAGTATTACTACTTTGCAGTTGCTGCTGGAACATCAATGACCTATACCGTTGATCGAGCTGCGTACACCTACGATCAGAGATCATGTGGAGTATTGTCGGAAGATAACACAGTCAACCTGGCAAATGGTGGAAGTGTAGATATTGCCGCTTGCCCTAGGTTGGTCGGATTCAGTGTTTATAACTTCACTGATAATACATTGTTCTTCACAATGACAGGTCCACAAACAGTGAGTTTCTCTCTTGATTCTGATACTTTCCGTTTCCTCACTGTAGAGCCTGGGTTGTATGATGCATCTTACAGTGGATGTGAAGACAAAGTGGAGCGAGAAGGTTTTGTCTGGCCCGTGTACAACGATTGGGTTTGGCTTACTTGTCCATAAACATCTAATCAATTACAAAGTTAAAAGCTTTGTAATTTGATATGTACGTGGGGGATCTCGAAAATAATGTAGACTTTGTCATCTTCTCCAATTTGGTGGAAGAAAGGCAAAAATGTGTAAAAATATAAGCTGGTCGCCGCACCAGCGAAGTTCAACATGGTCCTCTTCTAAACCCTGGCGGTTTAGGTTTAAAAAATTCGATAGCAGCGCAGATATCAATTAAAAACGAAGAGTGGAGCAGTTTCCAGGCTCCACTCTTTCATTTATAATTCTTGTGCCAAAGGTGGGAATCGAACCCACACTCCCGGAGGAACACGAGTTTGAGTCGTGCGCGTCTGCCAGTTCCGCCACTTTGGCGATACCCTTTTGGGTGGACGAATTCTAACGAAAGAAGTTCATCGGGTCAAGGACGAAATATATTTGGAGAATTCGATGCAGATTATCAATCATTACTCTATGCTATTCAGTGCCGTATTTATTTTCGGCATAACGTCTTTTTTCTTGTTGCGAGATGGCTATGCCCCAAAGGATGGCGTGATATTATTTGTTGTCATGGCTGTGCTGATTGGGGGATGGCTGATCCTACGCCCCAAACAGGGAACTGCCGATGGGCAGAAACAGCTTGAAGCTGAAATCGGCAAGGGACGCGCGGTTCTATTGGAATTGCAATCGCCCTTTTGATTTGCCTGCGCGGCGGCAAAGCCCATCGTGGATGGGCTAGAAAGTGAGTTTCCAAATCAACTAGAAGTAATCCGAGTAGATGTCCAAACTGCATTTGGGCACGATCTTTCTCGGATGTATGGTTCCTTTACTCCCACGTTTGTTTTTTTCGACCCTCAAGGGAGAGAATTGTGGCGAGAAATCGGAAGCCTGGACGCTGAGAAAATTCGTCAATCGCTTACCCCGTGAGAATAAATTATGAACGAAAATAGATTTAGCAGTGAACGACTTTGTTTGCGGGCCTTTGAACCCGACGATGTGACTGTATTGCACGCATACCTGAATCATCCATCCTTGACAGGGCGGCGTTATATTCCCTGGAGCCACTCAAACGATATCCCGCTTTCCCTGACGCAAGTAGAAACAATTTTGGAGAAATGGGGTAAAGGCGAAAAACAATTTCATCTTGCCGTGGTTTCCAGCGGAAATGATAAAGTTATTGGACATGCCAACTGTGATTGGGGTTGGGATCCCCATTGCCCACATATCTCACTGGTGATTGCGCCTGATTACCAACGTCAGGGATACGGCAGCGAGGTATTCAACTTGATCTTGCGCTACCTTTACGAGAATACCCATGCCCATAATGTCGCTGGTGGAATGAATGATTGGAACCAGACTGCGCGTGCTTTTGCTCAAAAGCATGGTTTCAAAGAGACTGGAAAGATGCGCCGCGCAGGGTTGAGAAACGGCGAATTTTACGACTGGATTGGCGTGGATATCCTGCGCCCTGAGTGGCAAGCTTTGGAAGGAGCGTAATCATGGCTTTAGAAGGAACAAATGTGATTTTGCGTGAACAGCGCCCTGAGGATTTACAACTCCTCGCTGATTTGCGAAATGACTTGGACACTCAGGCCTGGAGTAAAACGCTGCCCCCAGATTACACTCAGCGCATGTTTCTAACTCAATTCGAGCAACGCGAATTCTCGTATGATCGAGATGATGGGCGTTTCATCATCGAAAGCAAAGATGCTGGCGAGATGGTTGGCTACATCAGCTACACCGGGTTGGAAATGCGTTGGGATGTAACCATCGGCATTATGATTGCCAAAGATTTTTGGGGTTCAGGATTAGCGATTGATGCGCTGCAGGTCTTGTTGCTCTTCTTATTCGAAGAAATGGGTGTGCGTGTAGTTCGCTTATGGACTCATACTGGCAACGCGCGCGCCATTGGATCAGCCGAGAAATTAGGTTTCAAGGTATCGTATCGTCAGCGCGAATCAATCTTCAAAGCAGGCAAACGCTACGACAATGTTAATATGGATATGCTTCGGGAAGAGTATTACACTTTGCACCCTGACTTGGAAGATAACTTGCCACCTTTATAAAGTCATTGCCAGACTTTGAAATTGCGGTAAAATCCTCCGCCGTATAACTAAAGTATGCCCAAAATGTAGGGACGTACATCAGTGCGTCCCTATTTGTATGTATGTAGGAAGGAAATATGAAACTCGGTATTATTGGTTTACCTCAATCAGGCAAGACAACCATCTTCAACGCGCTGACACGCGGCGATCATCCTGTGACTATGAGTGGTGGACGCTTCGAAGTTCACACCGCCGTCGTTGATGTCCCCGATCCGCGCGTTGATGATCTTTCCAAGCTTTTCAACCCCAAGAAAACCACCTATGCCAAGGTTGCCTATGCGGATATCGCTGGGTTGGAGGGAGCGGCAAGTGGAGATATTTCTGGGCAGTTACTGTCTCAGCTCTCGCAGATGGACGGATTTATCCATGTTGTGCGCTGTTTTGATGAACCCAATGTCCCGCATGTGATGAATAGTATTGACCCACAACGCGATATCGATACCATGGAAGGGGAATTCATTCTTAACGATCTCATTCAAGTTGAGAAGAAACTGGAACGCCTTGCTGAAGAGTTGGATAGAAACAGCAGGGACAAAACAGAAGTCAAACGAGAAATGACCCTCTTCGAGCGAATACAGGCATTCCTGAATGAGGAGAAATCCCTCCGAACGGTAGAATTTACCCCAGATGAAGAATGGATCATTTCAGGGTATGGTTTCCTATCGCTCAAAGAAATGCTGATTGTGCTCAACCTGGGAGAGGATCAAGAAGTTCCTGAAATTGAATATTCTTGCCATAGTTGTGTTGTTTCTTTGCGAGGTCGTTTAGAGATGGAGATTTCCCAACTGTCACTCCAAGATGCCGAAATTTTCATGGAGGAATACGACATCAGCGAGCCCAGCCTAAACCGCATGATCCGCAGTTCGTATGACCTGATGCGATTGCAGTCTTTCTTCACTGTGGGCGAAGACGAGGTGCGCGCTTGGACAGTACGCCGCGGGGCAGCAGCCCGTGAAGCCGCGGGCGTGATCCACAGCGATTTGCAGAAAGGGTTCATCCGTGCCGAAGTGGTTCCCTATCAGGATCTGCTCTCTTTGGGCAGCATGCCCGAGGCGCGTTCGAAAGGTAAGCTACGACTGGAAGGCAAAGACTACCACGTTCGCGATGGCGATATCATGCACGTGAGATTCAATGTCTAAATTATTGAATGCGGTTGCTCTAAAAATAGATGAGCAGCCGCATTTTTTTGAACCTGTCTTGTTGTGAGAAGGTAATTCTTTCGAGTATAATACCCCTCGTTTCGCAAAAACAAGAAAAAGGAAAACTAACCCAATGAGTGAATATAAATTATCCCCCTGGAGCCTAAAGGATTTATTCCCATCTCATGATGGACCAGAAATCGAAGCGGCCTTTATGAACCTAGAAGCCAAGGCTGATGAGTTCGAAGCTTTTCGTGAAAAATTGACCCCCGAAATAGATTTCGAAGATTTCATGGATGCAATCAAGGCATTGGAAGAAGCAACCATCGCAGCTTACAATCTCTCCGCATATCCAGGGTTGTGGTTTGCGGCTGACACCCAGAGTCAGGATGCTCAGGCTTTGTACGCACGCGTGCAGCAGTTTATGGCCAAGTTGCAAAACCAGACCTTGTTTTTCTCCCTGTGGTGGAAGAATTTGGATGTTAAAGTGGCTGAAAAGTTGATGTCCATTTCTGACGGATACACTTATTGGTTAGAGGAAATGAGGCATTTCAAGCCTCATATTCTCAGTGAACCCGAGGAGAAGATTGTCAATATCAAGGATGTCACTGGTGCCCAGGCGTTGGTAACTTTGTATGATGCCATCACAAATCGCTATGTCTTCAAACTTGAAGTGGATGGTGAAGTCAAAGAAATGACCCGCGGCGAATTGACCACTTACGTTCAAGGTGCCGATGCTGATCTGCGCGCAGCCGCCTATCAGGAAATGTACAGGGTATATGGCGACGATGGCCCCATTCTGGGTCAGATGTACCAGACATTGATGCGAGATTGGTTCGCTGAAAACATTGATCTGCGCGGCTATGATACTCCCATTTCCGTGCGGAATTTGGTCAATGACGTTCCAGATGATGTTGCCAAAACGCTCATGGACGTTTGCGAAGCAAATGCCAATGTATTCCAGCGTTATTTCAAAATCAAAGCAAAATGGCTGGGTGTCGATAAGCTGAGCCGTTATGATATCTATGCCCCCATTGCTGAAGCAGATAAAACCTTCGATTACGATGAAGCTGTCAAACTCACTTTGAAAGCCTTCGAGGATTTCGAGCCGCGCGTTGCTGAACTGGCTAAGCAAGTTTTCGATGATGACCATATTGATAGCGAAGTGCGCAAAGGCAAACAGAGCGGTGCATTCTGTGCTTCTACCGTACCCGGCCATACACCTTACGTCAAAGTCAATTACCAGGGCAAGATCAGCGATGTTGGCACGATTGCTCACGAATTGGGTCATGCCATTCACTCCATGCTGGCCTTCGACCACAATGTTTTCACATTCCACTCATCGCTGCCCATGGCTGAAAATGCATCAACCTTTGCGGAGATGCTGCTGATCGACCGCTTGCTTGAGATCGAAGATGACCCTGCGGTGCGCCGCGATATCCTTTTCCGCCAGGTGGATGATGCCTACGCCACTATTATGCGTCAGGCCTTCTTTGCCATGTTCGAGGTGACGGCTCATGATTTGGTTGCCGGAGGAGCTACCATTGACCAACTCTCCGAGGCATACATGGAGAATATCGAAAAGCAATTTGGCGATGCCGTAGAGCTTAGCGACGAGTTTAAATGGGAATGGGTTTCAATCCCTCACTTCTTCCATTATCCCTTCTACGTCTATGCTTACGCCTTTGGACAATTGCTCGTATTCTCGCTGTACAAGCAGTTCAAGGCTGAGGGCAATAGCTTCAAGCCGCGCTATATCAAGATCCTTGAGGCGGGTGGATCAGCATCCCCGGCAGATATCTGCGCCGAGGCCGGTCTGGACATCACCGAGGCTGAATTCTGGCAGGGTGGTTTCGACGTGATCAAGGAAATGGTTGAGCAGTTAGAGGCCATTCCAGTAGAATAACGTAGCTTTCGAAAATCAAAAGGTCCCGCTATTTATCAATCAGTGGGACCTTTTAGATTCTCAGAAACACAAATAGAAAATCTGTGGTCATCTGCTTTTATCGGCGTCCTATTTTTTTTCTGATTTATAAAAGGTGGTGATTTTTATGATATTTCCCGTAACTGCAAATCGGAAT
>JADHTJ010000201.1 GCA_016785015.1 Anaerolineales bacterium
TCGTGGCCGCCCTTTTGGCCATTGCTGAGACTGAAGAAGGCGTTAATGCCCTCGGCGAAGCCTACAGTTGGGGTGCCCTAGAAGCGCACGACGACACCTTCTATGATCCCTTCCGCCAGGTACTGGATGCTGCCGGCGTTTCCGCTGGTGATTTCTAATCTAGACCCAGAAATCAGTGCTTATTCAGCATCACCTGAGATGATCCACCTCTGGGTCATCTGCTCGTAAAAACAAACCGGTGTGTGAGGATAATCACCTCGCACACCGGTTCTACGTTCAAGAGGAGTTCATAGTGGCAGATAAACCCTTAATTCCTACCGGTCCCCTTGAAATTGAAGATGGGGGAATTTCCTTCAGCAAACGTCTGAATGAATTCCCTTGGTGGTTCGTGGCGATAATACTAATCGCGATATGGGTATTTTTGATCATCTTCACCAAAGAATTTCTATTCAATATCAGTTCAGAATTTACTAATGTCCTAAACGCTGATCAGGTAACAGAACAACTACAAGCAGAATTCGCGGCCAATGATATTACGCTTTCCTCAAATGCTAAAATTACAATCAAAGATGCAGACAAGAAGTGGGAGATTGAAGACGGCAGAACAAACTATTTCATTTACGCGGAGGATCAATCACTCGAGGTCTTCTCATGGGGCGAATATGGACAAGCCTTCGATTTCATCAAGATTGGTCTCAAAGTCACCATCCAGACAGCCCTTACAGCGTATGGATTTGCTCTTATTTTAGGACTTATCGCAGGTTTGGGACGGCTTTCCAGCAATATGTTTTTCAACAATCTGGCACGGCTCTATGTTGAGTTGATCCGCGGCATCCCGATCCTGGTTTTGATTTTCTTTATTGCCCTCGTGGGTGTTCCCGCGGTGGTGGACGGCCTGAATGCCTTTGGAGTGTGGTTGAGCGATAAAGGAGTAGCACCCCTGGCCGCGGTCTTCACCGCTTTCAACAACCAAAATATCAGCATGAACGCGCGCGCCATCGTCGCTCTGTCAGTTACTTACGGCGCTTATCTAGCTGAGATTTTCAGAGCTGGGATCCAATCCATCGAGCACGGGCAAATGGAAGCCGCCCGTTCTTTGGGCATGAGCTACCCCCAAGCTATGCTCCATATAATTCTGCCCCAAGCTGTCCGCAACGTCCTGCCTGCTCTGGGTAATGACTTTGTGGCAATGGTGAAGGACTCATCATTGGTCTCTGTGCTGGCAGTTCGTGACATCACCCAGGTATCCCGCCTGTACGCTGGAAGCACTTTCCGCTTCCGGGAGGCCTACGTCACCCTCGCTACGATGTATCTGACCATGACCGTGTTGCTCTCTCTACTCGTCCAAGCCCTCGAAAGGAGGTTGCGCAGCAATGACTGAAACAAAAGACAACATCATTGTAGTCAAAGATCTTTATAAATTTTTTGGAGATGTCAAAGCCCTCAATGGCGTCAACCTAGAAGTAGGGCGTGGCAGCGTTGTGGTGGTTATCGGGCCCAGTGGTTCGGGAAAATCAACTATGCTGCGCTGCATCAATTGGCTCGAAAAGCCTACCAGCGGAGAGATTTGGATCGATGGCAAGCTGATGACCAGCGCTCCCAAGCAGCTTAATGAAACCCGCGCAGAGATCGGCATGGTTTTCCAACTCTTCAATTTATTCCCCCATCTGACAGCCATGGAGAACGTCACCTTGGCACAGAAAGTCGTGCGCGGCCGCTCTAAAGAAGAGGCCAAGGAAATTGCCATGCAGCAACTTGAACGTGTTGGCATTCCGGAGAAAGCCGACGCATACCCCAGAAAATTATCTGGCGGTCAGCAGCAACGCGTGGCCATTGCCCGTTCCTTAGCAATGAACCCAAAGATCATGCTCTTCGATGAGCCCACCAGCGCCCTGGACCCCGAGATGATCAAGGAAGTGTTGGACGTGATGCTCGATTTGGCCAGCGAGGGCATGACCATGGTTTGCGTTTCCCACGAGATGGGCTTCACCCGCTCCGCAGCTGACGAGATCATTTTCATGGACGAGGGTTTGATCGTCGAGCACACCACTCCAGACGGGCTCTTCAACAACCCCCAACACGACCGCACAAAGCTCTTCCTCTCACAAATTTTGCAACACTAGAGTTTACATAATTGAATGCAAAAAAAGTCGCCCAAATTTGGGCGACTTTTTTTGCATTCGGCAACGATGGTTTACTTGATCCTGGCCTGTGTTGATGGCATCATATTCTGTCCAATCGACCAGATAAATTGATTCAGGGTCTCTAAGATTCGCCTTGGTAAGGGACCCCCATTTGGAGGTCTCTCACCGCAATTCCCATAGATCCTTGATTCATCACCAGCCTTATACAAGAATATATTTAAATTACCAATTTCCCCAAAGGAATCTCCCCGTCAAACTCCGCCTCTTCAGCAATCTTTCGGGCTAATCTTTCGTAATATCCGAGCTCGCATTCAACATCTGGATCTACGGATAATTGAGGCAAATTCGATGGATATGAATGGTACTTGGCATGCAAATAATCGAGGGTTTGTTCGTAATAGCTTTCGAGGCTGCCGCCTTGGATGATGATAACCTGGGTCATGTCGATCTCCTATGAATATATTCGGCGGTAAGCTGATGATCTATGATACGAATAGAAAATACTATTGAATTCAGACAGCACTATTATAGAACATGCGTTCTATAATAGTCAAGCCAATAATCTTAAATTATTGAATATTTTAAGGAGGAAATTATGCCCTAATTCAAGTTGGTGCATATCAGAGCCCCATCGAAATTCGCCTTGAATTTCGATGGGGCTGGGATGAAATATTCAGTCTCCCTCCGCGTGATTCCCATCGCCTGGCGCGGTCATTGAAAAATGTATTATTGAGCTACTGAGATTCTTTATCTCTATCGATCAGTATTTTCAAACCCTCGATAGCTGTTTGGATGGCACGGTCTCCATGGAACAGATCCTTACCCTCTTCGTCCTCGGGCAAACCTTCTCCTGTACAAACCATCATCATCACGCCCCCAGCTCGCACTCGATGGATGCTGGCGATGATGAAGATTGCCGCCGCTTCCATCTCCGAACAGATTGCGCCCCCTTGAACCCAGGCCTTCCAACGAGCATCTAAATGGCTGGCCAAAGGCATTCGAGCAGATTCAACCTCCCCGTAGAAAGAATCTTTTGATTGAGTCACACCAACCTGATAGGGCAAACTCAACTTCTCAGCCCCTTCCCGCAGGGCGTTGACCACATCAAGATCAGCCACGGCAGGGAATTCCATGGGTAAGTAATGACTTGTGGTTCCCTCATCCCGGATCGCTGCGGTGACAATGGCAATATCGCCGGTCTTGGTTTCGGGCTGCATCCCCCCTGAGGTGCCCACCCGGATAAAGGTATCCGCACCAATTTTGATCAACTCTTCCATAGCGATTGCCGCCGAGGGGCAACCAATCCCCGTAGATACTACCGCAACTCTCTCTCCGTGGAGTGTTCCTACACAAGAAGTATATTCACGGTTTTGGGCAATCTCACAAGGATCATCGAAATAGTTGGCTATTTGCTGACAACGTCCCGGATCCCCGGGCAGCAGCACATAACGTCCCACATCTCCCTCTTTGAGCTGAATATGATATTGAACCAGTTCATCAGAGTCCACAGTCACCTTCCTTTGTCAACGCAGCCTAACTTGGTCTCAAATGTGCTTGAGAAAATGGGACTTAATTCTACTCTAAAATGCAAAATCTCGAACGAGAGATGATCCCCTAAATTAGGGCAATCGCATTTAGAATTAGCAACCATAGATGAGAAGGCCCAAACCAGTTTTTTGGGTAGCGAGCCAACCGCGTTGGCTGCCGAATCAGTCTACACATATCTTGCAAAGCACGCCCAACGCGCCTGGCCTGAGCGTGTCGAAGGGGTTGGGCTTCTGACCCAGAAGGGCTTTTTCCTGAGAGAAAATCCTTATGCGATTGCCCTGTCCCCCAAATGTTCTGAGACTGTCACGCTGCTCTCGTAATGACAGCAACTGTTGGGAGCAATCTATAATTTCTAGCCTTGCTGATAGAGACGAATTGCATCTTTGATCTCTTGCGCATCGCCCTTGGGCAAACCGTTGATATAGACCGGTTGAGAACCCCCTGCTGTTTCGATACTGATATCCGCCCATAAAACGCCGCTATTGATCTTGACGGATGCAATCTGATCGTAGTTGATGATCTCTTCATCGGAGCCAAATATGCGCCTCTTGAGAAAGTGGATTGCGTCGGATGCGATGGTCACGCGGTCTGGAAACCAGAGATTCCCATTTGTCAACCGGCTGGAAGTATATTCTTTCTGCATGCTTTTCCTCACGAAAAAAATGAATTCTAATTGTTGGGTTTATTGTTGGCACAGGGTTTCAGACAAACTACTCGCCCAAAATCGCTTCGATCGATTTCATCAACTGCATAATTTTAAAAGGCTTGACAACATATTCGTCACAGCCTGCCTGGATCCCCGCTTCTTTGTCTCGCTCCATACCCTTGGCTGTGACCATCATAACATAGGTGTCTTTGGTCGCCTCATCCCCCCGAAGCCGGCGGCAAACATCCAAGCCATCGATGCTTCCCGGCAACATGATATCCAATAAAATCAAGTCGGGGAGTTCCCTCCTGGCAGTTTCCAGGGCTTGATCTCCGTCGGTTGCTGTCAATAACTGATAGGAACCGAAATCCAAGGTCAGCTTGATGATATCCAAGATATCGGGTTCGTCTTCTACGATCATAATCTTCTTCATGGCTTCTCCTCCAGAAGCAAGGTTATACATATCGATTGCATACCCCCGATGACTATGTGCAATTCATAATGACATTATACACAATTATTGCGATAAGCTGAAAACTTAATTTGAAGTACAGATAATTCGCTAAACATGCAGCCCCTTGGCGAAATTGATTTTGTATCTCTATTCCTGTGCGATAAACAGAAATTCAGAAAGTCGTTGAAAATCTCAATAAGAAATCATATTTTCTCATTCGGTTACACCGAAATGTTTAAAAACTCTCATCGCTCTCAAGGTATTCCAGCGACTTGGGCCGCCAGTTTTTTCCATATCAAAATGAGTTTGACCAGGGTGTTTTGCCTGAACCGGCCATTTGTTATCACTTCGTCGTTTTTTCTTCAGAATATCAAGCGCATCCTGCATACGCGGATCGTAGCTGATCCGAGCAAATTGAAAATAATCCAGTGCTCGCAAAATATCGTATTTCCAACGTGACGGATATGAAAGCATTAACATTTTCTTATCAATAATATTATCCGCCTGATCAGATCGAAATAATCTGTGCTGCAATAAAAACTCTCTTGATTTTTCCTCCGCTTCTTGTAGCTCTTCTCGTTTATAGCCATAGCCATTCTTTGCATATTCTAAAATTCCTTCGATTACAGAAATTGTTGAATGCAATGAGCTATGTACGGCCCCAATTGTATTGGAATTACAATTGAAGCCGCCATCTTTCATATGTTCCGAAAGCAAGAAATCAACAATTGATTTTAAATCATCTTCACTTATTAAAAAATATGCAGCATAGTTAAGAAACATGCCATTTACGCAAACATCACTTTTTCTCTCTTTTCCAATTGGAAAAATTCCACCGTCTGGGCCTTTGAGATTTTGAATTACCTGAGAAATAGATTGCCTAATATCTTCGTTCTTTGGAGAAATGGCGAGGTTCTTCAGATCGAGAATTGTGTAATGGGTTGAGATCCATTTCGGTTGATAAAATCGCTGTCCCCAATGCCCCTCTTTCTTTCGAAAACTGAGAAATTGAGCACCCCATCCTTCGGTCGCTATGCGATCCTGTAGGTCAGGTTTTTCAGTTGCCAACAAATCACGGTGAACCTGATACCGAATCGAAACATCCCCCTCCAGGAGGTAGTCGATGAGTTGACGGTCATCTAGTGAGACAGGAGATTTCTTCATAATATTCTCGGGCATCGATACTTGCGAATTCAAGGTTGAAGCAATTCAAAAGATACTATTTTTCAATGGGCTCTCTGAAGCCTAATACAAGAAAAGCAACCCCAAGTATTGTGTTTAGCCCAAAATATACCCATCCAATAATGGCATTAGCGCCTGGAAGTGTAATATTGTTGATAATATTAACAATGGCGAAGGTGACGTAACTCACACCAGCACCAATCAGCAATGACTGACGCGCTTTAGAGGCTTGTTCGTTACGCATCAGCCAGTTTATAACCGCGTAGCCGACGATGATTGCACCAAAAGCTCGCATCAAATTAACTGTGTATTTTGTGATTTCAAATCCATAGGCTTCAAGAAAGAAGGTTGGTGAAATCAGCGCGCTGAGAGATACAAGTGCCACGAGTAATGCATTCAAAATTAATAATTTGCGAACAATCATGAGTTTTCTCCTGTGCTCCAAATTTTCTTCAATTAGCTTACTGAACGTAATTTTTAGACGATTGACTATTGCTCTGCATTTTCAGTACTAATAACCTCTTGTATCTTTGTAAACAGTTTGGACATGGATTTTATTTCTTCATCATCTATAATTTGAATTCTATCCTCTCTTATTGTTTTGTCTATTTGTTTTTTCGTCGGATCATTTATCAAGCAGCCATTTTTAGAACTTTCTTTGATTTTAGAACTCAGGTTCGCAACCTAAAGAGAAATATCCCTGAAAATAGGGGGGGGAGCGACCCCTCCCTATTTTCAGGACTTTCCCGCTACGCGTGCGCAGCATGAGTTTAGAATTCTACTGACCATTATAATTGGTTATCATTATTGATTAATTTTTTTTTCGAGATTTTCTGTCCCAAAGAGGAAGCACCAAATATCAACCTTACC